>DATLSL010000184.1:0-3555 GCA_035534135.1 Rhodanobacteraceae bacterium | reverse complement strand
TGTCGCTGGCGCTGCCGCAGGAGCAGGACTATGCCGGGCCGTCCGGGCTAGCCGGCCTGCGCATCGCCACTACCTATCCGTTCCTGCTGTCCGACTGGCTGGCGCGGCAGCGGGTGCAGGCGACCGTGGTCGGCCTGTCGGGTTCGGTCGAGATCGCGCCGCGGCTGGGCACGGCCGACCTGATCTGCGATCTGGTGTCCAGCGGTGCCACCCTTGCCGCCAACCAGCTGAAGGAGGCCGTGGTGCTGCTGGAGAGCGAGGGCGTGCTGGTCGGCCCGGCCGCCATGCCCGGCGACGAGCGTGGCGATCTGATCGAGCTGCTGCTGCGGCGCATCGACGGTGTGATCCAGGTGCGCGAGTCGAAGCTGCTGATGCTGCATGCGCCGCGCGCCGCGTTGGCCGCGATCGAACGCCTGCTGCCGGGCGGCCAGCGCGCGCTGCTGACGCCGATCGAAGGTAGCGATGACCAGGTCGCGCTGCAGGCGCTCTGCCACGGCGCGATCACCTGGCAGCACCTCGAGGACATGAAGCGCGCCGGGGCCAGCGCGATGCTGGTGTTGCCGGTGGAGAAGATGCTGGCCTGAGGGCCGCCGCGAGCCGAACGAAGCAGGAACGAAGCAGGAACCATGAAGCGTATCGACTGGAACACCCTCGACGAGAGCGCACGCGCGCAGGCGCTGGCGCGGCCGGCACGCGCCCGCGGTGACGAACTGCGCACGGGCGTGGCGCGCATCATCGACCAGGTGCGCGCCGACGGCGATCACGCGCTGCGCCTGCTGGCGCGCCGCTACGAGGGCTGCGAGCTGGAGGCACTGGAGGTGTCCGCCGCCGAGTGGGCGCAGGCGGAGCGCGAGGTCGATGCGCCTTTGCAGGCGGCGATCGCCGAGGCGGCCGTACGCATCGAGGCCTTTCACCGCGCGACCGCACCGCAGCCGGTGCGCGTCGAGACCGCGCCGGGCGTGGTCTGCGAGCGCGTATTGCGGCCGATCGCGCGCGTGGGTCTGTATGTGCCCGCCGGTAGCGCGCCGCTGCCGTCCACGGCGCTGATGCTGGGCGTGCCGGCGCGCATCGCCGGCTGCACCGAGATCGTGCTGTGCACGCCGGCGCGTGCGAACGGGCAGTGTGATGCGGCGGTGCTGCATGCCGCGCGGCTTTGCGGCATCACCCGCGTGTTCAAGCTGGGCGGGGCGCAGGCGATCGCGGCGATGGCCTGCGGCACGGCCAGCGTGCCGCGTTGCGACAAGCTGTTCGGGCCCGGCAATGCCTGGGTCACCGAGGCCAAGCTGCAGGTCAGCGTGCTGCCCGGTGGGCCCGCGATCGATATGCCGGCCGGGCCGTCCGAGGTGCTGGTGATCGCCGATGCGGCGGCCGACGCGCGCATCGTCGCGGCGGACCTGCTCTCGCAGGCCGAGCACGGCCCGGATTCGCAGGTGCTGCTGCTGTCGCCGGATGCGGCGCTGCTGGACGCCGTCGCCCAGGAACTGGAGCGCCAGCGTGCCGTGCTGCCGCGCGCGGCGATCGCGTCACAGGCGTTGTCGGGCAGCCGGCTGATCAAGGTCGCCGATCTCGCGCAGGCGGCCGAAGTCAGCAACGCCTATGCGCCCGAGCACCTGATCCTGCACGTCGCCGCGCCGCGCGCGCTGCTGCCCCTGATCGAAAGCGCGGGCTCGGTATTCCTCGGCGCCTGGTCGCCGGAATCGGTCGGCGACTACTGTTCCGGCACCAATCACGTGCTGCCCACCGACGGCCACGCGCGCGCCTGGAGCGGCGTGTCGGTGGCCAGCTTCCAGAAGCAGATCACCGTGCAGGAGCTGAGTCCGGCGGGCCTGCGCGCGATCGGACCCTGTGCGGTGACGCTGGCGCGCGCCGAGGGTCTGGAGGCGCACGCGCGAGCGGTGACGCTGCGGCTGGAATCTCTGGAGAGCGCGGCATGAGCGTGCTCGATCTCGCGCGCGCCGACATCCGCGCCCTGGTGCCGTACTCGTCTGCGCGCATGGAGGCCCGCGGCGGCAGCGTGGCGCTCAACGCCAACGAATCGCCATGGCCGCCGCCAGGCGACGTCGGCGCGACGCTGCATCGCTATCCCGATCCGCAGCCCGTCGCCTTGGTGCAGCACCTGGCGCAGATCTACGGCGTGCGCGCCGAGCAGGTGCTGGTGGGGCGCGGCAGCGACGAGGCCATCGACCTGCTGGTGCGCGCGTTCTGCCGGGCCGGCGTGGACGCGGTTGCCATCAGTCCGCCGACCTTCGGTATGTACGCCGTGTGCGCGCGCATCCAGGGCGCGGCGGTGCTGGAGATTCCGCTGCGGGCGGATTTCACGCTGGATGCCGACGCGCTGCTGGCGCGGCTGACGCCCGCCGTCAGGATTGTCTTCGTCTGTTCGCCCAACAATCCGACCGGCGGTCTGGTGCCGCTGGCGATCATCGAGTGCCTGGCCGAGGCGCTGCGCGGGCGGGCGCTGCTGATCATCGACGAGGCCTACATCGAGTTCGCCGACGCGCCCAGCGCGGCCACGCTGCTCGACCGCCATGAGCACCTCGGCGTGCTGCGCACGCTGTCCAAGGCCTGGGCGCTGGCTGGCGCGCGTATCGGAAGTTTGCTGGCGGCGCCCGAGGTGATTGCGTTGCTGCGGCGGATCATGCCGCCGTATCCGCTGCCGACGCCCTGCGTCGATACCGCGCTGGCCGTGCTGCAGGACGGGGGTGCGGCGCTGGCGCGCGAGCGCATCGCGACCGTGCGCAGCGAGCGCACCCGGCTCGCGGCGGTGCTGCCGTCGCTTCCCGGCGTGCGCGCGGTGCTGTCCTCGCAGACCAACTTCCTCGCGATACGCTTTGCCGACGCCGCGGCCGTCTATCGCGATCTGCTGGCCGCCGGCATCGTGGTGCGCGACATCAGCCGCTATCCCGGGCTGGCGGACGCGCTGCGCATCAGCATCGGCACGCCGGAGCAGAACGACACCCTGCTCGCCGCGCTGGCCGCGCGCCGGGAGGCCACATGAGCGCGCGCAAGATTCTGTTTGTCGATCGCGACGGCTGCCTGATCGAGGAGCCCGCCGACGAACAGATCGACCGCTACGAGAAGCTGGCCCTGCTGCCGGGCGTGATCGCCGCGCTGCAGCGCTGCGTGGCCGCCGGCTTCGAGCTGGTGATGGTCAGCAACCAGGACGGTCTCGGTACCGATGCGTTTCCTGAGCGCGCCTTCGAGGGACCGCAGCGGTTGCTGCTGCAGGTGCTGGAATCGCAGGGCATCCGCTTCCGCGAGATCCTGATTGACCGCAGCCTGCCGCACGAGGGCCGCGATACGCGCAAGCCGGGCGTCGGCATGGTCCGCCACTATCTGGCCGACGACGGCTGGAGCCGCGCCGCCTCGGCGATGGTAGGCGACCGTGACACCGACCTGCAGTTCGCCGCGAATCTGGGTGTGCGCGGGCTGCGCGTCGGCGCGCAGGGCATCGGCTGGGCCGAGGTGGCGCACGGGCTTTGCGATGTGCCGCGGATCGCGCGCGTCGAGCGCGTCACCCGCGAAACCCGCATCCGCGTGCGCGTCGATCTCGAT
>DATLSL010000183.1:0-19871 GCA_035534135.1 Rhodanobacteraceae bacterium | reverse complement strand
CGCGTGCTGGCGAGCGTGGTCGGCGTGGACCGCCGCGGCCGCCGGCAGGGTGCGATTGTCGAGGTGCTGGAGCGCCGGCCGGCGCGGTTGGTGGGCCGTGCTCTGGTCGAGAACGGCGTCACCGTGGTGGTGCCCGATGACCGCCGCATCCATCAGCACCTGCTGATCCCGCCGGGCGGCGAGCACGCGCTGCGTTCCGGGCAGATCGTGGTCGCCGAGATCACCGATCCGCCCAGCGCCGGTCGCGGTCCGCTCGGCCGCGTGCTGGCGGTGCTGGGCGAGCGTCTGACGCCGTCACTGATCGTGCGCATGGCGATCGCCGATCGCGATCTGAAGGAGGAATGGCCCGACGCCGCGCTGCGCGAGGCGGCGCTGACGGCGCCGACGGTGCGCGCCGCCGAGCACGCCGACCGCCTCGATCTGCGTGCGCTGCCGCTGGTGACCATCGACGGTGCCGACGCTCGCGACTTTGACGACGCGGTGTATGCCGAACCGCTGGCCGACGGCGGCTTCCGCCTGGTGGTGGCGATCGCCGACGTCTCACACTACGTGCCGGCCGGCAGCGCGCTCGACGTCGAAGCTTACCGCCGCGGCACCTCGGTGTACTTCCCGGGCTATGTCATCCCGATGCTGCCGGAGGCGCTGTCCAACGGCATCTGCTCGTTGAACCCCGATGTCGAGCGGCTGTGCATGGTCTGCGACATGCGGGTGGATGCCGCGGGCGAGGTCACGCGTGCGCGCTTCCATGCCGGACTGATGCGTTCGCACGCGCGCCTGACCTATGACCGCGTCTGGCAGGCGATCGGCGAGCACGACGCCGACGCCCGCGCCGAGCTGGCCGACGTGCTGCCGCAGCTCGAGAACCTGCATCGCCTGTATCAGGCGCTGGCGCGCCAGCGCAGCCGCCGCGGGGCGATCGATTTCGACGGTCACGAGGTCAGCTTCCGGCTCGACGCCGACGGTGTGGTGCAGGCGCTGGGCGGACGGCCGCGCAACGACGCCCACCGGCTGATCGAGGAGTGCATGATCGCCGCCAACGTGCAGGCGGCGAAGTTCCTCGCACGCAAGCGCATCCCGGCGCTGTATCGCGTGCATGCGCCGCCGCCGGCCGAAAAGTACGAGGACCTGCTGGGCTTCCTCAAGGAGTTCAAGCTCAAGCTGCCGCCCGCCGGCGAAGTGACGCCGGCCGATTTCTCCGCGCTGTTGACGCGCGTGCGCAAGCGGCCGGATGCGGCGTTGCTGGAGTCGGTGCTGCTGCGCGCGCAGAGCCTGGCCGTCTATCACGCCGCCAACGAGGGCCATTTCGGACTGGCGCTCGACGCTTATGCCCACTTCACCTCGCCGATCCGCCGCTATCCGGATCTGCTGGTGCACCGCGCGATCCGGCATGCGCTCGCCGATGGCACGCCCGGCGATTATCTGTACACGCCCGAGTATATGGCCGAGATGGCGGTGCACTGCTCGCAGGCCGAGCGCCGCGCCGAGGAGGCCGAGCGCGACGTCGATGAGCGTTACAAGTGCGCGTGGATGGAGCGCCACGTGGGCTCCGAGTTCGACGGCGTGGTCACCGGCGTCACCTCGTTCGGATTGTTCGTCGAGCTGACCGAGTCGCGCGTCAGCGGGCTGATCCACGTCACCCAGCTGCCGGCCGACTATTACCACTTCGATCCCGTGCGCCGGCTGCTGGCGGGCGAGCGCACGCGCCACAGTTTCCGTCTCGGCGACGCGGTGCGCGTGCAGGTGCTGCGCGCCAGCCTGGAGGATCGCAAGATCGACTTTCGCCTGGTGCCGCCGCGGAAGCCCGCATGAGCGAATGCTGGATCGTCGGCATCCATCCGGTCGAGGCCGTGTTGAGCCACGATCCCGCGCGGCTGCTCGAAATGCTGGTCGAGCAGGGTGCGCACAACCCGCGCGTCGCCGAGCTGGCGGCGCGCGCGCGCGAACAGGGCATCGCCGTGCATGCGCGGGCGCGCGAAGCGCTGGAGCGTGCGGCCGGCGAGGCGCGTCATCAGGGCGTGGCGGCGCGCTGTCGCGAGGCCGCGCCGCTGGGCGAAGCGGCGATTCCCGTCCTGGTCGAGCGCGCCGGATCCGCGGCGCTGTTCCTGGCGCTGGATGGCGTCACCGATCCGCACAACCTCGGCGCCTGCCTGCGCAGCGCCGCCGCCGCTGCGGTGACCGCGGTGATCGTGCCCAGGGATCGTGCCAGCGGCATCACGCCGGTGGTGCGCCGCGCCGCGGCCGGTGCCGCCGACCGCGTGCCGCTGGTCGCGGTCAGCAATCTGGCGCGCGGCCTGCGCGCGCTGCGCGATGCCGGGGTGTGGCTGGTCGGGCTGGCCGGCGACGGCGAGCACTCGCTGTATGCGCTCGACCTGAAGGGACCGCTCGGTCTGGTGCTGGGCGGCGAGGGCGAAGGGCTGCGCCGGCTCAGCCGCGAAGGCTGCGATTATCTCGCGCGCATCCCGATGCCGGGCGCGATGGAATCGCTCAACGTTTCGGTGGCGACCGGCGTGGCCCTGTTCGAGGCGGTGCGGCAGCGCGGAGGCGGCGCATGAGCCTGCATTGGTATGACATCGCCGGCTTCGTCGGCGTGATCCTGATGGTGCTGGCGTTCTTTCTGCAGCAGAGTGGCCGTGTGCGCGGCGACGGCCTGCCGAACCAGCTGCTGAATGCGCTGGGCGCGCTTGGCGTATTGCTCTCGCTGCTGTTCGGCGCCTTCAACCTGTCGGCGTTCCTGCTGGAATCGGTGTGGCTGGCGATCAGCGTCTACGGCATGGCGCGGGGAGCGCAGCGGCGCTCCCGTTGAGCCGCAGCGCCGGGATCACAGCCCCGACAGCCAGGCGTCGTCCGAGCCCTCGTTGATGCCCTCGAACAGGAACGTCGACAGGTAACGCTCGCCAGTGTCCGGCAGCATCGCCAGGATCACCGCACCGGGCTCGGCGCCGCGCGCGACCTCCAGCGCGGCGGCAAAGGTACCGCCGCAGGAGATGCCGCACAGAATGCCTTCCTGTTCCGCCAGCTGGCGCGCGGTGTCGCGGGCCAGCGTCTCGCCGACCGGAACGATGCGGTGCGACACCTCGCGATTGAGCACCGCCGGCACGAAGTCGGGCGTCCAGCCCTGGATCTTGTGCGGATGCCAGGTCTCGCCCTTGAGCAGCGCGGCGGTCTCCGGTTCGGTGGCGATGATCTGCACTTCGGGACGGGTCAGGCGCAGCACCTCGCCGACGCCGGTCAGGGTGCCGCCGGTGCCCCAGCCGGAGACAAAGTAATCGAGCCGGTGCCCGGCGAAGTCCTGCACGATCTCGGCGGCAGTGGTGTTGCGGTGCCAGGCGGGGTTGGCCGGGTTCTCGAACTGGCGCGCGAGAAAGGCGCCGTGCTCGGCGGCGAACGCCTCGGCGCGCTTGACCATGCCGGAGCCGCGCTCCGCGGCCGGGGTCAGGATCACCTTGGCGCCGTAGGCGCGCATCAGCTTGCGCCGCTCGACCGAGAACGTTTCGGTCATGAAGGCGACGAACGGATAGCCGCGCGCCGCGCACACCATCGCCAGCGCGATGCCGGTGTTGCCCGAGGTGGCCTCGACCACCGTCTGGCCCGGCTGCAACGCGCCGCTGCGCTCGGCGTCGAGGATGATGGCGATCGCCAGCCGGTCCTTGACCGAACCGCCGGGATTGAAGGATTCGACCTTGACGTACATCGCGACGCCCTTCGGTGCGAGGCGGTTGATGCGCACGATCGGGGTGCGGCCGATGGTGTCGGTGATGCTGTCGTGGATCATGGCGATCTCCCTTGAAGCGAAAACGGTGCCGCAGCATGCGCCGCGGAGGATCAGGGACGGATGACGGCAGGGCTGGAGCGGGGCGCGCGCTCAGCGCGCGCGGCAACATCGCGCAGGGACGGTGACGCGGAGTGCGGGGGTGCAGGAAGCAGCCATGGCGCAAGCCTACCCCGCCTGCGCGGACAGGCGCAAGCGGATGTTCGGACGTTTAGACGCCCGTCTCAGGCGCGCTCGGATCAACGACGTGGCTGCAGCTCGGGGCTGGCGGTGAGGTCGCCCTTCTGGCGGGCTTCGGTGAGCGGCTCGCCGGTGGCGAGGAACCACACGTTCTCGGCGATGTTGGTGGCGTGATCGCCGATGCGCTCGAAGTTCTTGGCCATGAACAGCAGGTGGGTGGCGGAGGTGATGTTGCGCGGGTCCTCCATCATGTAGGTGAGCAGTTCACGAAACAGCGCGGTGTAGAGCGCATCCAGATCGGCGTCGCGCTCCCAGACCAGGCGCGCCAGGTCGGCGTCGCCGTCACGATAGGCCTTGAGCACGTCGGCGAGCAGGCCGGAGGCGGCGTCGGCGAGCGCCGGCAGGCTGTGCACCGGGGCGATCGGCGCGCTGACGTTGAGCGCCATCGAGCGCTTGGCGACGTTGGCGGCGTAGTCGCCGATGCGCTCGATGTCGGCGGCGATGCGCAGGGCGGCAAGGATCTCGCGCAGGTCGCGCGCCATCGGCTGGCGGCGGGCGAGCAGCAGCAGGACGTCGTGGCTGACGCTGGACTCGAGCTGGTCAATGGCGTCGTCGTTGGCGACCACGCGTTCGGCGGCACGGGAGTCGCGGCGTTCGACGACATCGACGGCGCCCTCGATCTGGGCGATGGCGATCTCGCCCATGCGCACGATTTCGCTGGTGAGGCGCTTCAGCTCGTCGTCGTAGCTGCGGATGATGTGGTCGCTGGAAGTATTCATGGGCGTGGTCCTGGGTTGCAGATACAGAACGTTGAAGCTGCCGGCACAGCGGATCTGTGCATCAGCCTTGCCATCTCGCCGGGCACTTTGGCGCCAGCGCCGAGTCTGTCGCCGGTTCGCGCTTCCGGCGCTCGCCGTCGACTCCCGCCTTCGGCATCCTGCCTGCGGCCTGAGTCTGCGCACGCCACTGGCAAGCCGGACCCGCGCACCAGGCTCGGCCATCCGGGCCTCGCCAGGTGCTTCCGGCCCTGCGCATCCTGCTGCGGGCGTTCGCCTCGGCGCGCGATGCCCTTCAAGGCATCGCGCCAGCGCCGAGTCTCACCCAAACCGTCCGGTAATGTAGTCCTCGGTCTGTTTCTTGGTCGGTTTGGTGAAGATGCCCTCGGTCGGACCGTATTCCACCAGCTCGCCCATGTACATGAAGGCGGTGCGGTCGGATACCCGCGCCGCCTGCTGCATGTTGTGGGTGACGATCACCACGGTGTAGTCGTTCTTCAGTTCCTCGATCAGCTCTTCCACCTTGGCGGTGGAAATCGGGTCGAGCGCCGAGCAGGGCTCGTCGAGCAGGATGATCTCGGGCTTGATCGCCACTGCGCGCGCGATGCACAGGCGCTGCTGCTGGCCGCCGGAAAGGCTGGTGCCGGTCTGCTGCAGCTTGTCCTTGACCTCGTCCCAGAGCGCCGCGCGTGTCAATGCGGTCTCGACGCGCACCGCGATCTCGGCCTTCGACAGTTTCTCGTAGAGGCGAATGCCGAAGGCGATGTTCTCGTGGATCGACATCGGGAACGGCGTCGGCTTCTGGAACACCATGCCGATGCGGGCGCGGATCAGGGCCACGTCGCGCCGGGATTTGAGGATGTCTTCGCCATCGACCACGATCTGGCCTTCGGCGCGCTGATCCGGGTAGATCTCGAACATGCGGTTGAAGGTGCGCAGCAGCGTGGACTTGCCGCAGCCCGAGGGCCCGATGAAGGCGGTGACCTGCCTTGCGGGAATCTCGATGGAGACGTTCTTCAGGGCCTGGAATCGACCGTAGTAGAAATTCAGCGCGCGGACGTCGATCTTGATCGTGCCCAGACCGGTGGTTGCGACGGTTTCGCCGTGTTCGGTGCGCAAGTGGATCTGGGGCGTGGCGGGCATGGTTGAACTCCGGGGGCTCGGGATGCCGGGGGACTAGGCTTTGCGGCTGCGGTGTCCCAGCAGCATGCGCGCGACCAGGTTGAGCAGCAGGATGAAGGCCACCGCGATCAACGCCCCCGCCCAGGCCATCGACTGCCAATTGGAGTAGGGGCTCATCGCGAACTGGAAGATCACCACCGGAAGATTGGCGATGGGGTGACCGAGGCTGACGCTCCAGTACTGGTTGTTGAGTGCCGTGAACAGCAGCGGCGCGGTCTCGCCGCTGATGCGGGCAATGCCGAGCAGCACGCCGGTGAGAATGCCCGAGGAGGCTGCCTTCCAGGTGATGCGCGTGATCAGCTTCCAGTAGGGCGTTCCCAGCGCGATCGCCGCCTCGCGCAGCGAGCCCGGCACCAGGCGCAGCATCTCGTCGGTGGTGCGCACCACCACGGGGATCAGAATCAGGGCCAGCGCGAAGCTGCCGGAGTAGGCCGAGAAGCGGCCGGTCGGATCGACGATGATCGCGTAGGCGAACAGGCCGATCACGATCGAAGGCGCACTCAGCAGGATGTCGTTGAGGAAGCGCACTACGGCGCCCAACCTGCGCCGCGCGGCGAACTCGGCCAGCCAGGTGCCGGCCAGCACGCCGACCGGCGCACCGATCGCCACGGCCATCCCGAGCAGGATCAGGCTGCCGACAAACGCATTGCGCAGGCCGCCGCCGCTGGCGCCGGGTGCCGGGGTGTCGCGGGTGAACAGGGCCAGATTCACCGCACCGGCGCCGAAGCGGATCGTGGTCCACAGGATCCAGATCAGCCAGAAGACGCCGAACACGGTGGCCAGCACGGCCATCGTGAGGTTGAAGACGTTGACCAGGCGGCGGCGGTTGTAGCGCGAGATCATGCCTGTCGGCCCTCCCGGCGATCGAGGCGCAGCAGCAGCAGTTTGGCCATGACCAGCACCAGGAAGGTGATCACGAACAGGATCAGCCCCAGCGCCAGCAGCGCGGACTTGTACAGGGGGGTGGTCGCCTCGGTGAACTCGTTGGCGATCACCGAGGCGATCGAGCTGCCCGGCATCAGCAGACTGGCGCTGAGATTGTTGGCATTACCAATGATGAAGGTCACTGCCATGGTCTCGCCCAGCGCGCGCCCGAGGCCGAGGAAGATGCCGCCGGTCACCGCGGTGCGGGTGTAGGGCAGGATCACGTAGCGTGCCACCTCCCAGGTGGTGGCGCCCATCGCGTAGGCCGACTCCTTGAGCGCCTGCGGCGTGACCAGAAACACGTCGCGCATGATGGCGGCGATGAAGGGGATGATCATCACCCCGAGCACGATACCCGCGGCGAGCATGCCGATCCCCATCGGCGGCCCCTGGAACAGCGCGCCGATCCACGGTATCGCGCCCAGATGGTCGTTGATCCACGGCTCGAAGTTGGCGAACCACGGCGCAAATACCAGCAGACCCCACATGCCGTAAATGATGCTGGGGATAGCCGCCAGCAACTCGACGGCGGCCGATATCGGTTCGCGCAGCCAGCGCGGCGCCATTTCGGAGATGAACAGGGCGATGCCGAAGCTGACCGGAACGGCCAGCAGCAGCGCGATCACCGAGCTGATCAGTGTGCCGACGATGAAGACCAGCGCGCCGTAGTTGTCGCTGACCGGATCCCAGGCGGTGGAGAACAGGAAATGCCATCCGAAGCGGTGCAGCGCCGGCCAGGACTCGCGGCCCAGGGCGACCAGGATGCCCAGCAGCGACAGCGCCACCAGCAGCGCGATGGCCCCGGTGAACTTGCGGAACAGCAGGTCGAGCGAGATGCGCCGTGCGGGCGCGGGGAGGGTGCGCTGCGCGGCGGATTTCACGGGAGTCGATCTCGCGCGGGAACTTGGGGGCCGGTCATGTCAGATCGTCTCAGAGTGCCGAGCGGGCCGTCCAACCCATTGCATCCATCCGCCCTGAAAAAAGCGAGTCCGGACATCCGCCCGGACTCGCTGTGGTACTTGACGGTCGCTCCGCGGCTGCGGCGCGAATGTCGGGGTGCGACGCCCGGATCGGGCGTACCCGGGTGCTCAGATCCCCAGATTGGTCTTCCAGTAGGCCTTGATGGCGTCGACCGTGGTCGGCGGCAGCGGGCCGAAGGCAATCGATTCTGCCATGGACTGGCCCTTGTCGAAGCCCCAGAGGAAGAACGTGGTGACCGCTTCATTGGTCGCCTTGGGCGCCTTCTTGCTCAGGATCTGCCAGGTGCAGCCGGAGATCGGCCAGGTTCCCGGGCCGGGCTGGTCGGTCAGGATCACGTAGAAATCCTTGGCCTTGGTGAAGTCGACGTGCGCGGCGGCGTCCTGGAAACCCTTGAGGCTGGGGCTGACGAGCTTGCCATCGCGGTTGTACATGCGGGCATAGTCGAGCTTGCTCTCGAGGATGTAGGCGTACTCGACGTAGCCGATGGAGCCCTTGATGCGCTGCACGTAGGAGGCCACGCCGGCGTTGCCCTTGCCGCCCACGCCGACCGGCCACGCCAGCGAGGTGTTGGCGCCGATCTTTTCCTTCCACTCCGGACTGACCTTGGACAGGTAGTTGGCAAAGGTGAAGGTGGTGCCCGAGCCGTCCGCACGGTGGACCGTGGTGATGGCCATGTCCGGCAGCTTCAGGCCGGGATTGAGCCTGGCGATCGCCGGGTCATTCCATTGCTTGATCGTGCCGAGGTAGATATCGGCCACGACCGGACCGCTGAGGATCAGCTGGCCGGCCTTGATGCCGGGCAGGTTGTAGACCAGGTCCTCGCCCGCGATGGCGGTCGGAAACTGGATCAGGTCGGATTTGGCGAGTTCCTCGGGGGTCAGCGGCATGTCGCTGGCGCCGAATGCCACGGTGCCGGCCTTGATCTGGGCGATGCCGCCGCCAGAGCCGATGCCCTGATAGTTGACCTGGATGCCGGTTTCCTTGGCATAGGCCTCGGACCACTTGGCCACCAGCGGGTACACCCAGGTACTGCCGGCACCGGTGATCTGGGCGGCCTGAGCGGCGCCCAGGCTTAACATCGAAGCCGCGGCCAGGATGGCCAGGCGTGATTTGATGGAGGTGAGCATGGAAACTCCTCGAAGGGCAGGGTCGGGCGTGATCCGCCCGCCCGCCTTTGTAGGTCAGAGCTGTTGCACGTTCATGACAGCGCGGTCGCGCTGCTGTCACGGCGTGCCCGGTCGGCGTCCACGGCAGTCCGCGCTGCGTCTGCTTCCAGAGCGTGCCAGCGATTGACCACGGTGCAGAACAACCCCGCCGTGCGCTCGGCGTCGTACACGGCCGAATGCGCCTCGCTGGCGTCCCAGTCGAGACCCGCGGCCTGGACCGCGCGCGCGAGCACGGTCTGGCCGTAGGCGAGACCGCCCAGGGTCACCGTGTCGAAGCAGCTGAAGGGATGGAACGGATTGCGCTTGTGGCCGCTGCGGCGCACGGCGGCATTGACAAAGCCGAGATCGAACGCCGCGTTGTGGCCGACCAGGATCGCACGCTGACAGCCGCTGTCACGCAGCGCCTGGCGCACCGGAGCGAAGACGTGATCGAGCGCGGCACGCTCGGCGATGGCCCCGCGCAGCGGATGATCGGGGTCGATGCCGGTGATCTCCAGCGCCTTGGGGTCCAGGACCGCACCCGGGAACGGCTCGACGTGGGTCGAGACGGTCGGCTCGGGATGCAGGTCGCCCGCGGCATCCATGCGGACCACCACGACGGCGATCTCCAGCAGGGCATGGCGTTCGCAGTCGAAGCCGCCGGTCTCGACATCCACCACCACGGGCAGGTAGCCGCGAAACCGCCGCGCGATGGGGGCAACCGGAGCATCAGCCATGGGCGAAAGCATAGCAGCGGCTGTCCGACTGCCCATCCCGTCGCCCGCGGCGCGTGGCCGCCGACTGTCATCGTGTTGTCATCCGGTGCACACACGAGTGTCAATTTCGGCCGACATGATGCACAGGCCTAACGGCCGCTTAACCTTCCGATCAGCGAGTTCGAACTCAACTTCGGTTAAGCGCCGCATTTCATTTCCAACCCCGGCCGGAGCCTTTCTCATGCGCAACAAACTTCTCACCGCCGCCATCGCTGTCGTGCTCGGCACGATCAGCCTCAGCGCGCAGGCGGACTCGCTCAGCGACATCTTCACCCAGGGCCACGTCGACGGCGAGCTGCGCACCTATTACTTCAGCCGCATCTACGGCGCGCCCAACACCACCGACGCCAACGCGCTCGGCGTCGCCGCGCTGATCAATTTCCGCAGCGGCACCTTCGCCAACGGTTTCAGCCTCGGTGGCAGCTTTCTCAGCGCCAACTCGCTGGGCACGCAGTCGGGCAACCCGGCCGCGATCGACACCACCCTGATGGGGCCGACCAACTCGATCAGCTCGCTGGGCCAGGCCTACCTGCAGTACCAGAACGACTGGATGCAGGTGCGCGCCGGTTATCAGTACCTCAACACGCCGTGGATGGGCAGCAGCGACTCGCGTGTGCTGCCGGCCTCGTACAACGCCGTCTCGGCGGTGTTCAAGCCGATGAAGGGCTGGGACATCTTTGCCCTGCGCAGCTTCGAGTGGAAGGGCCGCACCGCCAGCGGCTACTACAACGACAACCTCTACTACCCGCCGACCTACCGCGGTGATTCGTCCTACGGCGGCCTCGGCGGCCTGCCGGCCACGGCCACGCAGGCCAACGGCGCCTACGCGCTGGGCACCGCCTATGCCACCGGCGGCTTCAAGGCGCAGGCGTGGTACTACGACTTCCGCCAGTTCGCGCGCATGGGCTACGTCGACGGCAGCTACACCTTCAAGACCGGTACCGGTTTCGATCCCTTCATTGCCGCGCAGTACGTCACCGAGAGCGGCGGCTCGCACAACAAGCTGGTCAGCAACAACGTCGCCCTGTTCGGCGTCGCCGGCACCCGCATCAAGAACAACACCTGGGGCACCGACGTCGGTGTCAACATCCCCAACGGTCGCTTCGAGGTCGGTTACAACAAGATCGCGCAGGAAGCCGGCGCGGTCGGCAACGGCGCGCTGATCTCGCCCTACACCGCGGGGTACGCCACCGATCCGCTGTATACGACCTCGATGATCCGCGGTCTGGTCGAGCAGGGCCCGGGCCACGCCTGGAAGGCCAAGCTGACCTACAGCTTCCTCGACAACCACCTGGTGCTGATGACGTCCTATACCAGGTACACGACGATCCAGCGCGGCAACAGCCACAACCTCTACGTCGATCTGACCTACAACTTCGACGGCTATCTCAAGGGCTTGTCGGTACGCGATCGCTGGGAGCGCGCGATCGGCGGTCTCGGTCTCAATCCGGGGAACGGCTCGTTCACCTACAACCGCGTGATGATCGCCTACAAGTTCTGAGGCGCATCCGCGCAACGCTCATCGCAAGGGAGCCTCGCTCCACGGACGGCGGAACGGCGGGCGCAAGCCCGCCGTTTGTTTTTCATCCCGCCGACACGGTCTTGGTCTTGAAGCCGCACAGGTCGCGGATCACGCACTGCGGGCAGGCCGGCTTGCGCGCCTTGCAGACATGGCGGCCGTGCAGGATCAGCCAGTGATGCGCGTTCTGGCGAAACTCCTGCGGCACGACGTTCATCAGCCGCGCCTCGACCGCGGCCACGTCCTTGCCGGGCGCGAGCCCGGTGCGGTTGGCGACGCGAAAGATATGGGTGTCCACGGCGATGGTCGGTTCGCCGAAGGCGGTGTTGAGGACCACGTTGGCGGTCTTGCGACCGACGCCGGGCAACGCCTCCAGCGCGGCACGCTCGCGCGGTACCTCGCCGCCGTGCCGCTCCAGCAACAGGCTGCAGGTGGCGAGGATGTTCTTCGCCTTGGTGTTGTAAAGGCCGATGCTGCTGATGTGGCGCTTCAGCCCGTCCTCGCCCAGCGCCAGTATCGCAGCGGGTGTGCCGGCGACGGCAAACAGCCGGCGCGTGGCCTTGTTGACGCCGACGTCGGTCGCCTGCGCCGACAGGATCACCGCGATCAGCAGTTCGAACGGCGTGCGGTACTCGAGTTCGGTGCGCGGCTGCGGATTGATCTCGCGCAGGCGTTCGAAGAGTTCCTGGATGTGTGCGCGCTTCACACAGGGATTATGCCGCGCGGTCCGGACGGCCGGGTCGCGGATGCGTGGGCGTATTGCGGAAGCCGCGCCGTCCGGCGTCAGAAACCGCCCCAGGCCGGTGCCGGCCCCAGCGCCAGCGCTGCGCCGCCCAGCAGCAGGCCGATGGCGATCGCCGCCAGCACGTCGCTCGGATAGTGCAGGCCCAGCACCACGCGCGAGGCCGCGACCAGCAGGGTGAACGTCAGCAGCAGCGGCGCCAGCAGCGGAAACCAGGCCAGTGCCACGACGCTGAAACTGACCGCATGCAGGGTATGGCCGGAGGGAAAGCTGAACTCGTCCAGTGGCGGCACGCGGGCGATGACGCCGGCGCAACCGCGGTACGGGCGCGGTCGCTGCGTCCAGCGCTTGAGCGTGCGGTACAGGATCAGCGCCACCACGCCGGTCAGCGCCATCTGCAGGGCGGCGGTGATGCCGCGGGCGCCGCCGACCAGCGCGAGCACGGTCATCAGCGCGTACCAGAACAGGCCGTCGCCGAGCCGGCTGACCGCGGCGAAAAACAGCCCGACCGCGCGCCGTGCGCCCCAGCGATTGGCGGCGAGACAGAGGCGCCCGTCGAGGGCGATGCGCTCAGGCACCGGCTGTGGCGACAGGGCCATGCACGGAATCCTCCGCGAGTGTTCGCAGCAGCGCCTCGAATTCGGCGATGACCGTTCCCGGCGCCAGCGCGGCGACGCTGGAACGCGCGTTGTGGCCGAGCCGCTCACGGCGTGGCACGTCCAGCGCCAGTTCGAGTGCGGCGGCGATGAAATCATCGCGGTCGCCGGCGGTGATGCGGCGTCCGTTGACGTCGTCGACGATATGTTCGCGCGCGGCGCCGTGGTCGAACGCGACCACCGCCACGCCGCTCGCCATGGCCTCCAGCGTCACATTGCCGAAGGTCTCGCTCAGGCTGGGAAACAGGAACAGGTCGGCACTGGCGTAGTGGCGTGCCAGGGCTTCGCCGCGTTGGACGCCGGTGAAGATGAAGTCCGGATGGGCGGCGGCCAGCTCGATGCGCAGCGGGCCGTCGCCGACCCAGACATAGCGCGCAGTCGGCATGCGGGCCTGCAGGATGCGAAACGCGGCGATGGCCAGATCGAGGTTTTTCTCGGCGGCGATGCGGCCCACATACAGCACCACCGGCGTGCTGGGAAGCGCCCGCCACGCCGCGCGTAGTGACGGATCGCGGCGCGCCGGCTGAAACAGCGCCGTGTCCACGGCGCGGCGCAGCAGCTGTGCGTTGGTCACGCCCAACGCCAGCAACTCGTCGCGCAGGGCACGCGTGGGCACCAGGGTAGCGGCGCTGCGGCGATGGAAGCGACGCAGGTAGGCCAGCACCAGCGGCGTCAGAAAACCCAGCCCGTAGTGCGCTGCATAATCGTCGAAGCGGGTGTGGAAACCGCTGGCGACGGGGATACCCAGCCGGCGCGCCGCATTCAGTGCCGAATGGCCGAGCGGGCCCTCGGTGGCGATGTAGACGGCATCGGGCCGCTGCGCGCGCCAGTGGCGCAACAGCCGGCTGCCGGCCGGCAGGCCGAAGCGCAGGCCGGGATAGCGCGGCAATGCCGCGCCGCGCACCAGCACCGAAACGATGCGGTCATCGTCGCCTTCGATACGCTGCCGCGGGCGTACCACCTCGACCTGGTGACCGCGTGCGGCCACGCCTTCGGCCAGCCCCTGCACGGTCAAGGCGACGCCATTGATTTCCGGCGGGTAGGTCTCGGTGACAATGCCGATGCGCATGTGCCGCTCCACGGCGAGCTGCGTTCAGCATGGGCGCGATGTATTGCATGCGCTTGATCGGCGCGTGACCGCGCGATGACGCCGGACCGGGCCGTGCCTCCTGGACGCCGCGTCCGCGCCAGCAGACTGTGCTTGACGCGCCGCTGCCGTCAATCCGCAGCGCGCCTCGAGCCGGATGCCTCGCGCGAGGGCTCCCGGCTCAGCGCGAGAACGGGATGACCCGACGCATGCGGCCGCGCTCGACCGGCGTGGTCATGGCGGCGACGAAAATGTGGCCCAGCGCATGATAGCCGCGCACGAAGTCGGCGACTTCGGCCTCGCTGGCACCGGACGTCGCGGCGATGGCGGCGAGGGTGCCGGGTTGCTTCATCATCGCCGTGGCGATGCGGAAATGGCGCGGATACTCGCGCTCGATCTGCGGCCAGCGCAGCAGGCGCAGCTCGCTCTCGGCGCCGATGCCCGGCGGCAGCGCGCCCGGAGTGGTGCAGACGGCGGCAAACCAGCGCAGCCGCGCCAGTGGCTGCATCGGCTGCGCGGCACGGGCGGCGTTCAGCGCGGCGGCGTCGAGCGGTTGCAGCGCTTCCATCGGCAGCGCCAGCAGCGGCGCCAGCGCCTTCAGGGGGGAGTCGCCGTGATAGGCGTCCCGCGCCGGATCGAGTACCAGGCTGATGTCGCCCGCGCTGGCGCGCAGCGGACCGTCCACGTTGCCGCTGCGCAGCAGCTCGCCCAGCGTGCGCGGGGCGTGAATCGGCGTCGGTGCGTTGGCGAATGCGGGCGCGGCGGCTGTCGATGCGGCGACTTCGGCGGGCGCTGCGGCAGTATGCGGCCGCGGAGCGATGACCGATTCCAGTTCCTGCAGCATGCCGGCCAGCGCGGCGGCGGTCAGCGGCTTGCCGAGCAGAGGGCCGCCCTCGCGCGGCGCGCCGTTGTCGCTGTAGGCCACGGCGTGCTTGCCGGCGTTGCCGGCCTTCAGCCACGCCATGTGGCCCCAGACGCTGTCGATGTCGACCAGCACCACATCGGCGGCGGCTTCGTCGGTCAGCGTCCAGCGATCGGTCAGCGCATGCTCGCGATCGCCGAGGCAGCGGCTTACGGCGGCGGCATCGACGTCGGAAAAGCACGAAAGGGCCAGCGTGTAGTGCGTCATGACGGTCTCCCTGACGGGCATGGCCCGTTTCCCCAGACCATGCAAACTCGCCGCCATTGTCGGGGTCCGCCGGGCCCGGTCAATCAAAACGGCGGGTTTTCATGGTCAACAATTGCAACCGGCCGCCGGCGGGTGCCCTGCGGGCATCCGTTAAACTCGAGGTCTGCACCCTGTCGACCGGCGCTCATGACCGTCCGCACCCGTTTCGCCCCCAGTCCGACCGGCTACCTGCACATCGGCGGCGCACGCACCGCGCTTTACTGCTGGCTGCAGGCACGTCATCGGGGCGGGCGGTTCATCCTGCGCGTCGAGGACACCGACCGCGAGCGCTCGACCGACGCCGCGGTGCAGGCCATTCTCGACGGCATGCGCTGGCTGGGGCTGATCTGGGACGAAGGCCCGGTGTTCCAGACCGCGCGCATGGACCGCTACCGCGAGGTGGCGGAGGGTCTGATCGCGGCCGGCAAGGCCTATCGCTGCTGGTGCTCGCGCGAGCGCTTGGATGCCTTGCGCGCGCAGGCGCTGGCCACCGGCGAAAAACCGCGCTACGACGGCCACTGCCGCACGCACGCCGAGCCGGTACCGGGCGTGACGCCGGTGATCCGCTTCCGCAATCCCGACGCCGGCACGGTGGTGTTCGACGACCGCGTCAAGGGTCGCATCGAGTGGAGCAACCGCGAGCTCGATGACCTGGTGATCTTCCGCTCCGACGGTTATCCGACCTACAACTTCGCGGTGGTGGTCGACGACATCGACATGCGCATCACCGACGTGATCCGCGGCGACGACCACGTCAACAACACCCCGCGCCAGATCAACATCTACGCGGCACTGGGCGCGCCGGTGCCGAGCTTCGCGCATCTGCCGATGATCCTCGGTCCCGACGGCCAGAAGCTGAGCAAGCGCCACGGCGCGCTCGGCGTGATGCAGTACCGCGATGACGGCTACCTGCCGCACGCGCTGCTGAACTATCTGGTGCGGCTGGGCTGGTCGTACGGCGATCAGGAGATCTTCTCGATCGCCGAGATGATCGCGCTGTTCGACATCGCCGACGTCAACAAGGCGGCCTCGCGTTTCGATCTGGCCAAGCTGGGCTGGCTCAACCAGCATTACCTGAAGTCCGACGACCCGGCCGCGCTGGCGCCCGAGTTCGAGTGGCACCTGCGCGCGGCCGGCATCGATCCGGCCACCGGGCCGGCACCGGCCGACGTCATCGTCGCCCTGCGCGACCGCGTGCAGACGCTGAAGGAAATGGCCGAGCGGGCGCGCATCTGGTACGCGCCGATCGCGCAGTGGGATGTCAAGGCGGTCGACAAGCACCTCAAGGCCGACGGTGCCGCGACCCTGCTGACCGCGGCGCATGCCGCCTTCTCGGCGCTGCCGGCATGGAGCCCGGAAGCCGTGCATGGCGCAATCGAGCAGGTCGCCGCGGCGCAGGGCGTGGGCATGGGCAAGGTCGCGCAGCCGCTGCGCGTGGCGATCACCGGCACTGCGGTGTCGCCCTCGATCGAGCACACGATTTACCTCGCCGGCCGCGATGAGGCCCTGCGCCGCATCGACGACGCGCTGGCGCGCGCCGCCGCCCCAGACTGACTCGTGCGGCCGTGCTGCATCGATTGCAGCCTGCCCGCTGCAGGGTCGTCGCGGGCGCGGTGATACCCTTCGCGCAGGACTTTCCCGCATGACCCTCGCCAGCGTCCGCCACGTTCACCGCCACGCCCATCGCGCCGACAGTTACCTGCGCGAGGTCGAGGACACCTGTCGCGAGCGCTCGTTGCGGCTGACGCCGTCGCGCCGCGATGTGCTGGCGCTGGTCGCCGCAGCCGGCCGCCCGGTCAAGGCCTACGATCTGCTCGAACGCCTGCGCGAGCGCCACGCTTCCGCGGCGCCGCCCACGGTCTATCGCGCGCTGGATTTCCTGCTCGAGCACGGTTTCATCCATCGACTGGAATCGATCAACGCCTTCGTTTCCTGCCACCATCCGGCCGAGACGCATCAGGTGCCGTTCCTGATCTGCGATGGCTGCCAGGACGCCGAAGAGCTGTGCGATGGCGGCGCCGTCGCCACCCTGATCGAGAGCGAGGCCGAACGCCGCGGTTTCCGACCGCGATCGCAGACCCTCGAAGTGCACGGACTCTGCGCACGTTGCCGCGTAATTGTGTAACGCGGGCGTGCGCGTCAAGAATGCATTGCATGACCTCATCCCATCCGGATCGCCCTGCCGCTGCCGTTGCCGGGCACGATCACGACCCTGCCACCGCGCGCGCTGTCGGCGTGCGTGATCGCCGTGGTTCGCGCCTCGGCATCGCCTTGGTCCTGACTCTGCTGATGCTGGCGGTGGAAGCCGCGGGCGGGCTGTTTTCCGGCTCACTGGCGTTGCTGGCCGATGCCGGCCACATGCTGATCGACTCGCTGGCGCTGGGGTTGGCCTGGACCAGTGCCGGCATGGCCCTGCGCCAGGCCGATCCGCGTCGCAGCTTCGGTTACGCGCGCTTCGAGGTGCTGGCCGGGTTCGTCAACGCCCTGACGCAGTTCCTGCTGATCGGCTGGATCGCCTGGGAGGCCGTGCAGCGGCTGTTGACGCCGCGGCCGATCCTGTCCGGGGTGATGCTCGGCGTGGCCGTAGTCGGCCTGGTGATCAACGCGCTGGTGCTGCGGCTGCTGCACGAGCACGACCACGACGACGTCAACATGGCGGCGGCCAACCTGCACGTGCTGGGCGACCTGCTGGGTTCGGTGGCCACCGTGGTGGCGGCGCTGCTGGTGCGCTGGGAGCACTGGCTGTGGGCCGATCCCGCGCTGTCACTGCTGGTCTGCGTGCTGCTGCTGCGCAGCGCCGTGGTGTTGCTGCGCCGCTCGACCCACATCCTGCTCGAAGGCACGCCCGAGGGCCTCGATCCAGCTGCCATGGCGCAGGTGCTGCGCGGTGCCGATCCCGCTATCCGCGACGTGCATCACCTGCACCTCTGGCAGATCGCCAGCGGCCAGCGCATGGCGACCCTGCATGTGCGGATCGACAGCGAGGCGGATGGCGAGCGCGCGCTGCGCGCGGTCAAGAGCGCGCTGCACGACCGCTACGCGATCGGCCATGCCACCGTCGAGATCGAGTGCAACGCCTGCAGCGATCACGCCGGACAGAGCTGCGCGTCCGGCTAGGCGCTCGCGGGCGGCGGCTGGTATCCTGCCGCTACCCGAATCAAGCATTCTCCGAGGATCCATCCATGGGCAAGGGCGATCGCAAGACCACCCGCGGCAAGACGTTTCGCGGCAGCTACGGCAACAGCCGCCCGCACAAGGAAAAGACGGTCGTCGTGACCAAGGCTGTCGCGACCAGCAAGCCGGCGGTGAAAAAGGCGGCGCCGAAGAAAAAGACGGCAGCCTGATCGGCAGTCGGTCCCAGGCGTGGCTCGAGGCCCCCGCACTGCGGGGGCTTCGCGTTTCAGGGCGCTGCGTTGCCGCCGATGTCGCGTCCGCCGGCAATTACCCGCCGCGCGCGTGGTCCGGCGATCCAGTACGCGAGATCGGCCGCGGTTTCGACGTCCCACAGCACCAGATCGGCGCGCAGCCCCGGCGCCAGCCGGCCGCGGTCGCCGAGGCCCAGGGCGCGCGCGGCATTCACGGTCGCGCCGCGCAACGCTTCGGTCGGCGTCAGCCGGAACAGTGTGCAGGCCATGTTCATCGCCAGCCGCAGCGAGGCCAGCGGCGAGGTGCCGGGGTTGAGGTCGGTCGCGACCGCGATCGGCACGCCCTGCGCGCGCAAGGCGGCGATCGGCGGCAGGCGGGTTTCGCCCAGGGTGTAGAACGCGCCCGGCAGCAGCACCGCGACGGTACCCGCGGCGGCCATGGCGGCGATGCCGGCCGCGCTGGTGTATTCGATGTGGTCGGCCGACAGTGCGCCGAACTCCGCCGCCAGCGCCGCGCCTCCACAGTCGCTGAGCTGGTCGGCGTGCAGCTTGACCGCGATGCCGTGCTGACGCGCGGCGACAAACAGGCGCCGCACTTCGGCCGGCGTGAACGCGATGCCCTCGCAGAAGGCGTCCACGGCATCGGCCAGCCCGGCCCTGGCGGCGGCGGGCAGCAACCTGTCGCAGGCGAAATCGATCCAGCCGTTGCGGTCGTGCGCATACTCCGGCGGCAGCGCGTGCAGCGCCAAGAGAGTGGTGCGCACGCTGATGCCCAGCGCCGCGCCGAGGTCCCGCGCGACGCGCAGCATGCCGAGTTCGGTGGCAAGGTCCAGGCCGTAGCCGGATTTGATTTCCAGCGTGGTCACGCCGCCGGCAATCAGCGCCTGCGCGCGCGGCAGCGCCGCGGCGAGCAGCGCGTCCTCGCCGGCGGCGCGGGTGGCGCGTACGCTGGCCAGGATGCCGCCGCCGGAGGCCGCGATCGCGGCGTAGCTCTCGCCCTGCAGGCGACGTTCGAACTCGCCGGCGCGCGAGCCGGCGAAGACCAGGTGGGTATGGCAGTCGATCAGCCCCGGCGTGACCAGCGCGCCGCGGACGTCGACGGCATCCGCGCGCAGATCATCGCAATCCCCGGGCAGGTCGCGGCTGGCGCCGACCCACGCGATGCGGCCGTCGCGCCAGGCCAGGGCACCGTCGGCGACCAGGCCGCAGCCGTCGCCCTCGAGCGTGGCCAGACCCGCGTGCAGCAGCAGGCCGGAAGCGGCGTTCATGCGGCGGTGCCGGAGTCGGCGGCGCGCTGGCGCTCGTAGTCGGCCACCAGACGATCGGCGAAGGCACTGTAGACCGGCTTCTTGCACAGCAGCCCCGAGAAGGCGCGCGCCAGCAGGCACACCGCCATGATCGGCAGCACCAGGCCCTGGTTGTTGGTCAGCTCCAGCGAGATCACCGCCGCGGTCAGCGGGGTCTGGGTCACGCCGGCGAGGTAGCCGGCCATCCCCAGCAGCATCACCGCCGCCGGATCGACATGCGGAAACAGCGGCGCGAGGTTGTGGCCGATGCCGGTGCCGACCGCCAGTGCCGGCGAGAACAGGCCGCCGGGAATC
>DATLSL010000182.1:0-10299 GCA_035534135.1 Rhodanobacteraceae bacterium | reverse complement strand
CGACGAGCGCATCGCCGATTTCTGGGTGCGCGCCGCGCATCTGGAAAGCCTGCACCCGCATGACGCCGTGGCGGTCGCCAGCAAGGGCATCGCCGGCGGCTTCGGTGCGGACGACCATGCGCTGGCGCCGCTGAAGCCGCTCTGAGCCGGATGTTCCCGGCTAGCCGCGCGCGAACGCCAGCCGTTCGCCGCGGATCGCGGTGTCCACACGGTGGCCGTCCCACGCCTTTCGGCCGTTGATGAAGGTCGCGGCGATCGAGCTGCGAAAGGTTTCACCCTCGAACGGCGACCACGCGCACTTGGACAGCACCTCGGCGTCGGTCACGGTGTGCGGCCGCTGCGGATCGACCAGCACCAGATCGGCGGCGTAGCCCTCACGCAGATAACCACGCTCGCGCACGCTGAACAGCGTCGCCGGCGCGTGGCTGACCGCCTCGACCAGCCGCTCCAGCGTCAGCGCGCCGTCGAAGACGCGCTCCAGCGCGCACTGCAGCGCGTACTGCACCAGCGGCAGGCCGGACGGCGCGTGATCGTAGTCGCGAGCCTTTTCCTCCGCCAGATGCGGGGCGTGATCGGTGGCCAGCACGTCGATGCGGCCCTCCGCCAGCGCGCTCACGATCGCCGCACGGTCCGCCGCGGTCTTGATCGCCGGATTGCACTTGATGAGGTTGCCGAGACGGGCGTAGTCGGCGTCGCAGAAGTGCAGGTAATGCACGCAGGTCTCGGCGGTGATGCGCTTGCCGGCGACCGGCCCCGGTTCGAACAGAGCCAGTTCGTCGGCGGTGGAGATATGCAGCACGTGCAGGCGCGCGTCGTGACGGCGCGCCAGCGCGATCGCCAGTCGCGTGGACTTGATGCAGGCCTCGCGCGACCGGATCAGCGGATGCTGCTCGACCGGGATCGCCGTGCCGTAGCGCGCGTGCGCGGCGGCGAGGTTGGCCTCGATCATCGGCGTGTCCTCGCAGTGGGTGATGATCGGCACCCGCGCCTCGCGGAAGATACCGTCGAGCGTGGCCGGATCGTCCACTAGCATGTTGCCGGTCGATGCACCCATGAACACCTTGATGCCCGGCGCGCTCAGCGGATCGAGGTGGCGGATCTCGTCGAGGTTGTCATTGGTCGCTCCGAAGTAGAACGCGTAATTCGCGGCCGACACCTCGGCGGCGCGGGCGTACTTGGCCTCCAGCGCGTCGCGAGTGACGGCCGGCGGACGCGTGTTCGGCATCTCCATGAAGCTGGTGATGCCGCCGGCAACGGCGGCGTGCGATTCGCTCGCGATGTCGGCCTTGTGGGTCAGGCCGGGTTCGCGAAAGTGCACCTGGTCGTCGATCATCCCCGGCAGCAGCCACAGCCCGGCGGCCTCGAAGACCTGTTCGCCAGCGCGCACGGTCAGCTCACCGGCGATGGTCTCGATGCGGCCGTTGCGCACGCGCAGATCGGCGTGGAAACGACGGCCCTCGTTCACCAGTTCGGCATCGCGGATCAGCCAGGCATCGTTCATCGGTGTTCCTCTTCGACGTGCCGGCAGCATGCCAGCGTGAAGTGCTCGGGGACGGGATCCAGCCCGCCGTCGCACAGTGGCTGACAGCGCAGCAGGCGCCAGAGCGCGAGCGTACCGCCGCGCAGCGGCCCGAAGCGCGCCACCGCCGCGCGCGCGTAATCGGCGCAGCTGGGATGAAAGCGGCAGCGCGATCCGAGCAGCGGACTGAGCAGGCGCTTGTACAGGGCGAGCAGAAACAGGATCAGGCGGGTCACGCGAAGCGCCGATGCGGCGCGCGGGTGCGGTGCGCGGCGCTTGCTGGTGTAAGGTCTCTAGGCTATAACAGCCCGCCGTCGCGTCTCAATGGTCGCGACGACGGAGCAGCAGCAGTCGCCGCGGCATGCGGCGCGTCGCCCGGAGACTTCGGGCACGTCGGGGAGGCAGACGAAATGAAGAAATCCGCAGCGCGGTCCAAACCGGCCAAGGCCGGTATTGCAGCCAGGAAGAGCAAGCCGGCGACCAAGACCCGGCCGGTCGCGAAGTCGCGACCGGTGGCCAAGGCCAAGCCGGCGGGCAAGACCGCGGCGAAACCCTCCACGCGCGGCAAGGCGACTGCCAGGTCGGCGACGAAGAAGCCGGCTCCAGTGAAGAAAGCGGCGCCAGCGAAGAAGCGGGCTCCAGTGAAGAAAGCGGCGCCAGCGAAGAAGCGGGCTCCACCGAAGAAGGTAACTCCGACGAAGAAGGTCGCGGCGGCCAGGCCGGGAACATCCGGCAGGAAACCCGCTGCTGGAAAGGCGGTTGCACAGCGTTCGGCGTCGAAGATGCCGAACGCCGCCAGGAAACCCGCGGCCCACCGCGCCAAATCGGCGAACAGGGCAAAGGCGGCAACTGTTCAGCGCAAGCCGACCACGCCCGTGGCCAAGGCCAAGCCGCAGCGTGCGGCCCGTCCGATGGCTGCGCACAAGGCGGCGCCGGTCAAGCCGGCCGCCAAGATCAAGACCAAGACGATACATGCCCCTGCGGTCAAGTCGGCTCCCGCCGCTCGACCGTCAACCGGGCCCGCGCGCCAACCGGCCGCAGCGAATGTTCGCGCCATCATCCCGCCCCCTATCCGTGTCGCATCCAGCAGGACCCCCGTGAAGTCATCCGCTCGCAAAGTCCCCGTCACCCTGCCCGGCGTCGATGCCGGCATCACCAAGGAGGACGGCCGTTACGCACTGCCTCTCTCCGTCACCATCCGTCTCCCCCCCGGCTATCGCCCCTCGTCGAAAGAGGAGTACATGGGCCCGTATCATCTGGCGTACTTCCGCGAGAAGCTGCGCAAATGGCGCGAGGACCTGGTCGAAGAGTCGCGCCAGACCATGGAGAACCTGCGCGATGAGGTGCGCGACGTCGGTGACGACGCTGAACGCGCCACGCGCGAGACCGAGAACTCGCTCGAACTGCGCACCCGCGACCGCTATCGCAAGTTGATCTCCAAGATCGACAACGCCCTGCGTCGCATCGAGGAAGGCCGTTACGGCTTCTGCGAGGAGACCGACGAGGAGATCGGCGTCGAACGCCTGGAAGCGCGTCCGATCGCCACCCTCAGCCTCGATGCGCAGGAGCGTCGCGAGCATCTGCAGAAGCAGATGGGCGACTGAGAGCCGGACCAAGCCATGGGCTGCGCGGGTCCGCTCGCGGGCGGTTGATTCCGGGGTATTGCTTCCGTTCGCATGCCGTCACACGAAACGCACTTCGTCTTGCGGGGCGTGCGGGTTGTGCGACAGCGTGATTACTGCCGCGTCGCCCAGGCCTCGATGGCGAGCACCGCGCGCAGGCAGTCGCTGTGGCGGTTGTACAGCGGCACCGGCGCCAGCCGGATCACGTCCGGTTCGCGCCAGTCGCCGATCACGCCATGTGCGGCAAGATGCTCGAACAGCGCGCGCCCGGCGCTGCGGCCGCCGCGCACGCGCAGACTCAGCTGGCAGCCGCGCTGGGCCGGATCGGCAGGGGTGCGGATCTCCAGCATGCGTTCGAGGCGCGTGCGGATCAGCGTTTCCAGATAGCCGGTCAGGCGCAGCGAGCGCTCGCGCAGCCGCGCGATCCCGACGCGCACGAACGGCTCCAGGCTGGCGCGCAGTGGCGCCAGCGCCAGGATCGGCGGATTCGATACCTGCCATCCTTGAGCGCCGGCTTCCGGCACGAACTCGGGTGCCATGCGGAAGCGGGTCGCGGCCTCGTGCCCCCACCAGCCGGCCAGCCGCGGTCGCGGCGTGTGCGCGTGGCGGGCGTGGACGAAGCAGCCGGCCAGCGCGCCCGGCCCGCCGTTGAGATATTTGTAGCTGCACCAGACGGCAAAATCGCAGTGGCTGTCGTGCAGCGCCAGCGGCACATTGCCGACCGCGTGGGCGAGGTCGAAACCGACGCAGCAGCCGTGGCGGTGTGCCAGTTCGCTCAGGGCGCGCAGGTCGAGCACCTGGCCGCTGAGGTATTGCACGCCCGGTAGCAGCACCAGGGCAATGCGCTGGCCCTGCGCGGCCAGCACCTCGGCAAACGCGGCGGTGCTGAAAAATCCGTCGCCGTTCGGTGCCACCTCGATCAGGGCTCCCTGCGGATCGTAACCGTGCAGCGCCAGCTGACCGAGCACGGCGTGGCGGTCGGAGGGAAACGCGCCCTGCTCGATCAGGATGGCGTGACGCTCCGGCGTCGGCCGGTAGAAACTGGCCATCATCAGGTGCAGGTTGACGGTCAGGGTGTTCATCACCACGACCTCCGCGGGCTCGGCGCCAACCAGCGCGGCCAGCGCCGGCGTCAGCTCGTCCTGCACGCGCAGCCATGGATGCGGGCCTTCGAAATGGCCCTCGACCGCGCGCGTGGCCCAGCGGTCGAGTTCGCGCTCGATGGCGGCGCGCACCGCACGCGGCTGCAGGCCCAGCGAGTTGCCGCAGAAATAGGCCTGCTCGCCGTTGCCGTGCGACGGGATCAGGAACTCGTCGCGCAGTGCGCTCAGCGGATCGGCGGCGTCGAGCGCCAGGGCCTGAACCTCGCTCGCCGCCTCCCGCGCCTCCATCTCAACCGCCGAGGCTGCGCGCGACGGCCGTGCAGCCACGGTCAAAATCAGCGCTCCACGCCGGTCCGGCCTGGCTGGCCAGCGGCCTCACGCAACGCAGCTGTACGCCCGCGTTGCCCTTGAAGAAGTAGCTCTCGCGGTAGTACAGGCGCTGCCCGTTTTCCATCGCGGTATAGGTGAAGCGGCTGGAGCTGGTGCCGCCATCGCCGGACTTGTACTGCGGCAGGCCGCGGGCCTTGGCCAGTCTGGCATCGACCCAGGTCTTGAACGCCTGTGCGTCGCTCACCGTATGCACGGTGACGGTGACGCGCGCCAGCACTTCGTGGCCGGTGGGCGAAGGGTCGGGCACCTGGAAGGCGATGAACTGCGGGTCGCCGTCGTCTTTCTCCATGATTTGCGGCCAGCCGGCGGGTGCGCTGAAACGCACACTGCCGGCGGCGAGGCTGTAGTCGGTGGCGGCGGCGTGGCCGCCAAAGGCCAGCACGAGTGCGGCAAAGGTCATCAAGCGCGGCAAGCGACGGGCAGACATGGCACTTCCTCGACAGGGGCTTCGGGGATCGGGCGGGGTGCGCTAGCGCAAGGCGGCGGTGTGGCCGTGGCGGTCGTCGCATCGGAGCGCAGTGTAGCGCGGTGGCTCAGGGTTCCGCCTCGTCCAGCGCGTGCCGCAGTGCGGCCAGCGCATCCGCGATGCGCGCGTGCAGCCGTGCGCGCGCGGCGCCGCCCGCGGGTGCCGGGCTGGGTGCAGACGCCGCCGATGCCGCGGCGGACAGCGGATCGCGCACGCGCGCTGCAAGCTGGCGCACCTGTGCGGCGGCGACGGCGGCGTGCGGATCGCTGCCGGCATCGCCCAGCGTCGCTTCCAGCGCCATCGCGCTGCGCACCAGCCGACTGGCGTGGGCAAACAGGCGCTCGATCAGCGCCAGCAGGGCGGTCGGTGTCGCCGGCTCGGCGCGCAGCCGTTCCAGCGAGGCCAGCGCGTTGCTGCGGGCAACGCGCGCAGCCGCACGCGCATTCGCCCGGCACACGCGGTCGCCGGCGTCGGCCAGCGCGTCCAGATAGACGGCATAACTTTCCAGCATCAGCGAAAACGCGGCCCGCACGCGGCCGCGCTCCCATGTCGGCCACGCGAGATATCCCGCCAGCGCCGCAGCGCAGGCCAGCAAAGTGGCGATCGCGCGGTCGTGCAGCGACTGTGCCGGCGACAGTCCGTCCAGATCGAGCAGGATCACCACGGTGCCGGTCAGCGCCGCCACCGCCAGCGCGTAGTTGGCGTTGGCCAGCCAGCGGAACAGGAAGCACAGCGCCGCCAGCATCGCGATCTTCGCCGCCAGACCCGGCGCCAGCAGCAGCAGTGCCGAGGTCAGAACCAGGCCGAGCAGGGTGCCGATCGCGCGCAGCACTCCGAATTGCAGCGTGGAGGCAAAGTCCGCGCGCAGCACGATCGCCAGCGTCATCGGCAGCCAGTAGCCGTGCGCCAGTCCGAGCACGCGCTCGGCGGCGACGCCGAGCGCCAGCGCGAACGCCATGCGCAGAGCGTGGCGAAAGGCGACCGCATGCGGGTTGAGGTTGGCGCGCAGTTGCGCCAGCGGCGCCGTGCCGCGCAGCGCCGGCGGCAGCACGCGCTCGGCCGTGGCCGCGCGCAGCTCGCCGCGGCTGCCGGCCCAGTCGGCATTGCGCACCGCGGCGCCCAGCGCACCGGCCAGCGCCTGCAGATGCGGACGCAGCGATGCGGTCGCGGTCGCCAGCGCCTGATCGAGGCGCTGCAGCGAGTCGTCGGCACCGCGCGGCGGATCGCCGGCATCGAGCGCTGCCGCGATCGCCTCCAGCACGTCGGCTGTCGCGGTGCGTACGGCGTCCAGCTCTGACGGCGCCGAATCGAGCTCGCCCAGGGCCAGCAGTTCGAGGCGAATGCGTTCGGCTTCATCGAGCAGGACGCGGAACGCCTCCATCGCCCGACCGTGCGCCTGATCGCGCCCGAGCAGGATGTCCTGGAGTGCGTTCAGTGCGTCGGTTGCCGCCGGCGGCGTGTCGCGCGGCGGCGGATACCGGGCCAGCGCGGCGATCTCGCGGTAGGTTTGCGCCAGCGCCGTGCGCTCGGGACGATAACGCTGCAGCGGCCATGCGACGACTGCCAGCAGTGCCTGCAGTGCGCCGCCGGCAAACAGCAGGGCCGCGGCAGCGACAGCGGCGGCAGCCGGCAGCGGAGTTGCCGCCGCGATCACCAGCAGGATCATGCTGGTCATGCCGACCCGCGTCGCCGCGGTGCCGAACAGCACCAGCATGCCACCGGCAAACCCCCACACCAGCGCGAGTGCGATCATGGCGTCGCGCTGGGCGCCGAACACGAATCCCGCATAGCCCGACAGCGCGCCGCCCAGCGCCGCCAGCAGGATCGTCCGCAGCCGCTGCCGGTAAGGCCCCGGCTGATCGGAGAACATCACGTTCAGCGCGCCGGCGGCGATGCCGATGCCGGCATCGAGATGGCCGCTGAGCGCACCGGCGATCAGTGGCGCGACGACGCCCGCGGTGTTGCGTAATGCGACGGCCAACGGCACGTCGGGATGCTTGATGCGCAGCAGGCTGTCGCGCAGGGTGCGGCGCAGGGACCAAGAGGAAGCCATGACTGCAGTCTCGCGAGCCGGACGACGCAGGGTAAGACGCGCGCGCCAGGGTTGGCGAGTTCAGGCCATGCGCGGAACCGCAAAGCCGGCGTGATCGCGGCCGGAAATCAGCGGATCAGGATCAGGTCGATGCGAGGGGTAGCCCTGCCGCGACCTCCGCTCGGCATCCTGCCTCGCCCGAGCCTGACGCGCGAGATGCCCTTCGAGGCATCTCGCAAGCGCGGGTCAGGTTATCGTGAGGAGGCATCCCTGCCGCGTACTCCGCTCGGCATCCTGCCTCGCCCGAGCTTGATGCGCGAGATGCCATTCAAGGCATCTCGCAAACGCATCAAGCTCGACCATTAAATTCACCCGTCAGGGTGCTCACCAGCACACGCTCGCCGCTGACGATGTACTCCGGCACATGGATCTCCAGTCCGGTCTGCAGCGTCGCCGGTTTGGGGCGCCTGGTAGCGCTGGCGCCCTTCAGCTCGGGCGCGGTGTCGACCACGATCAGGATGACGCTGGGCGGCAGCTGCAGCCCCACCGGCTGGTCGTCGATCACTTGCACATAGCAGCCTTCAAGACCCTCGGTGATGTAGCCGGCGGCATCGCCGATGACATCCGGGCCGAGCTGGTACTGGGTGTAGTCCTCGGCGTCCATGAACACGAAGGCGTCGCCATCCATGTAGGAGAACGTCGCCTGGCGGCGTTCCAGGTCTACGTCCTTCAATTCGTCGTCGGCGCGCAGGCTGAGGTCGAGCTTGTTCGCTCCCGGCACGCTGTAGAGGGTGAAGCGGAAGGTGACGTTGCCACCGCGCGCGGTCGGCGCGCTGCGCTCGATGTCGCGGACCTGATAGACCTTGCCGTCGTGCTCGACGACGAAACCGCGTTTGATGTCGGAGGCTTTCATGTGGGATCGGAAGTGGGTAATGGGAAGTAGGAAGTGGGAGTCAGGACCGGGGCGATTGAATCAGGAGAGTGGTATGAGCGAGGCCGACCGTGCGGTGCGCAGTCTGAATCAGTGAGCAAAAGCATGCGCCACGGTGAATGCATGCGGCGACCTGGTCTGCCTCCGGCGTCCCGCTCTCTACTTTCCACTCCCCACTCCCGGCTATTTGGGCTGCAGCCGGATCGCGCCGTCGATACGCACCACGCTGCCGTTCATGTAGCGGTTTTGCAGGATGAAGGCCACGGTGTCGGCGAACTCGGCCGGAGTGCCCAGACGCGAAGGGTAGGGCACCTGCGCGCACAGAGACCGGTAGACCGCCTCCGGCATGCCATCGACCATCGGTGTGTGGAATACGCCGGGCGCCACCGTCATCACCCGCACGCCGATGCGGGCGAACTCGCGCGCCATCGGCAGGGTCATGGCGACCACGCCGCCCTTGGACGCCGAGTAGGCGGCCTGGCCGATCTGGCCCTCGTAGGCGGCGATCGACGCGGTGTTGACGATCACCCCGCGCTCGCCGTCATCGCCGGCCGCGTTGTGCTGCATCAGGCTGGCGGCGCCCTTGGCGACGTTGAAACTGCCGACCAGGTTGACCATCACCGTGCCGGCGAAGTTCTGCAGCGGCATCGGGCCGTCCCGACCCAGCACACGACCGGCGCCGAGGATGCCGGCGCAGCTGATGGCGGCGTTGAGTCCGCCCATCGCCGCCTGTGCCGCGGCCAGGTTGGCGACGACGTTTTCCTCGGAGGCCACATCGGTGCGGAAGAAATGTGCCGCGCCGTCCAGCTCGGCCAGCGCCGCCTGCGCGCGCTCGGCGTTGACGTCGAACAGCGCCACCCGCGCGCCTGCAGCGACCAGCCGCTTGGCCACGGCAAAGCCGAGTCCGGACACGCCGCCGGTGATGACCGCCTTGACCTGGTCGAGCTGCATGGGTCGATCCTTGCCTGTGTCAAAGCGGCGATTTTAGCCGAGCCGCGCGCCGGACCGGCGCCGGTCACAGCGCGCGGATGAAATAGCGGTCGCAGGCGAAGTGGCCGGTGCTGCCGAGTGGCGCGCGCAGCGGGGTGAAGCCGCTTTTCAGATACAGCGCCTGCGCAGTGTCCATCCCGGTCAGCGTCTCGATGTAGCAACGGCGGTAGCCCAGCGATCGCGCGGCATCCAGACAGCGCTGCATCAGGGCGGTGCCGGCGCCGAATCCGCGCAGGGAGGGCAGGAAATACATCTTGCGCAGCTCGCAGAGGCCGGCGTCGCTGCCTTCCAGCGCGGCGACGCCGCCGCCGCCCGCGACGACGCCATCGCGCTCCACCACGAAATAGGCACTCCCGGGCGCGGCATAGGCGGCGCTCATGCCCTCGACTTCGGGGTCATGGATCGCAAAGCCCGGGCCGTCGGCGCCGAACTCGGGCATCACGCTGCGAATGATGCCGGCGACGGCGGCATCGTCACGGGGTTCGATCGGGCGGATCAGAAAAGCAGAGTTCATGGCGACCTCCGAAGGCAGGCCGCGATGATAGCGGTGGTCTCAGGCGCGGTCGCCCCAGGCGTCGAGAAAGCTGCCGATCTGCGCCTGCTCCAGCGGCGGGCTGAACAGGAAGCCCTGTGCAAACGGGGTGCCCAGCGCGATCAGGAAATCGCGCTGGCGTTCGGTTTCCACACCCTCGGCGGTGACCGCCAGGCCGAGGCTGCGGCCCATGCGCACGATGGCTTCGCAGATCGCGCTGTCGGTGCCGTTGTGCGGGATGCCCTGCATGAAGGCATGGCTGATCTTGATGCCGTCGATCGGCAACCGGCGCAGATAGTTCAGCGACGAATAACCCTCGCCGAAATCGTCGATGGTGATGCGTACCCCCAACCGTTTCAGCGCGGTGAGAATCTCCAGCGTGTCGGCGGCGTCCTCGATCAGCACGCGTTCGGTCATTTCCAGTTCGAGCATGCGCCCGGGCAGGCCGTATTCCCGCAACGCCGCCGCGACGGTGTCGTACAGGGTGCCGCTGAGCAGCTGGCGGAACGAGACGTTGACCGCGGCATGACCCGGTGCAGCGCCGTGGTCTATCCAAGTGCGCTGTTGCCGGCAGGCATCGACGATCACCCAGGTGCCGATGCGTACGATTTCGCCGGAGTTCTCCGCGTGCGGCACGAATTGAGCGGGAGCGATCTCGCCCAGTGTGCCGCTGCGCCAGCGCAGCAGGGCCTCGAGGCCGTTGATGCTGCCGCG
>DATLSL010000181.1:0-2511 GCA_035534135.1 Rhodanobacteraceae bacterium | reverse complement strand
GGAGCGCGTGCGCGAGGGCTTCGCGCAATTTCCCGGTGCCGGCGTGCATGCCGCCTTCGCGGCGCTGGCCGCGACCGACAGCGTCACCGTCGATCCGCACAAGCTCGGCTACCTGCCCTATGGCGCCGGCGCCCTCATCTGCCGCGACCATCGGCGCATGGCACTGCTGGCCGAGGATGCCGACTACGTCTTCGATCGCGACGGTGCCACCGGCTATCGCGCCACCTTCCGCGCGCTGGGCCGCTACACGCTGGAAGGCTCTAAGGCCGGTGCCGCGGCCGCGGCGGCCTATGTCACCCATCGCGTGCTGCCGCTCGATCGCGAGCATTTCGGCCGCATTCCGCGCGAGACGGTGCTGGCTGCCGAGCGCTTTCGCGCCGACATCGGGCGCTTCGCCGCCGCGGTGGCCGAGTGCGTCACCGTGACGGTGCCGTTCGAGCCCGACAGCAACCTGGTGTGCATGGCGCTCAATCCGCGCGGCAATCACGCGGTCGCGGCGGCCAACGCCTTCGTCGCGCAGCTGCACGAACGGCTGCGGGTGGACCCGCAGCAGCCGCTGCAGATGAAGGCGTTCTTCGGCTCGATCACCGCGCTGCGGCCGGTGGCGCTAGGCGCACACGACACCATGCGCATTCTCGCTGCGCTGGATCTCGATCCGCGCACGCTGACTGCCACACCGCAGGCGCAGGCCGGCGCGGACGATCGCCTGCTGATCCTGCGCCACACGCTGATGAATCCGTTTCTGCGCGACGAGGAAAACGACCGCGACTATCCGCGCATGTATCTCGATTACCTTGCCGGCCTGGTGCGCGCGCTGTGCGACGCGGGCGCCGCCGCAGCGATCACTGCGGTGCCAGCAGCAGATGCGCGTTGACCGTCACCGCGCGGCCGATCGTCGAGGGATCAGCCCATTGGCCGCCGCCGACGCCGAAGGCCAGGCGGTCGAGGCTGGCGTTGACGGTGAGCACCATATCCTTGCCCTGCGGCGCAAAGTGCAGGGTCAGCGCGAGCGGCCGGCTGATGCCGCGCAGGCTGAGCGTGCCGGTGGTGGTCAGCGCACCGCCCGCCACCACTTTGCAGCCGCTGGCAACGAAGTGCGCTTGCGGGAATTTCGCCACGTCGAAGAAATCCGCGCCGGGTAGCAACTGGTCGCGCTGACTGTTGGCGGTATCGGCGCTGGCGAGATCGACGCGGACGTCGAAGCGGCAGGCTTCCGGATGCGCGGGATCCCAGGCGATCGTCGCGGTGTAGCGCTTGAACTGACCGCTGAAGCCTTCGCCCTGGAAGCTGCCGGCGAAGCCGAGCGTACTGCCCGGCAGCACACGCCAGGCGGCGGCGTGTGCGGCGGCGGCGAACAGGACCGACAGCGTCAGCGCGCCGGACAGGGTGAGGATCTTCATGGTGAGGCTCCGGGATCACGGCGGCGATGGCCCCACGGCAGCATGCGCCGCAGCACGTGGTTGCGATGATGATAGTGGTGCAGCAGTGCTGCTGCGGCATGCACCGCGACCAAGGCCACCAGCACCCAGAACAGGATTTTGTGGATTTCCACCGCGGCTGCGGTCAGCGGCTTCGACGCCGTCGTCAACGCCGGCAGCTGCAGCAGTCCGAACCAGCGCAGCGGGAAGCCCGATGCCGAGTTGAGCACCCAGCCGGAGATCGGGATCGCCAGCAGCAGCAGATACAGCGCGGCATGCGTTGCCTGCGCCACCCGGTGCTGCCAGCGCGGCAGGCCGTCGGGCGGTGCCGGATGCGGATCGACCAGCCGCCACAGCAGGCGCAGCGTGACCAGCCCCAGCAGGGTGATGCCCAGCGACTTGTGCAGCAGATACACCTGCTCCTTCCACAGCGACAGCGGCAGGCCGGTCATGTACAGGCCGAGCGCGCCCAGCGCGACGATCAGCAGCAGCACGGTCCAGTGGAAAAACTGCGCCGGCACGCCCCAGCGGGTGTCGTCACTTTTGATTTGCATGCGCGGTCTCTGCGGCGATCTGGCGATCGTAGGCCTGCTCGGCACCGCTGTCCTCGATGCCCTCGATCTCCAGCAGCACCTTGATCTTTACGCCGATCACCCCGGCATAGGCGTCCATGCCGAAGTCCTTGCGGTCCAGCGTGGCCAGCCCGGTGAAGCCGGCCACGGTGTGCAGGCCGTAGATGGTGAAGGCGCGGCGGTTGAAGCGGAACGGAAAGGCGATGCCGACCGTGTGGCCGCGCAGCGTCAGTTGCCCGAACAGGATGCCGGTGTCGGCGCCGGTCTTCTCGACCTCGCCGCTGACGAAGTGCGCGTAGGGTTGCGCTTTCGCGTCGAGAAAGTCGCTGCCGGCGACGACGCGATCCCAGTCCTTGTCGCCCATGTCGACGCCGCCGAGGTCGATGTCCGCCACCACCTTGGCCGTGTTCCAGTCCGCGGGATCGAAGCGGAACCAGCCGCGCACGATATGCAGCCGGCCGGAGGCGTCGGAGTAGCCGTCGTGATCGACGAAGAAGGTGATCTGGCTGTGCACCGGGTCG
>DATLSL010000180.1:0-5988 GCA_035534135.1 Rhodanobacteraceae bacterium | reverse complement strand
CCGCCAGCACGGCGAGCCGGCCTTGCCGGCGCAGGTCGCCTTGGACGATTTCGCCTTCGTCAAGCTGCGCGCGCGCAACGCCGAGCTCGATCTGGATGACATCCAGAGCCAGCTCGGCCGGGGCGGCTACGCCTTTCCGCTGATGCTGCGCGGCAGCCTGCTCGGCGCGCTCATCGTGGGCCAGCGCCCCGGCGAGCACTACGCCGCCGACGAGCGCGAACTGCTGTTCCATGTCGCCCATGAGGTCGGCGCCGCACTGTTCGCGCTGCGCGCACGGGAAAGCCAGGCCTTCGTGCGCGCGCTGGCGCAGGGCAACCTTAAACCTGAGGACGCGCGTGCGCAGGCGATCCAGCTCGAAACGACGTGGGTGATGGCCTGAGCGGAGGCAAACGAGTGCCGGATGCGGCCAGCAAGCCAATGGGCGTCGATCCTTCAGCCTGCGGCTGCGGGATGACGATCATGCAGTCCCGCATGCTCCTCAAGGTTTGCGTCACGCCGCCACGACACTATCGCGCAGCTCACGCCTCGCCCATGCGCTGCCAGGCGATGCTTTTTTCAACCCACCCGACGCCACCGGAGTGAAACCATGTCGCTTGAAGACATCTTCTACCTGAGCCAGTCCGTGGCATCGGTCGCCGTGATCGGCTCGCTGATCTATCTCGGGCTGCAGGTGCGCAGCGCCGAACGCAGCCAGCGCGCGATCATGCAGCAGGGGCGGGCGGATCGCACCTCGCACGGCGCCATCGCCATCGCGAGCCCGGAGTTGGCACGCGTGTTTCACAAAGGCTCGGCGGGCCATGCGGATCTCACGCGCGAGGAGTTCACGCAATGGATGATGATCTGTCGTGCACTGTTCCTCAGTGGCGAGGATTCGTTCCTGCAGCACGAGGCCGGGCAACTTGACCAGAAGGCCTTCGACAGCTACGTCGCCGGTGCCCGCTTCTACATGCAATCACCCGGAATGCGCGCCGCGTGGAAACTGTCCGCCGGTCAGTTCGGAAGCGACTTCGGCAATTTCGTCACGGCGCTGGTGGAGCAGACCCCGGTCACACGCGGCCCGGATGCCTATGCTCAATGGCAGCAGCTGGTGCGGGCGGAAAGCGGCGCTGCCGTTCAACTCGCAGACGCCTGAAGCAGCTGTGCGTAGACCCGCAGAATGGCCCGGATGTCCGGTCCGGCGGGTTGCCGGGATACCTGCTGTTCACAGACGACGGTCAACGCGGTGACGTTGCAAATTGCATCGGCGCGCCACGCGGCGCCGGCCTGTCGCCACTACGAAGCCCGCAGCGCCCAGCGCTCGTGGTCGCGCCAGCGCCCGCCGATCTTGAGATAGCGCGGCGAATAGCCTTCCCTCTGAAACCCGCACGAACGCACCAGCGCGATGGAGGCGACGTTGTCCGGCTGGATATTGGCCTCCAGCCGGTGCAGCTTGAATGCGGTGAAGGCATGGCGTGCCGTGGCCTTGAGCCCCTCGCGCATCAGCCCCTGGCGCTCGCAACCGGCGAAGGCGTAGTAACCCAGATACCCGCTGCGGAACACACCCATCACGACGTGGGTGAGGTTGACCACGCCGACGATCTGCTGCGTTGTCCGCAGGCAGACGAGGAAAGCCTGGTTGCCCGGTTGCGCCATGCGCTGCAGATAGGCCGCGTATTGCCTGGACGTGGTCGGGGCTTGCACCCACGCGCCGTGCAGGGCACGGCTGGCGCGGGCGAGTCGCAGGAACCCGGCCTGGTCCAGGGCGGTGGGCGGGCGGAGATTGATGCGCGCGGGCATGGCGTGGCCGGTGTCAGGGTTCCGCAGCGTGCCGCTTGCGGCGCGTTTGCGGGGCGGAGGGACCGGGCTGCGTGCCCCGCGTGATGTGAACACACCGGCCCAGCTCGAGCACGGCCTGTTCTTCGGACATCGCCGATGCTTCCGCGGAGATCTCGTCCGGAACCCACGCCGGAAAGGCAACCTCCCGGGTGACGTGGTTCCCGGAGGCAGTGTGGACCTCGTGAATCCGGGCGATCCACCGGATCGGAAAGCGCGGTGCTGCGCGGACGAGCGCTGGCCAAAGCCGTCGATGGACATAGGTGATCCGGCCGTCGACGAGGCGGCATACGAGGATGTCGCGGGAGTCGCGCAGCGCACGGGTGAGTTCGAATATCGCCTGGCGCCGGGGATGTGCCCACCAGCTTCCGCGAATCGGCGCACCCGTGATCGCTGTCGCCAGGGTAGGCACCGCTCCCGTCGCCGCCTCCAGGACAACGCCGTGTTTGCGCACGAATGCGGCCGCCTGGCGTGGAGTCATGGGGTGTTCCTGCTAGCAGCCCAGCCAGGACAGCACCCGGATTCCCGATACGGATCGGTCACTGGCACCCCCGCAGCTGCGACCGCAGGTGGGACGCTTCGGCTTCCAGCGCGGGTTTAGCGTCCTGAAACGCATTGCGCAGTTTGTGTTCGACCGTGTCGTATTGCTGCTGCACGCGCCGGCAGATCTCGGCGCGCGGCAGCGGTACGCAGTGGTCCTGCACCGAGGTGTAGTAGCCGGCGATGCGGCTGGCGACATGCGGCTTCGGGCCGACGCCGGGCGCCGAGATGCCGGCGCCGCCGGGGCCGTAGGTACGCGCCAGCGGCATCGAGATCGCGCCCAGCACGCCGATGGGCGCCAGGTAGGACGGCGGGTTGCCGTCGAAGCTGACATAGCGTTTGCCGTCGGTGGCGCGATAGCAGGCGTAGAGCTGCGGCAACGGCGCGGGCGGCGGTGCAGCGGGCGGCGGCGCGGGTGCGACGGTGGTGGGGATGGAGGGCGGCGGCGGCACCGGCGCGCTGGGCGCGCTGTCGGGCAGAACGATCGTGCTGGCCTTCTGTCCCGCCGCGCAGGGCTGGTCCTGATAGCTGATCGCGCCGTTGGCGCCGACGCAGCGGTACACGGTCGTCGCCGCGACCGGCGCTGCGGCAAGCGACGCAAGCAGGAGCAACAGCGGCATCACGTGGCGCATGGCAGCCTCCGGCGGTCGAATGATCCTACATCGCCGGTGGCCATGCGCCGGGTGTCTGCGGCACCATCGCGGTCTGTCCACGATCCTCTGGAGCTTGCGGATGAATCCCCTGCGCGTTGATCTGTTCAGTGACACCAAGACCCGGCCCACGCCGGCGATGCGCGCGGCGATGGCCGGCGCCGAGGTCGGCGACGAGCGCGCCGGCGAGGACCCGACGGTCAACGCGCTCGAGGAGCGCTGCGCCGCTCTGCTGGGCAAGCCGGCGGCGGTCTATCTGCCCTCGGGCACGATGTGCAACGAGATCGCGCTGGCGGTGCACTGCCGACCCGGCGAGGCGGTGCTGTGCGAGACCACGGCGCACATCGTCGGCTTCGAGGCCGGTGGTCCTGCGGCGCTGGCCGGGGTGATGCTGGAGCCGATCGCCGGCACGCGCGGGATGTTCGACGCCGATCAGCTCAAGCGCCATCTGCGTGCCGACAACCTGCAGGCACCGCTGCAGCGGCTGGTCGCGGTCGAGCAGACGACCAATCTCGGCGGCGGCGCGGTGTGGTCGCACGCGGCGCTGGGCGCGGTCGCGGAAACGGCGCACGCGGCCGGGCTGGCCACGCACATGGACGGTGCGCGGCTGCTCAACGCGGCAGTCGCGAGCGGCGTGTCCGCGGCCGACTTCGCGCGCGGCTACGACTCGGTCTGGATCGACTTCAGCAAGGGTCTGGGCGCGCCCGGCGGCGCGATCCTCGCCGGCAGCACGGCTTTCGTGCGCGAGGCGCGACGCTGGCAGCTGCGCATCGGCGGCGCGATGCGCCAGAGCGGCATCATCGCCGCGGCCTGCCTGTACGCGCTCGACCATCACGTCGCACGCCTGGCCGACGATCACGCCCGCGCGCGGCGGCTGGCGGAGGGCTTGGCGAACATCTCCGGCATCGCCATCGATCCGGCCACGGTGGCGAGCAACCTGGTTTATTTCGAGCTCACCGTAGACGGCTGGGATGCCGCGCGCCTGGCCGCGGCCACGCTGGCCGCGGGCGTGCGTCTGTGCCCGATGGGCCCAAAGCGCGTGCGCGCGGTGACCCATCTCGACGTCGACGATGCCGGCATTGATCTGGCGCTGGACGTGATCGCGCGCGCGTTGCGCGCGTCTTGTTGATCCGACTCGCGAACAGTCCGGCGGTTCGAACCGCCTCGGGAATTTCCCTCCCCCCTGGCAGAGCCGGGGGAGAGGGCTTCAAGCGGGCGCGCCGGCAATCCGGCGGAAGGGCTCAAGCCTGGATGTGTTTCATGGCCGTCAAAAAACGGGCGCCACGAGGGCGCCCGATGGGTTTGACCAAGCGGACGTCTGGACGTCCGTCTTTGCGTTACTGCACCGCGGCCACCGCGATCGGCTGTCCGCCGGCGAGCGTCGGCACCCCGGCCGCGAACGCGGCCTTGTTGTAGGTGGCGACGTCGCCGGCCAGCAGGCTGTTGAAGCCCGCCAGCGCGGTCGCATTCTGCTGCGCCTGCTGCTGCCCCATCTGCAGCAAGGGCGCGGTCGGCGCCTGGTTCTGCAGGCTGGCTTCGGTGCCGTACACGGCGGCGATGCCCCCATGCAGATCGGTCAGCTGGTGCAGGTCGTCCTCGATCACGTTGTGCTGGAACTTGGCGCTGTACACCGAGTCGCGCAGCGTGGCGATCTGCTTGCCCAGCGCGACGGCCTGGGTCAGCAACGCGCGCTGGGTGGCGTCGAGGCTGCTGTCGGGGTTCCCGGCCTCGGCCTCGAAGCTCTTCAGCGTGCCCTGCCAGGCGGTGACGCGGTTGAGCATCTGGTTGAGCGCGCTGAGCTGGTTGCGCGCGGCCAGTGCCGCCTGCAATGCGGCTTGCTGCGCCGGCAGCGCCGCCACGTGGTTGGGATCGTAGGTCACGGTCGCCGGCACGGTCTGGCTGTGGCCGTCGGCGGTCACGGTGATGCTGTAGCTGCCGGGTAGCACCGGCGGGCCGCTGTTGCCGCCTTCGCCGCCGGTTTCGCTTGCGGGCATCTGGTCGAAGTCGAGTTTGGTCGGGCCGTCATAGCTCATGTCCCAGACGTAGCGGTTGACGCCGGCGTGAGTCTTCTTGACCCAGCGCGTGGCGACGAGATGACCCGCGGCATCCTTCACCTGGACCTCGACCGGACCGTGATGCGCGGCCTTTTCGGCGGCGCTGGGCTCGAGCTTCTTCGGCAGCCAGAAGTCGAGCACCACGCCGTTGGGCGCGTTGGGTACGGTGTAGCCGGGCTCGGCGCCCTCGCCGCGCGACCAGCGCTGCCACTCGACGCCGGTGGATGGCGCGAACACCTGCAGCGGCTGCTTCTGTACCGCCGGCGTCAGGCCGGCGACGGCGGCGAAGTGGTCGAGCACGATCACGCCACGGCCGTGCGTGCCAAGGGCGAGATCGCCGCCGTGCGGGCCGACGAACTGCACGTCCCACACTGCCACCGTGGGCAGGCTCTTGGCCTTGAGCGGCGACCAGTGGCCGCCATCGTCGCGCGACACCCACACGCCGGTCATGGTGCCGGCGACCAGCACGCCGCGCTGCTGCGGATCCTCGCGCACCACCAGCACCGACTGGTCGGGCAGGCCGTCGTTGATGCGCGTCCAGCTCTTGCCGTAGTCGCTGGTGCGGAACACGTAGGGCTTGCGGTCGTCGAGCTCGTGCGCGTCGGCGGCCACGTAGGCGGTGCCGGCGGCGAACGGCGACACGCCAATCTGGTAGATGCGCGACCACTTCGGCACGCCGCCCGGGGTGACGTTGCTCCAGTGGCCGCCGCCGTCGCGCGTCACCTGCACCAGACCGTCGTCGGTGCCGGCCCACAGCACCTGGCTGTCGGTCGGTGCCAGCGTCATCGACAGCACGGTGTCGTAGGTTTCGGCGCCGGAGATGTCCCAGTTGACCGGGCCGCCCGACGGACCCTGCTTGCTCTTGTCGTTGCGCGTCAAATCGGGGCTGATCACCGTCCAGTTCGTGCCGCCGTCGGTGGACTTGAACACCA
>DATLSL010000179.1:0-19952 GCA_035534135.1 Rhodanobacteraceae bacterium | reverse complement strand
TACCACCGCGCCGCCTGCAAACGCCGCCCCAGCCGGGCGCCCTGCGCGTCCAGCCACCCCCGCACCGCTTCGCTCCAGCCGGACCGCATCATCTATCCTCCACGGCTGCCCGCCATGCTCATACGGCGTCAGCGTCCAGTGCAGCTGCCACACCTCACCGACACCATCAGGCCCGCTCACTAGCGTACCCGATGGGCCTGATTGAGCGGCTGCAGCAGGAACCGCACCACCCACGCGATCGCGCGGTGGTCGCGGAACGGGCCGCGGGGGATACGGTTCGGCTAAGCTGCGCGCCCGGTCTTGTGTCGATGCGTGATGACTCCTATCCATCCGGCGCCTGCACTCGCTGTGCGCGTGAATGATGTCTCCAAGGTGTACCGGCTGTGGGCCACACCGGGCAGCCGATTACTGGTGCCGCTGGTGCTGCGGTTGACGCGGCTGCCGGCACGCCTCAACCGGCGCATCGCTCTTCGCGTACAGGCCTGGGTCGATCAGCGCATGCGCCTGCACAAGGCGCTGGAGGGAATCAGCCTGGATTTGCCCCGTGGCCACGCGCTGGGCATCGTCGGTCTGAATGGCAGCGGCAAAAGCACGCTGTTGCAGATCATCGCCGGCGTATTGCAACCGAGCACCGGTTCGGTGGAGGTCAAGGGACGCATCGCGGCCCTCCTGGAACTCGGCTCCGGATTCAACCCCGAGATGACGGGACGCGAGAACGTGATCCTCAATGCCGCCGTGCTGGGGATGCCGCGCATCCGTGCCGAGGCGCTGATGGAGCGCATCCTGGCGTTTGCCGACATCGGCGAATATGTGGACCAGCCAGTCAAGACCTACAGCTCCGGCATGGTGGTTCGGCTGGGGTTCGCCGTGCAGGTGCACATGGAGCCGGACATTCTGATCGTCGACGAGGCGCTGGCGGTCGGCGATGCCGAATTCCAGGCCCGCGCGATGGCACGCATCGACGAGATCCTGTCCACCGGAACCACCTTGCTGTTCGTCGGCCACGACCTCAACGCGATCCGCGCCTTCTGCCGTGAAGCGATGCTGCTGGAGAAAGGCCGCATCGTCATGCGCGGCTCACCCGAGGATGTCACCACCGAGTACCTGTACCGCATCCATCAGAAAGGCCTGCGCGAGCGCATCGTCGCCGAAGCGGCGGGGACGGAGATAGCCCGCATCGATCACGGTTATGGAACCAGCGACGCCTGCGTGGTGGATGCAAGCATCAACGATGCGCCGCGTCACGCCAGTCTGCGTTTCGACGCCGCGGTTTCAGTGTGGCTGCGCATCCGGCTGACGCGCCAGGTGCGCGCGCCGCAGTTGATCCTCGACATCATGGACGGCAAGGGACTGCAACTCAGCGGACGGCGGGTCGCGTTGCCTGCCGAGCGCAGTGATGACCACGTCGAGTTGCGTGCGCAATTTCGCGCCAGCTTTCAGAAGGGCGTCTATCGGCTGCGGTTGCGCATCGTCGATGCCCCCAGTCTGGAACAGACCCAGGTGCTGGCACGTCAGGAAGGGTGGATATCGTTCGAGGTCGTCGACGACAGTCGCGACCGCTTCACCGGGTTGTTTCCGCTACCGATGGAGATCCGGATCGGTCCATGAGCGCGCGCCGTTGCATGCTGTTCCATCGCGATTTCCGCGCCTTCACCGGCGGCCATGGCAAGGTGTACGACTGGTACGCACACGTGGTCGCGCATCACGCCTGGCGGGCGAGCATCTACTTCACACCCGAATCGCGACGTGATGACGACAATCCCTGGATCGCCGCCGGCATCGAGCCTGTGGCCGACTGGCAACCCGGACAGGCGCAAGCACTGTTTCTTGCCGGCAGCGATTGGCAGGCCGCCGCCGGTGCGTCGCCCGTTCCGCCCGTGATCAACCTGATTCAGGGGATACGCCACGCCGATCCCGCCCACGTTTTGAACGGTTATCTGTCGCGCCCCGCCGTGCGCGTCTGCGTCAGCGCGACGGTGGCCGATGCGCTGCGCGCCAGTGGCCGGGCGCGTGGCCCGATCGAGGTGATCGAGGCCGGCATCGATGTTGCTGCGCTGGCCGCTCTGGGGGATGCCGCTCCCGCTCGCGATGCGGTCCTGGTGGATGCCATCAAGCAGCCGACGCTGGGTGCGGCGGCGGCGGCACATCTGGCCGCGCACGGCGTTGTGCACACGCTGCTGCAAAGTCCGCTGCCGCGCACCGACTACCTCCGGCTGCTGGCACAGCACGCGGTCTGCCTGCTGCTGCCGATGACCACCGAGGGCTTTTATCTGCCGGCGCTGGAAGCGATGGCGATCGGCCGCGCGGTGGTCGTGCCCGATGCCGTCGGCAACCGTGCCTACCTCGAACCCGGCCGCAACGCGCTGGTACCGAATCCGCAATCGCGTGACTTGGCCACCGCCGCGATCGATCTCATGCACGACGCCGCGCAGCGCACGATGATGGCCGGCGCAGGTCGCATCACGGCACAGCGTTTTACCCTGGAACGCGAGCGCGCCGCGGCGCATGCCCTGCTTGATCGCATCGACGCACTCTGGGCCTCGCTGTGAGCGGCCGCAATCTGATCCTCACCGGCATTCCGCGCGCGGGCACGACGCTCGCCTGCCAGCTGCTGGGTTCCTGTACAGACACCGTGGCGCTGGCCGAACCGATGCCGGTCGCAGACCTGCCGGCCAACGATCCGGCTGCCGCCGTGGCCGTCATCGATGCTTTCTTCAGCACCTGCAGGGAATCGGCGCTCACGCGTGGCAAGGTCCCCAGCCGGCAACGCGGTGGACAGGTGCCGGACAATTTTTTCGTCGCCGCACCGCAGGGGCGGCGCTGGGACGCTGCCGTTGCCGAGATTGCGATTCCGCGGCCGCTGAGCGCCGGGTTCACGCTGGCCATCAAGCACAACGGAACTTTTCTGGCGCTGTTGCCGGAGTTGGTGCGCGGCCACGCGGTCATCGGCATCATGCGCAATCCGCTCGCACTGCTGGCGGCGTGGCAGGCCATCGATCTGCCCATCGGAGCAGGGCGGCTGCCCATGGCGGAGCGCCTCGACCCGGCACTGGCTGCGCAACTGGGCGATGAGAGCAATACGCTGTCGCGCCAATTGATCGTTCTGGAGTGGTGCTTCCGACGCCTGCTGGATCATCTGCCGCGCGAGCGCATCCTGCGCTATGAAGACATCATCGACAGTGGCGGGTTGGCGCTGACCGCCGCCGCAGGTGTTGCCGGAACATCGATGCCGCTGGCGAATCGCAATGCGGACAGACGCCACCGCATCGCGGACACCCGACAGTTGCAAGACCGCCTGCAGGCGAAGCCGAGCGCCTGGCGCGTGTTCTACAGCGATGCCGATATCGCCGCAGCGGCAGATCGCTTGAGCGCGGCAGCACCATGAGCACACCCCAGGTGAGTTTTCTGATCGGCGGCGTGCAGAAAGCGGGCACCACCGCACTGGTCGAATTCCTCGCCCTGCATCCGCAGGTCGCATTGCCGACGCAGAAAGAAGCGCACATCTTCGACGCGCCCGATTTCGACGATGCGGCCGACCCTGCCGCGGTGGACCGGCTCTACGCGTCGCAGTTTGCGCATGCCGCCCCCGCTGCGCTGTACGGTGACGCCACCCCGATCTATCTGTTCCTGCCGCAGGCCATCCGGCGCATTGCGCGTTATCGGCCGGACATGCGCTGGATCGTTTTGTTGCGGCACCCGGTCGCGCGCGCGCTGTCGCACTACCACATGGAGCGTGAGCGCGGCACGGAAATTTGGCCACTGTGGCCGGCGCTGCTGCTGGAAAGCTGGCGCCTGCGCGGGCACGACGACGATCTGTCGTGGCCGTCGCCTTTGCGCACGCATTCCTATCGGGCACGCGGTGATTACGCGAGCCAGTTGGACAGGCTCTACGCCCATTTTCCGCGCGACCAGGTTCTGGTGCTGGACAGCGCGCAACTCCGCCTCCGGCCGGAACAGACGCTGGCAAGCGTCTATGCGCACCTCGGCCTGTCCGGCACGCCGCGGCTGCCCGCCGCGCAGACGATATTCGCGGGCCGCTATCCGCGCCTGCCGCAAGGCTCGTGGCGCGCGCGCATGCTGACCGCACTGTTCCGACACGAGTTGGCCGCGCTCAAGAACCGCTACGACATCGAGCTCGCATTCGGTCCCTGATCCGAAGCGATCGATCGGATTTGCGGCCCCGCTCGCCGACGCGCTGAGCCGAGCCTGCGCGCAGCGTGCGGGGTTCCTCGCAGATCACATCCTTGTCGCCACCGCGTGGGCCGCTCAGCGCGGTCCGAGGTAGTCGCCCTTGCCGATCTCGACGCCGTTGTGGCGCAGGATCGCGTACGCGGTCGTGACGTGGAAAAACAGGTTCGGCAGCGCGTGCTCGAACAGGTAGGTCCGGCCGGCGAACTCCACCGTCTGCTTGCGCATCTGCAGCACCACGCTGCGGTCCTCGCTGCCCGCGAACGCCGCGGCCGGGATGCCGTTGACGAACGCGAGCGTCTTCGCAATACGCGCCTTGAGCTCGGCCACCGTGGCTTCGCTGTCCTCGTGCTTGGGCACCTCGAGGCCGGCGAGGCGCGCGCCGGCGCCCTTGGCGGTATCACAGGCGATCTGCACCTGGCGCGTCAGCGTGAACATGTCGGGAGCGAGACGGTCGTTGAGCAGGATCGCCGGATCGAAGCCCTTGGCTGCGGCGTGCGCCGCGGCTTTGTCGAGAATCGCGGACAGGGCCGTGAGGCTGCGGTTGAAGACGCTGATCGAAGCGTCATACATCAGAGGATTCATGGGACTGGCTCCAGGGTGAGGTGCCGCGCCGAAAAAACCGGGAAACGCGGCGATGGCGATGGCGATGGCGATGAGGCGTGGAATGGCGACCCCGGCCCGATTCGAACGGGCGACCTTCCCCTTAGGAGGGGGATGCTCTATCCAGCTGAGCTACGGGGTCGTAACGGAGCGCGATTTTCGCATAACCCTCCGTGCTGCGGCGTCCGTTCGCCATCCATGGCTCACCGGCGACGCTCGGGCCGCCGCCCGCTGAGCTGCGGGGTCGTAACAGCCGATTGACGCGATCCGTTGGCCGGCGCTACGTGGGCGCGAGCCCTTAGCGTGCCGGGGCCGCCGCGAGGCTCTGTTAAACTTCGTGGCCAACCCTTTGATCCGCACTATCGCACCGGCAGCCGCTGCAGGAGCCCCCATGACCCACCCGATTCTGAAGGCGCTCGGCCTCGCCGAGACCCGCTCCGGCACCTACCTTGGTCAGGGCGAGTGGTCACAGACCACGGATGCCGGCGCGATCAAGTCCGCCAATCCGGCCAGCGGCGAAACGCTGGCGACCGTGTACGCCAGCTCGGTGGCCGACTATGCGCTGATCGTCGAGCGCGCGCAGGCCGCGTTCAAGGTCTGGCGCACGACGCCGGCGCCGAAGCGTGGTGAGGCGATCCGCCTGTGCGCCGAGGCGCTGCGCACGCACAAGGACGCGCTCGGCTCGCTGGTCGCACTGGAGATGGGCAAGATCAAGCCCGAAGGCGACGGCGAAGTGCAGGAGATGATTGACATTGCCGACTTCGCGCTGGGCCTGTCACGCCAGTTGTACGGCCTGAGCATGCACTCGGAACGGCCGGGCCACCGCATGCTCGAGCAGTGGCAGCCACTGGGCCTGGTCGGCATCATCTCGGCGTTCAACTTTCCGGTCGCGGTATGGGCCTGGAATGCGTTCGTCGCCGCGGTCTGCGGCGACATCTGCATCTGGAAACCATCGCCCAAGGTGCCGCTGTCGGCGATCGCCGCGCTGCGCATCTGCAACGACGCGCTCAAGGCCGGCGGCTTCCCGGATCTGTTTTTCCTGTTCAATGACTCCGGCCACGAACTGGCCGAGCGTTTCGTCGACGACCCCCGCATCCCGCTGATCAGCTTCACCGGCTCGACCCGCGTCGGCCGCGCGATCGGCGAACGCGTCGCGCGTCGCCTCGGCCGCTCACTGCTCGAACTCGGCGGCAACAACGCGATCATCGTCGACGCGACGGCCGACCTGAAGCTGGCGATCCCGGCGATTGTGTTCGGCGCGGTCGGCACCGCCGGTCAGCGCTGCACCACGACGCGCCGATTGTTCGTGCATCGCGCGATCTTCGACAACGTCCTCGACACGCTGACCGCGGCTTACCGCCAGATCGCGACACGCATCGGCGATCCGACCCTGCCGACCACCCTGCTCGGCCCGCTCAACGATGCCGGCGCCGTGCAGCGTTATCTCGACGCCATCGCCCAGGCCAGGGCCGCGGGCGGCCGCATCGTCTGCGGCGGCGAGGCGCTGACCGACCGCCCCGGCCATTTCGTGCTGCCGACCCTTGTCACCGGCCTCAAGAACAGCGACGCGGTGGTGCAGACCGAAACCTTCGCGCCGATCCTCTACGTGATGCCGTTCGACACCCTCGACGAGGCGATCGCGCTGCAAAACGGCGTGCCGCAGGGCCTCAGTTCGTCGATCTTCAGCAACGACGTCAGAGCGGCCGAGCGCTTCCTGTCGGCGGCCGGATCGGACTGCGGCATTGCCAACGTCAATATCGGCACCTCGGGCGCCGAAATCGGCGGCGCCTTCGGCGGCGAGAAGGAAACCGGCGGCGGCCGCGAATCGGGCTCGGACGCCTGGCGCGCCTACATGCGCCGGCAGACCAACACCATCAACTACTCCGATGCGCTGCCGCTGGCGCAGGGCATCAAGTTCGAGTTCTGAGTATTCCCTCATGGTCGGTGCCGGCGCTACCGCGAGTGAACTGATCGCAGCCGAGCAGGCCATGCTCGATGCGCAGCGGCGCGGCGACATCGACGCCGTGGCGGTGCATCTGGCCGCAGACTTCGAGGAAATCGGCAGCAGCGGTCGGCATTACGACCGTGCCAGCGTGTTGCTTGCGTTGCGGGGATCGCAACTCGAATCGGCATGCGCGACTGACTTTCGCGTGCGCGTGCTCGATGCGGCGCATGCGCTGGTCACCTTCCGCGCCAGCTTGCGGCGCGATGGCCGCGAACGGCACAGCTTGCGCAGTTCACTGTGGCGCAACGAGGATGGCGCCTGGCGTATCGTGTTTCATCAGGGCACGCCCTGCGCCGCGGACGATGCCCGGGCTGCCGAGCGTGCGTCGACCACCGGAACCTCAGGGGAGCAGCACCGCATGAATACCGTCTATGTGCGCACCAGCAGCACCGCCGTGGTCAGCCTCGTCTTCGGCGTCCTCACCTGGGTCATGCTGCCGCTGATCGGCGCGATGGTCGCGATCATTTGCGGCCACATCGCCCGTGGCGAGATCCGCCGCGCCGCACCGGGCACGCTGGACGGCGACGGCATGGCCATTGCCGGACTGGTGCTGGGCTATGTGCATCTGGCATTCCTGGTGCTGGCACTGATGGTCGTGTTCTTCGTGCTCGGCGGTGTCGCGTTTTTCGTCAGCCACTTCTGAGATGTACGGCCTCGCGCGCCCGTTGCTGTTCTGCCTCGGCGCCGAGCGCGCGCACGACCTCGGCTTGCAGGCCATCGAGATGGCCTACCGCAGCGGACTCCATCCGCTGCTGGCAGCGCGCCCCGCATTGCTGCCGGTCGCGGCGCTCGGGCTGCGCTTCGACAATCCGGTCGGCCTCGCTGCAGGTCTCGACAAGAACGGCGCGCACGTCGATGCGCTGGCGGCGCTGGGTTTCGGCTTCATCGAAATCGGCACCACCACGCCGCGCCCGCAGCCCGGCAATCCCAAGCCGCGCATGTTCCGCCTGCCCGGGCACGAGGCGGTGATCAATCGCCTCGGTTTCAACAACGACGGCGTCGAGACCCTGCTGCACAACATCGAACGCGCACGCTACACCGGCGTGCTCGGCATCAACATCGGCAAGAACAAGGACACGCCCAATGAGCGCGCGGCGGATGACTATGCGTTCTGCCTCGAGCGCGTGCACGCGCGCGCCGGCTACGTCACTGTCAACGTGTCCTCACCCAACACGCAAGGGCTGCGCGATCTGCAAGCGGACGAGGCGTTGAAACGCCTGCTGGGCACGCTGCGCGAAACGCAGCTGCGGCTCGATGCGCGCCACGGCAAGCACACCCCGCTGCTGCTGAAGATCGCGCCCGATCTCGACGAGGCAGCGATGGACGCCATCGCGCAGAGGGTGCTCGACAGCGGCATCGACGGGCTGATCTGCACCAACACCACCCTCGACCGTGCGCCGGTCGCGGGGCAGCGTCACGCCGACGAGGCCGGTGGCCTGTCGGGTGCGCCGCTGCGATCGCACGCCACCGCCGTGCTGCGCGGCATGGCGCAGCGTGTTCGTGGCCGGGTTCCGCTGATCGGCGTCGGCGGCATCACGCGCGGTCAGGACGCCGCGGAGAAGATCGCGGCCGGCGCCACGCTGGTGCAGTTCTACACCGGCATGATCTACCGCGGCCCGGCGCTGATCGGCGAGTGCGTGGAGGCGATCCGATCATCGCAGGAACGCCCGCGTGGCGCCTGAGCGCATCGCCATGGGCGGCTACTCGCTGATCGAGAACGCACCGCTGACCGCGCGCAATACCTTGCGTGTCGCGGCACGCGCGGCGCTGCTGGCCGAGGTGCATGACGCCGCCGCACTGACGGAGCTGTTCGACTTCCCCGCCGTGCGCGAGCGCGACATCCTGGTTCTGGGCGAGGGCAGCAACGTGCTGTTCACCCATGACTACGCCGGCACCGTGATCGCGATGGCGACGCGCGGCGTCGAAGTCCTCGGCGACGCTGGCACGCACACGCGGATCCGTGTCGCCGCTGGCGAACGCTGGGACGACTTCGTGCGCTGGTCGCTGGGCCATGGCTACGCCGGCCTCGAAAACCTGATCCTGATCCCCGGCACCGTCGGTGCCGCGCCGCTGCAGAATATCGGCGCCTACGGTGTCGAGGTCGGCGACTTCATCCACGCCGTCGAGGCCTGGGATCGGGAATCGCGGCGTGCGGTCACGCTCGACCGCGGCGCCTGCGACTTTGCCTATCGCGATTCGATCTTCAAGCGCGTGCCCGACCGCTATCTTATTATCGCGGTCGTGTTCGCGCTGCCGCACGCGCACACGCTGCGCCTCGACTACGCGGGCGTGCGCGAGGAGCTGGCGGCGATGGGCGTGACGCAACCGGCCCCCTTCCATGTCGCCGAGGCGGTGCAGCGCCTGCGCACGCGGAAACTTCCCGATCCCGCGGTGATCGGCAACGCCGGCAGCTTCTTCAAGAACCCGGTCGTACCGCTGGCCCACGCCGAGGCCCTGAAGCGCGAACATCCGGCGTTGCCTTCGTGGCCGGGCTCGGAAGGTCACGCCAAGCTGTCGGCAGCGTGGTTGATCGAGATCTGTGGTTTCAAGGGTTTGCGTGAAGGTGATGCGGGTATTTCGAATCGCCACGCGCTGGTGCTGGTCAATCACGGTCACGCCCGCGGCGCCGAGCTGTGGGCGCTGGCGCAGCGCGTACAAGCCGGCGTGCGGGAACGTTTCGGGGTCGAGCTGGAGCCCGAGCCGCGCATCCTTTGAAGCGTCACGACGCCGGGCCCCGCGCGTTGCGCAACGCAGCGTGCGCGAGCCGCCGACCGGGGTAAATTAACGGCATGCGCCTGCGCCTGCACGATCTCGGTTATCTGCTCGCCCTCGGCACCGCGCTGCTGCCCTGGGGCGCGCTGGGACTGCATCGGCTGGGCCTGCCGCTGGATCTCGCCGCGTGGTTTCCGGTGCTGTTCGTGTTCGGCGTGGTACCTCTGATCGACCTCGCCTTCGGTGTGGATCGCCGCAACCCGGCCGACGCCGACGAAGCCGCGGCGCGCGAACACGCGCTGTACTTCCGTCTGCTGACCTGGCTGTGTGTGCCGCTGTGGCTGGGCGCGCTGGCATGGTGCCTGCACATCGCGATCACCCTGTCCTTCGGCCCGCTGGGCCTGCTGGGCTGGCTGCTGGGCGCCGGCGTGATCGGCGGCGCACTGGCGATCAATGTCGCCCACGAACTGATCCACAAGCCCGGCCGCTTCGAGCCCGCGCTGGGCGGCATCCTGCTGACCAGCGTCGGCTATCCCGGCTTCAAGATCGAGCATCTGCGCGGCCATCACGTGCATGTGTCGACGCCGCGCGACCGCTCCTCGGCGCCGCTGGGCATGGGCGTGTGGCGCTTTCTGCCGCGAGCGTTGATCGGCAACAGCCGCGCCGCATGGATGCTCGAAGCGGAGCGCCTGCAGGCGCGCGGCCTCGCGACGTGTTCATGGCACAACGAACTGCTGCGCTGGGGGCTGCTATGGCTGGCCTTCGTGCTGGCGGCTTTTGCCGGCCTCGGCCTGCGCGGCATGGCAGCTTTTATCGCGATCGGCCTGATCGCCGCGGCCACGCTGGAAGTGATCAATTACGTCGAGCACTACGGGCTGGAGCGCCGCGAGCTGGCCCCCGGCCGCTTTGAGCGCGTCACCCACCTGCACTCGTGGAACGCATCACAGCGCTATAGCAACTGGCTGCTGTTCGAGCTGCAGCGTCACTCTGACCACCACGCCCACGCGCGCCGCCGCTACCCCGCGCTGCTGCATCACGCTGACAGCCCGCAGCTGCCCGTGGGTTACGCGACGATGTTCGTGCTGGCGCTGATCCCGCCACTGTGGCGACGGGTGATGGATCCGCGCGCGCGCGCCTGTGGTGCCCGCGCCCTCGGCGACGCAAGCACCGCGGGCTGAGCGCGATGCGGCGCCGCGCCAACAACCTCAGCGTCGCTGTAGCTTGGACAGCAGGCGCAGCATCTCCAGGTACAGCCAGACCAGGGTGACGATCAGGCCGAAGGCGCCGTACCACTCCATGTTGCGCGGCGCGCCCTCGGCGGCGGCGCGGTCGATCATGTCGAAGTCGAGCAGCAGGTTGAACGCGGCGATGCCCACCACCAGCAGGCTGAAGCCGATGCCGAACACGCCGCTGCCGTTGATCAGCGGGATATGCGCGCCGAAGAAGCCCATCGCCATGTCAGCGACGTACACCAGCATGATGCCGCCGGTGGCGGCGACCACGCCCATGCGCAGCTTGTCGGTGACCTTGATCAGGCCGCTGCGGTAGACCAGCAGCATCACCGCAAGGGTGCCGACGGTGAGCGCCACCGCCTGCAACACGATGCCGGGATAGCGCAGCTCGAAGGTCGCCGAGATGCCGCCCATCGCGAAACCCTGGGCCAGCGCATACAGCGGCGCGGTGATCGCGATCCAGCGCTTGACGAACACCGACACCAGCGCCAGCACGAAACCGACGATCAGGCCACCGATCATGTACGGCGCAACGGCCGCCTGCGCCGCGTTGGCGCCGGACGCCGCCAGCACCGTGGCGAACTGCTGCCAGGTCCAGCCGCCGGTGATCACAAGCAGCACCAGCAGGATGCCGGTCTTGCCGATGGTGCCGTTGATGGTCATGCGCTCGCCGCTGACGGCGAGGCCGCTGAAGCTGTTGGGTCGCAGTACCGGATTGCCTGAAGCCATCGCTACTCTCCCGAGGTTTTGAATGCGGCGGTGCGCGGTGCAGTCTACGGGGTTCGGACCCATCGTAGCGGTCGAAGTTCAGTGGCATCCGGAGCCGCCGGAGTATGCGTTCTTTCGAAAACGCAAAAGGCCGACCGATGCGCCGGCCGGCCTTTCGGGATCTCGTGGATCGGATGGTGGAGCGGAGGAGGATCGAACTCCCGACCTTCGCATTGCGAACGCGACGCTCTCCCAGCTGAGCTACCGCCCCACACAGGCCGCGCATGATACCGGCGCGACCCTGTCGCGCCAAGTGTCAGCCCGGCATGATCGCCGGAGCGGTCGCGGCGCGTGTGGCCAAATTCGCCGAAGCCGACGGCGACGTTGCCGGCGCCGACGGTCGCGCCGGCCGCCATCTCAGTCCGGCAGCAGCGGCGCCAGACGCGGCTCGAGTTGTACGCGGCGCCAACCCTGCAGTCGCGCCGGCCACCGCCGGGTTTCCAGATACGACTCCAGCGGGCGCCGCGCCGCCAGCAGCGGCGCCGGAAGATCGAGCTCAAGGGCCAGCGTGTCCACCACCGCCTTCATCGCCGCCAGCGTGCGCTTGCCGGCGTTGTCGAGCGCAGCCGGCACCGCCGCGGTGGCGTCGATCTCGTCCGCCGTCAGCGGACGGCGAAGCTGCTCGAACAGACCCGCGCGCGCGGCGCCGCGCAGCGCGCGCTGACCGCGTGTGCGCTGGTGCAGGGCGTCGAGCGTGGCCGGAGGGTCGAGCGCGAGTTGTGCCGCGTTGGTGTCGTCCAGCAGCCAGCCGCGCGGTGTGTCGAGCGAGCGCGCCGTGCGCTCGCGCCACAGCAGCAGCCGCCGCAGCAGCGCCACGCGATCGCGCGGCCAGTCGGCGGCGCCGCGGATCGCCCGCTGCGGCTGCGGGTCGTCCTCGTCGCCGATCCGCGCCAGCAGGCGTGCGCAGTCTTCGGCAAACCAGGCACTGACGTCGCGCGCGGCCAGCCGCGCACTCAACTCGGCGTGCAGCGGTGCCAGATAGGCCACATCCTGCGCGGCGTAGACGCACTGGGCGGCCGTCAACGGACGCTGCAGCCAGTCCGAACGCGTCTCGTCCTTGGGCAAGGTCACGCCGGTCAGCTCGGCCACCAGTTTCTGATAGCTGAGACCGACCCCGAGGCCGGCATAGGCGGCGGCCAGCTGGGTATCGAACAGGCACGCCGGACCTTGCGGCAGCAGCGGTGCCAGCACTTCGATGTCCTCGCTGGGGCTGTGCATCACGCAGGTGACGGCCGCCGAGTCGAGGCGCGCACGCAGGGCCGGGCCGGCATCGAAGGCCAGCGGATCGAGCAGCGCGCTGCCCCCGGCGGCGGCCAGCTGCACCAGCGCGAGTCGCGCATGAAAAGTGTCGCGGCGCATGAACTCGGTGTCGAGGCCGAGCACCGCGGCGTCCGCGCAGGCGTCCAGCCAGCGCTGCAGCGACGGCGCGTCGGCGATCCATGTCCCCGCGTCGGAATGGGTCATGCTGAAAATCTCCCGCGTCGACGTTGCTCCGCCGCGCGCGTTTGCCTATGGTGGACGCGCACAATAGCAGCGACCGCCACGAGTCCCGAGCATGTCGAGTTCCGATACTGTCAGCCGCCAACGCGCCTTCGGCGGCATGCTGGGCATCGCGCTGCTGCTGTTCGCGCTGGTCTATCGCTTCTATCCCGAGCTGCTGTATCTGCATCCTGCCGCACCGGTGCGCGTCGCCAGCAATGAGGCGCCGAATGCAGCCGCGAACGCGCCAATGGGATTCGATCGCCGGCCGGATCGCTCCGACGGCGGCCAGATCAATGCCGGGCCGCCGCTGTCGCTGGCGCCGGAACGGGTGATCGCCGCCGAACGCCTTGCCCAGCTGGGCGGCGCCAGGTCCGGTACCGAGACTCCGCAGGTCAAGGCGCTACTCGATCGCGCCGACAAGGCGCGTCGGGCTGGCCGCGTCACCGGCGCTGACAGCGCGGCGGCGTATTACCTCGAAGTGCTGAAGCTGACACCGCACGATGCTACCGCGCAGGCCGGCCTGGATGCGCTGGCCGATCGCCTGGTCAGCGACGCCGGCAGCGCCCTTGATGCCGGCGACAGCGATGCCGCGCTGGCCAACATCAACGCGCTGCGCCAGATCCCCGACACGGCCGCCGATGTCGCACGTCTGCAGCAGCGGTTGGCGCTGCTGCAGAAGGTGCGCCCGTTGCTGGTCGCCGCCGCCGAGCGCAGCAAGCGCGGCGACAGCACCACGCCGGCCGGCAGCAGCGCACTCGACCTGTATCGCCAGGTACTTGGAATCGACCCGCAAAACAGCGTGGCGCGGCGCGGGCTCGAGCGCATCCAGCGCGGCCTGCTGGACCGCGCGCTGTCGGCGGTGGCGCAGGACGACTTCGCTGCCGCCGGCAGCGTGCTGGCGCAGGCTGCGGCGATCCTGCCCGGCTCGCAACAGCTGCAAAACGTGCAGGGCCAGATCGAAGGGGTCCGCCAGCAGCGCGCGCAGACGCTGCTGACGCGAGCCAATTCGGCGATCGATGCCGGCAATCCGGTGCTGGCCCAGCAATTGGCGCAGCAGGCGCAGACCATCAGTCCGGATGTGCCGGGACTGGGCGAGCTCGCCCAGCGCCTGCGCGACGCGCGTCTGTACGCCAGCTACAAGCCGGGCCAGCTGTTTGCCGACAATTTCCTCGATACCTCCGGCAGTGCGCCGGCGATGGTGGTGATCCCCGCCGGCCGCTTCGAGATGGGCGCGCGCGATGGCAGCACCGGATTCCGCAGCAACGAGGCGCCGCAGCACGAGGTCAGCTTCGCTACCGGCTTCGCGCTCAGCCGCAGCGAGATCACCGTGGGCCAATTCCGCCAGTTCGTGCGCGCAACCGGTTATGTCACCGATGGCCAACGCCTGGGTGGCGCCAATCTCTACGACGACGCCAGCGGGCGCATGCACGATGACGTACATGCCAGCTGGCGCGACGATTACGAAGGCCAGCCCGCGGCCGCCGATCTGCCGGTGATCAACGTGTCCTGGAACGACGCCGAAGCCTACGTGCGCTGGCTCTCGCAGGTCACCGGCAAGACTTATCGCCTGCCCAGCGAGGCCGAGTATGAGTATGCGATGCGTGGCGGCACCACCACCGCCTACTGGTGGGGCAACGGCACTCCCGCCACGGTAGTCGAGAACCTGGCCGGCGCGCTTGATCACTCGGCGTCGGGCCGCTCTTGGGCCAACTTCTTCAAGGGCTACGGCGACGGTTTCTGGGGGCCGGCGCCGGTGATGCATTTCCAGCCCAATCCGTTCGGCCTGTATGACATCGACGGCAACGTCTCGGAATGGACCGCGGACTGCTGGCACGAAAACTATGTGCGAGCACCGCGCGACGGTGGTGCCTGGATCAATCCCGGCTGCGTCCAGCGCGTCGTGCGCGGCGGCTCGTGGGCCAGTTCACCCGAGCAGGACCGCTCGGCGTATCGCATCGATGCGACAGCGACGACACGCAGCGCGCGGGTCGGCTTTCGCGTCGCCCGCAAGCTCTGACCGACGTCGGGTCCGCGAGGCAAGATCGCCGGCGCTGAAACAGAATCGGGCCGCACCCCCGTGCGGCCCGACGACCCTCGCGCGACGTGGCATCCTGCCTGCCGCATCCTGCGGCGCGCCGCGCGTGGCCTGCGCACCGTGGCGCAGATACGGGCCTTCGTCTGCCAGCGGTGTACGACACGGCGTGTAGTCCGATGCCTGCAGCCACCACGACCGGAAACGAAAAGGCCGCGACGATGCGCGGCCTCTCGATCACAGGAGGGTAAAGCCTCAGGCCAACCCAGCCTGCTTCATCACCTCGGCGGCGAAATCCTCTTCCTTCTTTTCGATGCCCTCGCCGACCGCAAGACGCTGAAAGCCGATCACCTCGGCGCCGGCCGCCTTCATCGCTGCCTCGACCGTCTGCTCTGTGTTCAGCACGTAGGGCTGGCCGTAGAGCGTGTTCTCGTTGACGATCTTGGCGATCTTGCCGGAGATGATCTTCTCGAGAATCGCGGCCGGCTTGGCCTTGTCCTTTTCCGACATCTTGGCCAGCTCGATTTCCTTTTCCTTGGCGACGAACGCGGCCGGCACATCGGCGGCCTTGTTGTAGGGCGGGTTCATCGCGGCGACGTGCATGGCCACGCCGCGGGCCAGTTCCTCGTTACCGCCCTTCATCTCGACCAGCACACCGATGCGCCCGCTGTGGACGTAGGCCGCCATGGTGTTGGTGCTGTCGATGCGCGCCATGCGCCGCACCTGGACGTTCTCGCCGACCTTGGCGATGACCGCGGCGCGCGCTTCCTCGACGCTCTCGCCGGAGGCCAGCTTGGCCGACTTCAGCGCTTCGGCATCCGCGGCCCCGCTGGTCAACGCCACCGTGGCGACGGCATCGGCAAAGGCGAGGAAGTTGTCGTCCTTGGCGACGAAGTCGGTCTCGGAGTTGATCTCGACCAGCACCGCGCGGTCGCCCTTGGCGGCGACCACGATACGGCCCTCGGCAGCGATGCGACCGGCTTTCTTGTCGGCCTTGGCCAGGCCCTGCTTGCGCAACCATTCGATCGCGGCTTCCATCTCGCCGCCAACCTCGGTAAGCGCCTTCTTGCATTCCATCATGCCGGCGCCGGAGCGCTCGCGCAGCTCTTTGACCATCGGTGCGGAAATCTGCATTGCGTGAATCCTCGTGCGTAACGGCGCGCCGGCGGGCGGCGCGCCAGGTGCGGGTGCTTACTCGCTCGCTTCGGGGCTCGGGATCGGGTCCGGGCCCGGGCCCGGGCCGGGACTCGGACTGGGGCCGGCCGCATCGCGGCTGTGGCCGTGGCCGCTGCTGCCACTGCCACTGCCGGCACGCGGCGGGCGTGCACCGCGCGGAGCGTCCTTTTTGCCCGGTGCGCGGCGCTGTGGCGCCTTGCGGCGCGAGCCTTCCTCGTCCCTGGCGACCGGGTTGCCCTCGGCGTCGAGCTCGACGAACTCGTCGCCGTCACCCTGGGCGGCGGCCGGCGAGGCGGCCTTGCCTTCCAGCACGGCGTCGGCGGCGGCGCGGGTATACAGCTGCACGGCGCGGATGGCGTCGTCGTTGCCCGGAATGGCGTAGTCCACCAGCGCCGGGTCGTAGTTGGTGTCGACCACCGCTACCACCGGGATACCCAGCTTCTTGGCTTCCAGCACGGCGATGTTCTCGTGGCCGATGTCGACCACGAACAGCGCATCGGGCAGGCGATTCATGTTCTTGATGCCGCCCAGCGACTTCTGCAGCTTGTCGCGCTCGCGGCGGCGCGCCAGCACTTCATGCTTGACCAGCTTTTCAAAGCTGCCGTCGGTTTCGGCGGCCTCGAGCTCCTTCAGCCGCGACACCGACTGCTTGACGGTGCGGAAATTGGTCAGCATGCCGCCCAGCCAGCGCTGCGAGACATACGGCATGCTGCAGCGCTGCGCCTCGACCTCGATCGCTTCGCGCGCCGAGCGCTTGGTGCCGACGAACAGCACCGAGCCGCGCTTCTGCGCCACGCCGGAAAGGTAGTTCATGGCGTCGCCGAACAGCGGCAGCGTCTTTTCGAGATTGATGATGTGGATCCTGCCGCGCGCACCGAAGATGTACGGCGCCATCTTCGGGTTCCAGTAACGGGTCTGGTGGCCGAAATGGACGCCCGCTTCGAGCATCTGACGCATGGTGACCTGAGGCATGGTGAACTCCTGGCTGGGCTCTGGGCCCGGGGGTTGGGACCTCCACGCATCCCCGTCGCCGACCCCGCCGCGGAATCGGAGCACAGCACTCGCGAGGCGAAGTACTGCGAACCGGAACGGCGGCAAGGCACCCCGGAAACGGTGCCGATGCGTGTGCGGATTGGGGCGGAATGCCCCCGCGATGGTGCCGCGGCGCGGTTACAATCGCGTGTGCTCTGCGACGACAGGTGTCAGCCCGCCTTCGCAAATCCTTGAAATGATAGCCTGCCGGACCCAGTCCGGACAAGCTGCCCCAGCGGAATCCGCCCCATGCCCGTGACCGTCAAGACCGCCGAAGAGATCGAGAAGATGCGCACCGCCGGGCGCCTCGCCGCCGAGGTGCTGGCGCTGCTGGTGCCGCACGTGCGCGCCGGCGTGACCACCGAGGAACTCGACCGCATCGCCCACGACCATATCGTCAACGTGCAGGTTGCGGTGCCGGCCAACGTCGGCTACCGCGGTTTTCCCAAGACCCTGTGCACGTCGGTCAACCACGTCATCTGCCACGGCATTCCCAGCCCTGGCAAGACGCTCAGGGACGGCGATATCGTCAACATCGACGTCACCGTGATCAAGGACGGCTTTCATGGTGACACCAGCCGCATGTACTGCGTCGGCCAGCCGCCGACCCTGGCGCGGCGGCTGATGGACAACGCCTACGAGGCGATGATGCTGGGCATCGCCGAAGTGCGCCCGGGTGCGACCCTGGGTGACATCGGCCACGCCATCCAGAAGCACGCCGAAGGCGCCGGCTTCTCGGTGGTACGCGAATACTGCGGCCACGGCATCGGCCGCATTTATCACGAGGATCCGCAGGTGCTGCACTACGGCAAGCCCGGGACCGGCCTGCGCCTGGAGAAAGGCATGGTGTTTACCGTCGAGCCGATGATCAACGCCGGCAAGCCGCAGACGCGCCTGCTGCCCGACGGCTGGACCGTGGTCACCAAAGACCATTCGCTGTCGGCACAGTGGGAACACACCGTGGCCGTCACCGATACCGGCTTCGAGATCCTCACGCCCTGGCCCGACGCGGCCTGACCCGATGACCCCCGCGGCACGCGCGCCGCTGCCGCCGCTGCCGCGCCTGCCGGCCGCGATCCCGCGCTCGGGCGTCTCGACCGAGGCGCGCCTCGCCCTGCGCCAGCTGCTCGCCGACGACGCGCGCGCACTGGCGGCCTGCTTCGATCACGGCGCCGATGCCACCGCACTGGCGGCGCGCCGCGCCCGGCTGGCCGAACAGGTAATCGCGCACGCGTGGACGGCCTGTCTCGGCGATCCCGCCGCGGTCGCCCTCTATGCCGTGGGCGGCTTCGGCCGCGGCCTGCTGTTCCCGCACTCCGACGTCGATCTGCTGGCGCTGGCCGGCGGGGGCGTCACGGCCCATGCGCGCGGCATCGAGGCGCTGATCGCCTGCCTGTGGGACATCGGCCTCAAGCCCGGCCATGCTCTGCGCGATCCGGCCCAGTGTCGCGCGCTGGCGGCAGCCGACGTCAGCGTGTACACGAGTCTGCTGGATGCACGCCGCGTTGCCGGCGATGCGGCTCTCGACGCCACTCTGCAGACCCTGCGTGCCGACCCCGCACTGTGGCCACCCGCCGCCTACCTCACTGCCAAGCGCGCCGAGCAGGCCGCCCGCCACGCGCGCCGCGGCGACACCGTGCAGAACCTCGAGCCCGACCTCAAGGACGGCCCGGGCGGATTGCGCACGCTGGACCTGTTGCGCTGGCTGGGCGGACGCATCGCCGGTGCGCCGGATTTTGCCGCGATGATCGCGGCGGGCCTGCTCGATCCGGCCGAGGGCGCCGCACTGGAAACCGCCGAGGCCTTGCTGCGGCGCTACCGCACCGCGCTGCATCTCGCCGCCGGGCGCGCCGAGGAGCGCCTGCTGTTCGATCACCAGCGCGCGCTCGCGGAACGGCTGGGCTTTCGCGAAGAGCATGCCGGCAATCTTGCCGTCGAGCAGTTCATGCAGGCCTACTACCGCGCCGCCGGCAGCATCGAGCGGCTGGGCGCGCAGATTGTCGAGCGCCTTGCCGAACGTCTGCATCCGCTGCCGCCGCCACAGCCAGTGGATGCGGAGTTTCAACGCCGCGGCACGCGCCTCGAGCCGCGCGACCCGGCGCTGTTCCAGCGCGACCCGGCGGCACTGGTGCGCCTGTTTGCGGCGGCGATCGAACGTGCGGACATCGATGGGTTCAGCGCCGCCGCGATGCGTGCAGTGCAGCGCGCGCTGGCGGCGCACGGCGCCGCACTGGCCACGCATGCCGGCGCGCTGGCGGCCTTTTGCGCCCTGCTGGCGCGCGGCGCGACCGCCGTGCCGGCCCTGGTCGAGATGAACCACCAGCGCGTGCTCGGCGCCCTGCTGCCGGCATTCGCGCGCGTCGCCGGGCGCATGCAGTACGACCTGTTTCACGTCTACACGGTGGACGAGCACACGCTGCGCGTGCTGCGCAATCTCGCCCGTTTCGCTGCAGCGGACGCGCGCGCGGAATTTCCGCTGGCCTGCGAGCGCTACGCCGCGCTCGAGCGCGTCGATCTGCTGCTGCTCGCGGCGCTGTTCCATGACATCGCCAAGGGCCGCGGCGGCGATCACAGCGAGCTGGGCGCCGACGAGGTGCGCACATTCGGCGCGCGCCTGGGACTGTCCGCCACTGAGATCGAGCGCGTCGCCTGGCTGGTGCGCCAGCATCTGCTGCTCAGTGTGACCGCGCAGCGCCAGGACATCGGCGACCCCGAGGTGGTG
>DATLSL010000178.1:0-23294 GCA_035534135.1 Rhodanobacteraceae bacterium | reverse complement strand
CTACTCGCTGCGAGGATACAGGAACCCTGCCGCCGTCAAGTCTCTTGTTGTCATCCTGAGGGCGCAGCCCGAAGGATCTGACAATGGCCGAACGCCATACGCTCGCGCATCGCCGCGCACCACCAGACCCTTCGCTACGCTCAGGGTGACAACTTCCCGGGCATCGCCCGACGAGGATCGGGCCGCGCAGCGGATGGATGCACCAGTGCCGGCGCAGCGCTCAGGGCGCCGCGTCGAACACGGCTTCCAGCGCATACGAGCCCGGCGCGCGTCCGGCCAGCCAGGCCGCGGCGCTGAGCGCACCGCGCGCGAAGATGGCGCGGTCGTCGGCGCGGTGGGTGAGTTCCAGGCGTTCGCCGGGACCGGCCAGCAGGGCGGTGTGCTCGCCGACGATGTCGCCGGCGCGGATCGATGCGAACCCTATGCTGCCCGCACGCCGTGCGCCCGGAGAGTTCGTGCGGCTGATCGCGGCGACGTCCGCCAGCGCCACGCCGCGCGCCGCAGCCGCGGCCTGCCCCAGCGCCAGCGCGGTGCCCGAAGGCGCGTCCTGCTTGCGCGCGTGGTGCGCCTCGAGGATCTCCAGATCCCAGTCCGGCAGCGCCGCCGCCGCGCTGCGCAGCAACCGCGTCAGCAGCGCCACGCCGAGGCTGAAGTTGGCCGCACGCAGCAGCGGGATCGTGGCGGCCGCCGCGTCGAGGCGCGCCTCCAGCGTGGCATCGAGGCCGGTGGTGCCGGTCACCAGCGGCACCCGCGCCTGCAGGCAGGCGTCCAGCGCCGCGGCCAGGCCGGCGGGCGTGCTGAAGTCGATCACCACGGCGACCGCATCGAGCACCGGGAAGCGGGTGCCATAGCGCGCCGCACCCGGCGCCTCGATCCCCCCGATCGGCTGACCCTCCAGCGCCGAGCCCGCGCTGACGATGCCGGCCGCCACCTGCCAGCGCGCATCGGCGCGCGCGCGATCCAGGACCGCGCGACCCATGCGGCCGGAGGCGCCGTTGACGACAAGTCGGAGCGGGGTGGCGGGCATGGGCGTCGGCATCTCAGGTTGCGGCTGCAGAGCATACGGCGACAGCCCGCGGGATCGCGAACGCGCGCTGGCACAGCCGGCGGGTTGGGTATCTCTGCGGCGCACCCCGAGTGGTCCGCAACGGACGAAGCGCAAGTGGGATCGCGAAGGGATGACCGGGTCGCACGCCGCGGCGGGGCACGGCCCATGACCACCGCCAGCGACTGAATGAGCAACCCGCCCGGCGTGGCCCGACGGCGCGAACGGCTTCCGGTTTCTGCGTGACAGGCCGGTAAACTACGCCCCGATGGACGCCCCTCCCCCACCCGCCGCCGACCCCGCGGCGGCCCACACCCGCGAAGGGCTGATCCCCGCCTCGCGCCTGGCCGACTACCGCGGCCTGCTGTGGCTGATCGCCGCCTCGTTCTTCATGCAGACGCTGGACTCGACCATCGTCAACACGGCGGTGCCGAGCATCGCCGAGGCGCTGCGCATCACGCCGCTGTCGCTGCGCACCGCGCTGACCAGCTACGTGCTGACGCTGGCGATCTGCATCCCGGCCAGCCCGTGGCTGACCGACCGCTTCGGCACGCGGCGCGTGTTCGCCGTGTCGATCGCGGTGTTCACCCTCGGCTCGGCGGCCTGCGGCCTGGCGCAGAGCCTGCCCGAGCTGATCGCCGCGCGCGTGCTGCAGGGCCTGGGCGGTGCGCTGCTGATGCCGGTCGGCCGCTACGTGCTGGTGCGCGCCTTCGACAAGCGCGACTTCGTCGCCGCGATGAGCATGGTCTCGATCCCCGGTCTGCTGGGGCCGGTGCTGGGCCCGCTGCTGGGCGGCGCCTTCAGCGAATACCTGAGCTGGCGCCTGATCTTCCTGGTCAACGTGCCGGTGGGCATCGTCGGCTGGTGGCTGAACCGCCGCGCGATGCCGGAGATCCGCGATCCGCAACGTCCGTTCGACGGTATCGGCTTCGTGCTGTTCGCGCTGGCCTCGGGCCTGCTGCTGACCGCGGCCGAATTCGCCAGCGAGGACCAGCTCGCGATCGGCGGCGCGGCCGCGCTGGCCGGCGTCACTGCGGCCGCGCTGTACTGGGCGCACAGCCAGCGCACCGCGCATCCGATCAACGACCTCAGCCTGCTGAAGATCCGCAGCTTCTGGATCGCGGTCGGCGGCAGCCTGTTCACCCGCCTCGGCGTGTCCGGCATGCCGTTCGTGTTCGCGCTGTTTTTGCAGGTCGGCTGCGGCTGGTCGCCGCTGGCCGCCGGCCTGATGATGATGCCGCAGGCGCTGGCGATGATGGCGATGAAGCTGATGATCGACCCGCTGCTCAAGCGCTACGGCTACCGCCGCACGCTGTATGTCAACACCGTGCTGGTGGCGATCCTGCTGGCGATGTTCGGGCTGCTGACCGCGCAGACGCCGTGGCCGTGGATGGCGCTGCTCAACTTCGCCTACGGCCTGGTGATGTCGCTGCAGTACACGGCGATGAACACGCTGGCCTTCGTCGATCTGGAGCCGGCGCAGGCCGGGCACGCCTCGTCGATGACCTCGACCGCGCAGTATCTGTCGATGAGCTTCGGCATCGCGCTGGCGTCGATGCTGATGAGCGCCTACGTCGGCCCGCACCGGCAGCTGGCGGCGGCCTACGTCCGCGGCTTCCGCTTCAGCGCGGTGGTGCTGGCGCTGCTGACCCTGGTCGGCGCCTTCATCTTCACCCGGCTGCGCCGCGACCGCGCGCTGCGCGCCTCGGTGGACACCCCGGAAACGGCGTCGTAGCGGTCGATCTCGGCGCCGCTGGCGGCGGCCAGCAGGTCGCCGTCCCAGTCCTCCATCAGGGTGATCAGGGCCAGCTTCTCGAACTCGACCGCAAAGCGCTGCGCCACCGGGATCGGATCGGGCATGCAGCGGGCGTCGGCGATCAGGCCGAAATGCACGCGGCCGTTGTAGCTGAGGATCGACAGGCCGATGCCGATCGAGCCGGTCTGCGGCACCCAGAACATCAGCTCGCGCACCTCGGCGCCGGCCAGGTACAGCGGCATCTGCGGCCCGGGCACATTGGTGGCCACCGCGCTGGCCTTGCGGCTGAACAGCTCCAGCGCCGGCCGCTGCAGCGCTGCCGGCGCCATGCCCAGCGCGGCCAGCAGGCCGAACGACACCAGCGCCTGGCGCGAGCCCTTCATCTCGTTCATGCAGGCGGCGATCCGCTGCAGGCGCCGCAACGGGTGCGCCTCGCCGATCGGCAGTTCGAGAAACACCAGACCGAAATGGTTGCCCAGTTTCTTCGCGTGTTCCAGCGGGCGCAGGTTGACCGGCACCGTGGCGCGCACGGTCACGCCGTCGACGTCCTCGCCGCGCTCCAGCAGATGCGCGCGCAATGCGCCGGCGGCAGCGGCCAGCAGCACGTCGTTGACGGTGCAGCCGAGTGCACGGCCGACCGCCTTGACCTCGTCGAGCGCAATCGGTGCCGCCCAGGCCACGCGCTTGACCACACCCAGCGGCACCTTCAGCGCGGTCGGCGGATCGTCCGGCAGCGCCAGCGCGCGCGCCAGTTCGCGGGTGATCTCGGAGCCCTCGCGCGCCAGCTCGGCGGCGAAGGCCGGATCGCTCCACATCTGCGCGGCTTTCTCCCAGGCCGCGCCGCCCAGCGCCAGGGCGCGTCGCAATCCGGCTTGCGCCGGCGCCAGCAGGCGCTGGAACACGCCGCCGCCGTCGCGCCGCAGCCAGACCCTGGCCAGCTCGTCGCGAGCGCGCGCATCGGGCGCGGCATCGGTCAGCGACAGCAGCACCTGCACCAGCGCCAGCCCGTCGGCGTAGCAGTGGTGCAGGCGCGCGATCAGCGCGCTGCCGCCGGCGTAGTCCTCGATCAGGTGAAACTGCCACAGCGGCCTGGCGTGATCGAGCGGCGTCGAGGCCAGCTCGCCGGCATAGCGCTCCAGCTCGGACTGGCCGGCCGCACCCGGCAGCACGGCCGGGCGCACGTGCCAGTCGAGATCGAAATCGGGGTCGTGCTCCCAGTGCGCCCCGGTGGCACTATCGACCGCGCGCTGGTTGAAGCGGCGGTACGCCAGGAAACGCTCGGCCAGCAGCGCCTTGAAGGCCGCGGCATCCAGGCGCCCGGAGAACACCAGCACGCCGGTGATCATCATCAGATTGGTCGGCGACTCCATGCGCAGCCAGGCGGTGTCGACCCGCGACATCGGCTCGCGACCGCCCTCCTCTGCTGCGCCCATGTCCCCTCCCGTGGCGGATCATGGCCCGCCGCTTGTGTAGCATCCGGGAGCGGGACCCCCGACGCAACGGATCTCGGGAACCTCTGAACAAGTCCATCGTGGACTTGTCAGAGGGCGCCGAGTCCGGCGCAGGTCCGGACTCGGCTACGCCGCATCAAGCACTTGCGTGCTCGATGCGCGGCAAGCCATCCATGGCTTGCGAGGGACCCTGACAGAGGAGCACGCATGCACCACGCCGCCGACATCCTGCTGCAGCTGTTCATCGTCTACGCCGCTGCGCTGGTCTGCGGCGAGCTGGCGCAGCGCCTGAAAATGCCCGGCGTGGTCGGCGAGATCGTCGCCGGCGCGCTGATCGGCCCCTCGGCGCTGGGCTGGGTCAAGCCCGATGAGCCGCTGCAGCTGCTGTCGGAGATCGGCGTGGTGCTGCTGCTGTTCGCGGTCGGCCTGGAGACGCGGCTGGGCGAACTCAAGCGCGTCGGCGTGGCGGCATTCCTGGTCGGCGTGCTGGGCGTGGTGTTCCCGTTCGGCGGCGCCACGCTGTGGGCGCATCTGTCGGGCTTCGGCTGGGACAAGTCGATGTTCGTTGCCGCCGCCTTCGTCGCCACCTCGGTCGGCATCACCGCGCGCGTGCTGCAGGAGATGGGCGTGCTGCAGCGGACCGAGAGCCGCGTGATCCTGGGCGCGGCGGTGATCGATGACATCCTCGCCATGCTGCTGCTGGGCGTGGTGGTGTCGCTGCAGCAGGGCGGCAGTCTCGATCCGCTGCGTCTGGGCGTGGTGCTGCTGGAGGCGATCGGCTTTCTGGCCGTGATCGGTTTCGTCGGGACCCGCGCCGCGCGCCTGCGCTCGGACTGGCTGGAGCGGCCGATCAACCCGCTGTCGCCGCTGACCATCGTGCTGGCGCTGTGCCTCGGCCTGGCGTGGCTGTCGACGCGCTTCGGCCTGGCCGCGATCATCGGCGCCTTTCTCGCCGGCGTGATCGCCTCGGAGACGCGCCAACGCGAACAGCTGGAGCACCAGATGCAACCGCTGCTGGTACTGCTGACGCCGTTCTTCTTCGCGGTCACCGGCATGCAGCTCAAGCTGGCGGTGTTTGCCGATCCGCAGGCGCTGTGGATGCTCGCCGTGGCGACCGCGATCGCCATCGCCAGCAAGGTGCTGGGCGGGTTTCTTGGCGCGCTGTCGCTGCGCCCGCGCAGCGCGCTGATCGTCGGCGTCGGCATGGTGCCGCGCGGCGAGGTCGGCGTGGTGATCGCCAGCCTCGGCCTCGCGGCGGGCGTGTTTTCCGACCGCATCTACGCGGTGATCGTGGCGATGTCGCTGCTGACCGCGGTGGTCACGCCGCCGGCGCTGGCCTGGCTGCTGAAGCGTGCGCCCGTCGACGAGCCGGCGGCCTGATCAGGCCCCTGCGCGCATCTGCCGATACGCCGCCAGTGCGGCCTCGCGCGAGCTGCGCAGATCGACCATCGGCGCCGGATAACCGCAACGGCGCAGCAGCGCCGGATCCTGCCACGGCTGCTGCAGCAGCGCGTCCGGCGCCGCGGCCAGCTCGGGCAGCCAGCGCCGCACGTAGCGGCCGGCAGGATCGAACCGCTGCGCCTGCGTCACCGGATTGAAGATGCGAAAGTACGGCGCGGCGTCGGCGCCGCTGCCGGCGCTCCACTGCCAGCCCTGGATGTTGTTGGCCAGATCGGCGTCGACCAGGGTGTCCCAGAACCAGCGCGCGCCGTGGCGCCAGTGCAGGCGCAGGTTCTTGGTCAAGAAGCTGGCCACGATCATGCGCACGCGGCTGTGCATCCAGCCGCTGCGCCACAGCTCGCGCATCCCGGCGTCGACGATCGGGATGCCGGTGCGGCCGCGCTGCCAGCGGGCCAGCGCTTCGGTATCGTCGGGCGCCCATGGGAAGCGGTCAAACCGCGGGTTGAGGTTGGCCGTGGGCGCCTGCGGGAAGTGATACAGCAGATGATGCGCGAACTCGCGCCAGCCGAGTTCGCGGATATACGGCTCCGCCACCTCGCTGGCCGCAGCACCATGATCGGCGCGCGCGAGCTTGCCCAGCTGCCAGACGACTTGCCGCGGCGAGACCTCGCCGAAATGCAGGTGCGGCGACAGCCGCGAGGTGCCGACTCGATCGGGAAAGTCGCGCTGAACCTTGTAGCCACCCAGCGCCGCCTCGCCGAACAGATCCAGCCGCGCCTGCGCGCCGGCGGCGCCCGGCGTCCACGCCGCGGCCAGCCCGGCGTCCCAAACGGTCCGCGGCAGCAGCCCGAGCGCCGTCAGCGGCAGGCTTGCAGGCAGTGGCGGCGATGCGATGCGAGCGGGTGCCGCAGTCGGTGCCTGCGGCTGCAGCCGCGTGCGCGCCTTGCGCCAGAACGGCGTAAACACGCGGTACGGATCGCCCTGCCCGGTCTGCAGCTGCCAGGGCTCGAACAGCAGCGCGGCGTTGCTGCTGTGCGCGGCGATGCCGCGCGCGCGCAGGGCGTCCTTGATCGCGCGGTCGCGAGCCATCGCCGCGGGCTCGTAGAGACGGTTCCAATACACCGCACCGGCGCCGGTTTTCGCGATCAGGTCGTCCAGGGCGCGCAGGCTCGGTCCGCGCGCGATGTGCAGCGTCGCACCGCAGCGACGCAGATCGGCATCCAGCGCCGCCAGGCTGTGGTGCAGCCACCAGCGCGAGGCGCCGCCCGGCGCCCACGGCGCTTCCTCGTCGGGTGCGTGCACGTATACGGGCAGCACGCGCTCGTGCGCAGCCTGCGCGGCGGTCAGCGCCGGGTTGTCGGCCAGCCGCAGGTCGCGACGGAACCAGACGATGGCGACGCTCATGCGCGCAGGTACGTGTGCAGCGAGCTGCTGATCCGGCCAGCGCGCGCGGCGAGGCGGTGATCGAGCGGATCGCCGAATGCAACACCGAGAGGGTCCCTGTTCATCACGGCAGTATGGGCACCGCCCGATCAGTGCGGCGTCAACGCGCGCCGGCGCCTGCCAGGCGACGCAGCCCGGAGGCAGCGGTCAGTTGAGTCCGAAGCGGCGGATCAGCAGCGCCTTGACCCCCTGCGCCAGCAGCATGTACGCGGCAAGGATGCCGACCAGATACATCCAGTAGCCGCCTGGCAGCGGCGCGAAGCCGAACAGATGCGCCAGCGGCGTGAACGGCAGCAGGATGCCCAGCAGGCAGAAGCCCAGCGTGGTCACCAGCAACGGCAGGCTCGGCGTGCTCTCGATGAATGGCAGGCGCGCGGTCCGGATCACGTAGACAATCAGGGTCTGCGACAGCAGCGACTCGACGAACCAGCCGGTCTGGAACAGCAGCGGATGCGCCGAGAATCCCAGCAGCCACCACATCACGCCGAAGGTGACGTAGTCGAACAGCGAGCTGACCGGGCCGAAGGTGAACATGTAGCGGGCGATGTTGCCCATCTCCCAGCGCCGCGGCGTGGCGATGTACTCGACATCGACGCCGTCGGTGGCGATGGTGGTCATCGACAGGTCGTACATCAGGTTGTTGATCAGCAGCTGGATCGGCGCCATCGGCAGGAACGGCAGCAGGATGCTGGCACCGATCACGCTGAACACGTTGCCGAAGTTGGAGCTGGCGGTCATCTTGATGTACTTGAGGATGTTGCCGAACACGCGACGGCCCTCGAGCACGCCCTCCTCGAGCACGGCCAGGCTCTTCTCCAGCAGGATGATGTCGGCCGACTCCTTGGCGATGTCGACCGCGGTGTCGACCGAGATGCCGACGTCGGCCGCGCGCAGCGCCGGGCCGTCGTTGATGCCGTCGCCGAGAAACCCGACGACGTGGCCCTGCCCGCGCAGGGTCTCGATCACGCGTACCTTCTGCTGCGGATTGAGGCGCGCGAACAGCTGCGTCTCGCGCACCGCGCCGGCGAGGTCGGCGTCGGACATCGCGTCCAGCTCGGGACCGGTCAGCACGCGCTGCAGATTCAGCCCGACCAGGCGGCAGACGTGGCGGGCGACGACGTCGTTGTCGCCGGTGAGGATCTTGACCGCGACGCCGTGCTGGTTGAGCGCGCGGATCGCCTCGGCGGCGCTCTCCTTGGGCGGATCGAGGAAGGCCATGAAACCGACCAGGGTCAGCTCGCGCTCGTCGTCGCGGCCATAGGCCTCGCGCGGCGGCGTCATCTCGCGCACGCCGACCGCGATCACGCGGAAGCCGTCGGCATTGAGATCGTGCGCGACCTGGCGCACCTCGGCCAGGCGGTCGGCGTCCAGCGCCACTTCGCCATCGGTGCCGGCCACGCGCGTGCAGATGCCGAGAGTCTCCGCGACCGCGCCCTTGCTGATCAGCAGATGGCGGCCCTCGGGATCGCGCACCACCACCGACATGCGCCGGCGCTCGAAATCGAACGGTACCTCGTCGACCAGCGCGTAGTCGGCCGCCAACCGGTGCGTCTCGACGCCGGCGACGCTCTCCAGCACGGCGATGTCGAGCAGGTTCTTCAGGCCGGTCTGGTAGTGGCTGTTGAGGAAGGCCAGCTCCAGCACGTGCTCGTTGTCGGCCCCGGCGGCATCGACGTGGCGCTCCAGGATCACCTTGTCCTGGGTCAGGGTGCCGGTCTTGTCGGTGCACAGCACGTCGATCGCGCCGAAATTCTGGATCGCCGGCAGATGCTTGACGATCACGTCCTTGCGCGCCATCGCCAGCGCGCCCTTGGCCAGGTTGAAGGTGACGATCGCGGGCAGCATCTCGGGCGTCAGCCCGACGGCGACCGCGATCGAGAACATCAGCGATTCCAGCCAGTCGTGCTTGAGCACGCCGTTGACCACGAACACCAGCGGCACCATCACCAGGATGAAGCGCAGCATCAGGGTGACGAAGCGGCGCAGGCCGACGTCGAAGCTGGTCGAGGCACCGCGCGGCGCGGCGACCGCACTGGCCAGGGCACCGAAGGCGGTCTCGCGGCCGGTGGCCACGACCAGCGCCAGTGCACTGCCGCTGATCACGTTCGAGCCCATGAAGCACAGGTTGCGCGCCTCCAGCGGCGTCTTGGCGCCGGCATCGGCGCCGGCGAACTTCTCCACCGGCATCGATTCGCCGGTCAGGCTGGACTGGTTGACGAACAGATCCTTGGCCGCCAGCAGACGCGCATCGGCGGGAATCATGTCGCCGGCGGAGAGGTGGATCACGTCGCCCGGCACCAGCTGCTCGATCGGCAGCTCGCTGCGCGGGCTGCCCTCGCCGCGGCGACGCACCGAGGCGGTGTTGCTGACCATGCGCCGCAGCGAGGCGACGGCCTGGCTGGACTTGCGCTCCTGCACGTAGCCGACGATCACCGCGACCGTGACCATGGTGGTCATGATGCCGGCGCCGATCGGGTCGGAGGTGAGAAACGACACCACCGCCAGCGCCAGCAGCAGCAGGTTCAGCGGGTTGACCAGGCGACGCAGGATCTCGACCAGCAGCGATGCCTTCTTCTCGCTGCCGACGACGTTGGGGCCGTGCCGCTCCAGGCGCGCCTCGGCATCGCCGGCGTCGAGGCCGTCCATGCCGCTGTCGAGCCGGCTCAGCGCGGCGGCGGCCTCGAGGCGAGCCAGCTCGAGCAGATACGCCTGCTGGGTCGCCGACACGCTGGCCGAAGGCCGCGCGCGACCGCCCGGGCGGTCCGGGATCAGGCCAAACAGGGCAAGCGGTCCGAACATGGAGACTCCGGATACAAGCGCCCGGCCGCAGCACGCGCGGCCGGGTTACGGAGCCATCAGGGAATGCGGGCTCCGCCGTGACTGCCATCCCGACGCGGGACAGCCGGCGGAAGCCAGGTCGTCAGTCGCGCGGGAACGAATTCAAGGCTGCAGATCGAGGACTACTGCAAGGGTCCACGCGGAACGACCTCATCGGGAACACGATCGGGAGTTTAGCCGCCCGGCGCCACCGGCGGCAACGACAGGATGGTTACAGCGCGCGCAGGCGCGCGGCCAGCGCATCGAGGAAATCCTCGGGCAGCAGGGCGCGCACCGGCACTACCCACCAGTGCGGCCGGGCGAAGGCGCGACATTTGATCGCGTCCTTCTCGGTCATCAGCAGCGGCAGTTCATCACCGAAATCGAGATCGGCGAGGCGGTAGGGATGATGGTCGGGAAACGCATGCGCAGTCACCTCGAAGCGCTGCGCGCGCAGGCTGCGGAAAAACCGCTCGGGGTCGCCGATGCCGGCGATGGCATGCACGTTGCGGACGCCGAAATCGGCCAGGGCCACGCGCTCCGCGGGCGCCAGCAGACGATAGGCACGGTCCTCGACCAGGCGCAGGGGGACTTCGTCCGGTCGCGCCAGGCCGCCGTTGCAGACGCGATAGTCGACCGACGCCAGGCGCTGCAGCGGTTCGCGCAACGGTCCGGCCGGCAGCAATCGGCCGTTGCCGAAACGGCGCGTGCCGTCGATCACGCAGATCTCGATGTCGCGCGCCAGCGCGTAGTGCTGCAGGCCGTCGTCGGCGATCACCAGATCGGCACCGGCCTCGACCAGCAGTTGCGCAGCGACGGCGCGTTCGCGGCCGATCGCCACCGGCACGCCGCAATGGCGGCGGATCAGGCAGGGCTCGTCGCCGACCTGCTGCGCGTCGCAACCCGGCTCGAGCAACTGCGGCGTGGTCGCGCTGCCGCCGTAGCCGCGGCTGACCACGCCGGGGCGGAATCCGCGCGCACGCAGGGCTTCAACCAGGGCGATCACCAGCGGCGTCTTGCCGGTGCCGCCGACGCTGATATTGCCGACCACCAGTACCGGCACCGGCAAACGTCGGCGTTGCAGCAGGCCGCGTGCATAGAGCGCCCACCGCAGCCGCACGAGACTTCCGTACAACGCGGCCAGCGGGCGCAGTGCCCACGGCGGCGCGGATGCGGCGTACCAGAAAGCGGGTTCGCGCAGCGCGGCCATCGGACTCAGGCAGCGGCTTCGCGAAACTGCATGCGGTGCAGCGCGGCGTAGTGACCGTCGCGAGCCAGCAGCTCGGCATGCGTGCCCTGCTCGAGCACCCGGCCCTGCTCGAGCACGACGATGGTGTCGGCGTGTTCGATGGTCGACAACCGGTGCGCGATCACCAGCGTGGTGCGGTTGCGCATCAGCCGGTCCAGCGCCTGCTGGATCAGACGCTCGGACTCGGTGTCCAGCGCGCTGGTGGCCTCGTCGAGAATCAGGATCGGCGCGTTCTTGAGGATCGCGCGCGCGATCGCGATGCGCTGGCGCTGGCCGCCCGAGAGCAGCGATCCACTCTCCCCGATGCGGCTGTGGATGCCGTCGGGCAGGCGGCGGATGAACTCCATCGCGTTGGCCGCCTCGGCGGCAGTGAGGATATCGGCTTCGTTGGCGCCCTCCATGTCGCCATAGGCGATGTTGCGCGCGATGCTGTCGTCGAACAGCACTACCGTCTGCCCGACCCAGGCGATCTGCCGGCGCAGGCTGGCCAGGGTGTAGTCGCCCAGCGGCCGTCCGTCGAGCAGCAGGCGGCCTGCAGAGGGATCGTAGAAACGCGGAATCAGGCTGGCAACGGTGGTCTTGCCGCTGCCGGAACGGCCGACCAGCGCGGTGACCTTGCCGGCCGCGCAATGCACGTCGACGCCATTCAGCGCCGCCACCTCGGCGCCGTCGTAGATCATCTGCACGGCCTCGAGGCGGACGTCACCACGGCAGTGTTGCAGCTCGACCGTGCCGTCGTCGCGTTCGGCCGGCGCATCGATCACCGCGAACAGATCCTGCGCCGCGACCACGCCGCGCTGCAGGTTGGCCTGCACCGTGGTCAGGCGCTTCAGCGAGGGCAGCATCAGCAGCATCGCCGTGATCAGCGACATGAAGGCGCCGGGGCTGATGTGGTTGAGCATGAACGGTCGCGTGGCGATGAAGATCACCAGCGCCAGGCCCATCGCCGCCACCGTCTGCACCACCGAGGTCGCCAGCGCGTTGGTCGCATAGACCTTGACGTTGAGCGCGCGGATGCGGGCGTTGATGGCGGCGAAGCGCGCACGCTCGTAAGCACGGCCGCCGTAGACGCGCACCTCGCGGAAGCCGCCGACAGCCTCGTCGATCACGCCGCTGAACGAGCCGATCGAATCCTGGATGCGCCGGTTCGTGCGCCGGTAGCGCTGGCCGACCTTGTAGACCACGATCGACACCAGCGGCGCCATCACCAGCAGCACCAGGGTCAGCCGTGCGCTGTTGAGCAGCATCACGGTGATCATGCCCAGTACCATGAAGCCGTCGAGGATCATGGTCTTGAGCGAGTCGGCGGCGGCGGCGGCGACCTGCTCCGAGGTATAGGTCAGGCGCGCCATCATGTGTCCGCTGGGCTCGCGCGCAAAGCGGCTGCTGGGGAACCCCAGATAGCGCTCGAAGACCTGGTTGCGCATCGTCTCGACGATCACGCGACCGATGCGCGCCATGCCGAGACCGCCGATATAGGTGGCAAAGCCGCGGTAGGCGAACAGCGCGACGATGATGATCGGCAGCCAGAACGTCAGCCGCGGGTCGTGGGCGATGAACACACGATTGATCATCGGCTTGATCAGCGCGGTGAAGATCGACGCGACCGCGGCGTCGGAGAGCATGCCGAACAGCGCAGTGAGAAATTCGCGCCAGTGCGGCCGCACGTAGCCCAGCAGGCGCTTGTAGGTCGGCCACAGCGCCGGCGGCGGCGCGTTCGCGGACATGTTCATCGACCCCGATCACCCTGTGCCGGCGCGGTCGCCAGTGCCAGATGGACAAAGCCGAGCTGGCCCAGCGCATCCATCGCCGTGACCACGGCCTGGTTGGGCGTCTCGGCGTCGGCACGCAGGATCACCGGCTGGCTGCGGTCATCACCGGCGACGGCGGCGATGGCCTGCTTCAGCGGATCGACGCCCTGCCCCAGCACCTCGTTGCCACCGACGAAATAGCGGCCGCGGCGATCGACCACGATCACCAGCGCGTTCTGCGGCGGCACCTCGGCGGGATTGCTGGCCTGCGGCAGCGACACCTTCAGACGCGCCTGCTGCACGAAGGTGGTGGTCATCACGAAGAACATCAGCAGGGTCAGCAGCACGTCGATCAGCGAGATCACGTTGATCTCGAAGTCGTCCTCGCGACGGGCAGCGCCGATGCGCACCGCGGCGGTCTCAGCGTGCGCCGCGCGCGGCGGCGATCGGCGCCCGTGCCGGCTCGGCGTGCACGGCCAATTCGTCTAGCAGCGCACTCGCCTGCTTTTCCATCGCCACCGCGTAGTCGGCGACGCGGGCGCGGAAGTAGCGGTGAAACACGTAGGCCGGAATCGCCACCACCAATCCGCTGGCGGTGCACACCAGCGCCTCGCCGATGCCACCGGCCATCTTGGTGGGATCACCGGCGCCATTGATCATCACCGCCATGAACATGCGGATCAGGCCGATCACGGTGCCGAACAGACCCAGCAGCGGCGCGATCAGGGCGATCGTGCCCAACGCATTGAGATAGCGCTCCATGCGGTGGATGACGTGGCGGCCGGTGTCCTCGATGCGTTCCTTGATGATCTCGCGCGGACGGTTGCGTACCGCCAGCGCACCGGCCAGCAGTTCGCCCAGCGGCGAGCCGGCGGCAAGCGTGGCCAGATGCTGCGGATCGAGCGAACGCGAGCGCGCCCAGGCGCGTACCTGGTCACCCAGTCCATCCGGCAGCACCGCCTTGCGGCGCAAGGTCCAGTAGCGTTCGAGGATGATCGCCAGGGCCACGGCGGAGGCCGCGAGGATGGGCAGCATCGCCCAGCCGCCCGCCATCAGGATGTCCAGCATTCCCGCACCTCAGGGTTGCCACGCAAGCGGCGGAATCATAACAGCGAACCGCGCGCCGCCTGTGCGCGCGGTCGCAGCCCCGCTACTCGCGCCACCAGCGCCGGCGCCGCGTGCGCTCGCTTTCGATGTGCGGTCCGTCGGCGGTGAACGTCAGCCGCAGCGCGCCCGCGTCGGCGGTGTTGAACAGCGGGATCGCCAGCGCGCGATAGCGCTCGACCACGCGCGGGTGCGGATGCCCGAAGCGGCTGCGGTAGCCGGCAGAAACCAGCGCGGCGCGCGGCGCCAGCGCGCGCAGGAAACCTTCGCCCGACGAGGTCTTGCTGCCGTGATGCGGCACCAGCAGCACCAGCGGCGTGGGCGCCGACGGCAGCGTGGCGGCAACCGCTGCCTCGCCGCGCGCCTCGATGTCGCCGCTCAGCAACAGGCGGCCGACGCGGCCCTCGATCAGCAGCACGCAGGAGCCATCGTTGCGCCGCTCTGGCATCGCCGCGGCGGGATGCACGACGCGCACCCGCACATCGTCCCAGTGCCAGGCCTGGCCTGCGCGGCAGGGCGTCAGCGGCAGGCCGCTACGCTGCGGCTCGCTGCCGAGCAGGGCCGCCTGCGGATAGGCAGCCTGCACCGCACGCGCGCCGCCGGCGTGATCGTTGTCGCCGTGGCTGACCACCAGCAGATCGAGCCGGCGCACGCCCAGCGCACGCAGCGACGGCGTCACCGCCGCTTCGCCGAGGTCGTAGCCGGAGGGGAAACGCGCACCAGCATCGAACAGCATGGCGTGGTGCTGCGTGCGCACCAGCACCGACAGGCCCTGGCCGACATCCAGCACCGTCGCCTCGAACTCGCCGTGCACGGGCGCCAGCGGCCGGGTCACCAGCAGCGGCAGCAGCAGCACGACGCCCAGCGCGCGCGCCGGCGCACCGCGCGGCAGCAGCAACCAGAGCACACCCAGCGCGGCCAGCGCCAGCGCCCATGCATGAGGTTGGGGCCAGTACCACTGCGCCAGCGACCTTGCCGCCAGATGTTCCAGCAGTCGCCACTGCATGCTCATCAGCGATGCCGCCAGCGCCAGCATCGTCGCTCCGCCCGGCCATCCGGCGCCCAGCAGCAGCACCGCCAGCAGATCGACCGGCACGATCACAAAACTCATCAGCGGCACCGCGACCGCATTGGCCAGCGGACCCACCAGCGAGCTCTGCCCGAACAGCGCCACCGTCAGTGGCAGCAGCGCCAGCGTCATCACCGCCTGCGTCCAGCCCAGCTCGAACAGCCACGCGCGCAGCCCGCGCCCCGGCCGCAGGGTATAGAGCAGCATCGCCACGCCGACGAAGGACAACCAGAACCCCGCCGACAGCAGCGCCAGCGGATCCCACAGCAGGATCGCCAGCAGGGCCAGCGCCAGCGCCTGCGCGGCGCCCACATGGCGACGCAAGCCGATCGCCAGCGCAGCCACCGCGATCATCAGCAGGGTGCGCGTGGTCGGCAGACCGAAGCCGGCCAGCGCACCGTAGGCGGTGGCCGCGAGCAGTGCGATTGGCGCTTCGGCGCGTCGGCGTGGCAGCCGCAATGCCAGTTCGGGCCACAGCCACCACAACAGACGCACCGCCAGCGCGCCGGCGATCGCGGCCAGGCCCACGTGCAGACCGGAGATCGCGATCAGATGGCCGACGCCGGTGGCGCGCAGCACGTCCCAGGCGTGCGCATCGAGACCGCGCTGGTCGCCCACCGCCAGCGCCTGCAGCAACGGCGTGGTGATGTCATTGGGCGGGCGCGCGGCCGCGATCGCCGCCGACAACCGCGCACGCAGCCGGTCCACGCACACGGCATCGCGGCCCAGACGCTCGGCGCTGCGTGCGTCGCGCACATAGCCGGCGGCAACGATGCCGCGCTCGGCGGCATGCCGCTCGCCGTCGAAACCGCCCGGGTTGACCAACCCGTGCGGCCGCTTCAGGCGCACCGTCAGTCGCCAGCGCCCGCAGGGTGCCAGTACCGGCGGTGCTTCGGCGCGCCCGTACCAGGCCAGGCGCACGCTGCCGTGCAACGGCACCGCGTCATCGCCGTGATGCGCCGCGCGCAGATCGAAGTCAAAGCGCGTCGCGGCCTCGGCGCTCTCGGGCAGGCCCGCGACCGTACCGACCACGACCAGGTCGCGCCCCTCCAGTGCGTGCGACAGGCGCGCATCGAGCGCCCCCTGCGCGCGCCAGGCTGTCCATGCGAAACCCAACGCCAGCAGCGCCAGCACGCGCAGCGGCCGCGCCCGCGGCAGCGCCAGCAGGACCATCGCGATCGCCGCAAGGACCAGCAGCGCCGGGCGTGGCGGCAACACCGGAAGCAGCGCCGCACCCAGCGCGCCGACCAGTGCAGTCAGCGCATGCACGGGGTGCAACCCCGCGGCAGCGGGCACGCGCGAGGCCCGGCACATGCCGCCACGCAGGCGCGCCACGGCAGCTGTGCAAACAGCCGCCCCGGCGGCGGCAACTCTCCCTGGCGATGTGAACGGCAGCGTCATCCCCTCTCCCGGGATGCCGCGCGCGGCTCAGTCCGGCGCGTACGGGTGCAGTTGACCGCCGGACAGTTCCAGCACGCGATCCATGCGCGCGGCGAGGCGCGGGTCGTGGGTCACCAGCACGAAGCTGGTGCCGATCTCGCGGTTGAGCTCCAGCATCAGGTCGTAGACCTGCGCGGCGTTCTTCTCGTCGAGGTTGCCGGTGGGCTCGTCGCCGAGCACGCAGGCCGGCTGCGTCACCAGTGCGCGCGCTACCGCGCAGCGCTGGCGCTCGCCGCCGGACAGCTCGCCCGGCTTGTGTTCGAGGCGCGCGCCGAGACCGACGCGCTCCAGCAGCGCGCGGCTGCGTTCGCGCGCTTCCGGCACCGGCGTGCCGCGAATCAGCAGCGGCATGGCGACGTTCTCCAGCGCGCTGAACTCGGGCAGCAGGTGATGGAACTGGTAGATGAAGCCCAGCGAGCGGTTGCGCACGCGGCCGCGCTCGGCGTCGCTCAGCCGCGACAGGATCCGGCCCTCGACCTCGATCTCGCCGGCGCTGGGCGTGTCCAGACCACCGACGATGTGCAGCAGGGTGCTCTTGCCGGCGCCCGAGGTGCCGACGATCGCCAGCGTCGCGCCGCGCTTGAGCTCGAAGCTGGCTGAGCTGAGCACCTCGGTGCGCAGCCGGCCTTCGCTGTAGGTCTTGGCCACGCCGGTGGCGCGCAGCACCGTGTCGCTCTGCGAAAGACCGTCGCCTGGCGCCTGCCCTTGGCCCTGTTTTTGCTCGTCCCGGGTCCCGGGTACCGAGTCCCGAGTCCCGCTATGCCTATTCATAGCGCAGCGCCTCCGCCGGCTGCGTGCGCGCGCCGCGCCAGGCCGGGTACAGCGTCGCCAGCAGCGCGAACACGAACGCCATCAGGCTGATCCAGCCGACGTCGCTCCAGTGCAGCTCGGACGGCAGGTTGCTGATGTAGTAGACGTCGGGCGACAGGAACTGGACGTGGAAGACGCGCTGGATCCAGTCCGCGATCGCCTGCAGATTCCAAGCCAGCAGCACGCCGCCGAGCACACCGCTGGCGATGCCGATCAGTCCCGACACCATGCCCTGCACCACGAAAACCCCCATCACCGTACGCGGCGTGGCGCCGAGCGTGCGCAGGATGGCGATGTCGGCCTGCTTGTCGGTGACCAGCATCACCAGGGTCGATACCAGGTTGAAGGCGGCCACGGCAACGATCAGCGACAGGATCACGAACATCACCTTCTTCTCCATCGCAACCGCCTTGAAGAAGTTGGAGTGGCTGTCCATCCAGGTCTGCACCATGTAGTCGCCGCCCAGCCGCTGCGCCAACTCGCGGCCGACCTGGTAGGCGCGCGAGGGGTTGTCGAGCTTCAGGCGGATGCCGGTCGGACCGGACAGCTGGTAGAGCTTCTCGGCGTCGCTCATGTTGATCACGGCGAGACTGGAGTCGTACTCCTCCATGCCGGCGGCGAAGATCGCGCCGACGGTGAAGCTGCGCAGGCGGGGCACCGCGCCGATCGGCGTCGCCGTGACCTGCGGCGCGATCAGCACCAGCTTGTCGCCGACGTTCACCCCCAGCGCCAGCGCCAGATCGCGGCCCAGCGCGATGTTCCAGCTGCCGGGCGTCAACCGGGCCAGCGAGCCCTGCACGACCTTGCCGGCGATGTCGGAGACGCGCGCCTCGTCGGCGGGCAGGATGCCGCGCACCACCGCGCCCTGGCTGCGCTGGCCGTCGAGCAGGGCGAAGTTGTCGACGTAGGGCGCGGCGGCGATGACATGCGGTGTCTGCTCGGCCAGCCGGACCGCGCGCGGCCAGTCGTGCAGCGAGCCCTCGACGCCGCTGACGGTGGCCTCCGCGGTCATGCCGAGAATGCGCGACTTCAGCTCGTGATCGAAGCCGTTCATCACCGAGATCACCGCGATCAGCGCGGTGACGCCGATCGCGATGCCCATCATCGACACCAGCGAGATGAACGAGATGAAGTGGTTGCGGCGCTTGGCGCGCGTGTAGCGCAGACCGATGAACAGGCTCAGGGGTCGAAACATGAGGATGCGGCCGACGAAGGTGCGGCACTTGGACCGCAGGGCCGCGGCAGAGTGCCCGAAGGGTGACGGTGCAGCAAGCGGGCGACGCCCTCAGTGCGCGTCGGCAGTTGCCGACAGGCGCATGCGCAGACGTCGGCGGCCGTCGGCGTCCAGCTGATCGGGCCACAGCCACAAGCCCAGCCGGCGCCCGCGCCAGGCCAGCGCCAGCACGATCAGCGGACCCCAGGAGCGGCCTCTCAATGTTGCCTCAACCTCGCTGCCGTCGCGCAGTGTCACCCGCACCTCGCCATCGCCGCGCCAGCGCACGGCCACCAGTGGCGGGCGCAGGCGGCGGCGCAAGGCAGCGCCCGCCACGACCAGCACCACGGCGGCGAGCGCCAGCCGCGTCAGCCCGTCGAGATCCGCCCCCCACGCACCGATCAGGGCCAGCACGGTCACGGCGGCCAGCAGCGCCAGCTCGCTCGGCGAGGGCTTCAGCTCAAAGCTGATGTCGGGTGCGGATCGCATCGACGATCGCCTGCCAGTCGGCCCGCGGCGGCGGCCTCCGCGCCATCAGCCAGTCCCAGAGGTCGGGATCCTGCTGCTCGAGCAGGCTTTCGAAAGCCGTCCGCTCGGCTTCGCTGGCCGCGGCGAACTCCTCGCGCAGCCAACCGCCGAGCAGGATGTCCAGCTCGCGCGTGCCGCGGCGGCAGCGCCAGGCGAGGCGTTTGTGGCGAGGATCCATGGGGCGGGAGTGGGGAGTGGGGAGTGGGAAACCGGAAGCCGGAAACCGGAAGCCGGAAGCCGGAGCCTGACAAAGCTGCAGAGTCGTAGGTTGGGCTGTCAAGCCCGGCGCTTAGAGCCGGCAAGGGGCTGGACTTGGCAAGCCAAACCTGGCGCTCCTAACCCTACTTCCCACTCCCTACTTTCCACTCCCTTGCTCTTCTCACGCCATCCGGCGCTCGACGATCAGCTTCTTGATCTCGGCGATCGCCTTGGCCGGATTGAGGCCCTTGGGGCAGGTGCGCGTGCAGTTCATGATCGTGTGGCAGCGATACAGGCGAAACGGGTCCTCGAGCTCGTCGAGGCGGGTGCCGGTGTCCTCGTCGCGGCTGTCGACAATCCAGCGATACGCCTGCAGCAGCACCGCCGGGCCTAGGTAACGGTCGCCATTCCACCAGTAGCTCGGACACGAGGTCGAGCAACAGGCGCAGAGGATGCATTCGTAGAGACCGTCGAGCTGCTTGCGCTCCTCCGGCGACTGCAGGCGCTCGCGGTCGGACGGCGCCGGGCTCTGGGTGCGGATCCACGGCCGGATCGAGGCGTGCTGCGCGTAGAAATGAGAGAGATCCGGCACCAGGTCCTTGACCACCGGCAGGTGCGGCAGCGGGTAGATCGGAATCTCGCCGCGACTGCAATCGTCCACCGCATGCGTGCAGGCGAGCGTGTTGGTGCCGTCGATGTTCATCGCGCACGAGCCGCAGATGCCCTCGCGACAGGAGCGCCGCAGGGTCAGGGTCGCGTCGATCTCGTTCTTGATCTTCAGCAGCACGTCGAGAACCATCGGACAGTTGGAGACGTCGACCTCGTAGGTGTCGACGCGCGGGTTCTGGCCGTCGTCCGGACTCCAGCGGTAGATGCGGAAGGTGCGCGGCTTCTTCGCGCCCGCCGCGGCCGGATAGTGCTTGCCGGGCTGGACCTTGGAGTTCCTGGGCAGGGTGAATTCGGCCATGGTGCTGTCGTCACCTCGATGATCGGAGATCGCGGACCGCCGCGGCGCGTCCGCTGGTGAAGCTCGTTCAACCCGGCATCCGCAATGCCTGTGATGCTTTGCCTGTCCTTCGCCCGCGCCCGGTCACGCGCAAACCCGCTGCTCTTGCTCGGGTCCCGGGTCCCGGGTCCCGAGACCCGCCTCTCAATACACCCGCTTCTTCGGCGGAATCACCTCGACATCCGCGGTCTGCGTGTACATGTGCACCGGGCGGTAGTCGAAGCGGCTCTTGCCCTGGGCATCCACCCACACCAGGGTGTGCTTCTGCCACTGGGCGTCGTCGCGCTCGGGGAAATCCTCGCGCGCATGCGCGCCGCGGCTCTCGGTGCGCTGCACGGCCGACTCGATCGTCGCGACCGCCTGGTCCAGCAGGTTAGACAGCTCCAGCGTCTCGACCAGATCCGAGTTCCACACCAGCGAGTGGTCGCTGACGCGCACATCGGCCAGCGAGGCGTGCACTGCAGCCATCTTCCTGCAGCCCTCGCGCAGGGTTTCGTCGGTACGGAACACCGCCGCGTCGCTCTGCATGGTGCGTTGCATGTTGAGCCGGATCTGTGCAGTCGGGGTGCCGCCATTGGCGTGGCGCAAACCGTCGAAGCGCGTCAGTGCCGGATCGAGCACGCTCGCCGGCAGATCCTTGTGACTGGCGCCGGGGGTGATGGTCTCGGCGCAGCGCAGCGCGGCAGCGCGACCGAACACGACCAGATCCAGCAGCGAGTTGGAGCCCAGCCGGTTGGCGCCGTGCACCGAGACGCAGGCGGCTTCGCCGATCGAGAACAGGCCCGGCACGACGGCATCGTTGTCGCCGCCTTGCTTCTGCACGACTTCGCCGTGGTAGTTGGTCGGGATGCCGCCCATGTTGTAGTGCGCGGTCGGCAGCACCGGAATCGGCTGCTTGCCGACGTCGACGCCGGCAAAGATGCGCGCGGTCTCGGCAATGCCCGGCAGCCGTTCGTGGATCACCTCGGCACCAAGGTGCTGCAAGTTCAGATGCAGGTGGTCGTGGTGTTCGCCGACACCGCGACCCTCGCGGATCTCGATGGTCATCGCGCGGCTGACCACATCGCGCGAGGCCAGGTCCTTGGCGTTGGGCGCGTAGCGCTCCATGAAGCGCTCGCCCTTGCTGTTGGTCAGGAAACCGCCCTCGCCGCGCACGCCCTCGGTGATCAGGCAGCCGGCGCCGTAGATGCCGGTGGGGTGGAACTGCACGAACTCCATGTCCTGCAGCGCCAGGCCGGCGCGCAGCACCATGCCGCCGCCGTCGCCGGTGCAGGTATGCGCCGAAGTGCAGGAAAAATAGGTGCGACCGTAACCGCCGGTGGCCAGCACCACGGCGTGGCCGCGGAACAGGTGCAGCGTGCCCTCGTTCATGTCCAGCGCCAGCACACCGACGCAGGCGCCCTCGCTGTCGAAGATCAGGTCGAGCGCGAAGTACTCGATGAAGAAGCGCGCCTGGTTGTTCAGGGCCTGCTGGTACAGCGTGTGCAGGATGGCGTGGCCGGTGCGGTCGGCCGCGGCGCAGGTGCGCTGCGCGGTGCCCTTTCCGTAGTGCGTGGTCATGCCGCCGAAGGGGCGCTGGTAGATCTTGCCGTCCTCGGTGCGCGAGAACGGCACGCCGTAGTGCTCCAGCTCGATGATCGCGGGGATCGCCTCGCGACACATGTACTCGATGGCGTCCTGGTCACCCAGCCAGTCCGAGCCCTTGATGGTGTCGTAGAAGTGGAAGCGCCAGTCATCCTCGCCCATGTTGCCCAGCGCACCGGCGATGCCGCCCTGAGCGGCCACGGTGTGCGAACGCGTCGGGAACACCTTGGTCAGACAGGCGGTGGCGAGGCCCTTGGCGGCCATGCCCATCGTCGCGCGCAGCCCGGCGCCGCCGGCGCCGACCACGATCACGTCGAACTTGTGCTGCTGGATCTTGTAGCTTTCCATCGGTCTCAGCTTCCCAGCGCAATGCGCAATACCGCGAACGCGCAAGCCAGCGCGCCCAGTGCCGCAAGAAATTTGATGGCGATCTGCAGCGTCAACGCGAGCCAGCGGGTGTGGACGTAGTCCTCAATCACCACCTGCAGACCGAGTTGAGCGTGCCAGAACATCACCGCCGTGAAGGCGATCAGCAGCAGCGCATTCAGCGGCTGCGCCAGCATCGCGTGTGCGCTGACATAGCCGGCGTGCAGCAGATCCAGAGTCAGTGCCACAAACCAGAGGCCCAGTATCAGCAGCACCAGCGCGGTCAGCCGCTGCTGCCACCAGTGCCCCACGCCGGCCTGCGCCGAGCCCAGCCCGCGCGCACGCGCCAGCGGCGTACGCATGTTGTCGTTCATGCCCCGACTCCCAGCAGCACCCAGGCCCAGACGAAGATCGTCAACAGCAGGCTGCCGATCACGGTCATCCAGCTGTTGCGCACGAAGGCGGCGACCGCATAGCCCAGACCCGCATCCTGCAACAGATGGCGCACGCCGTTGAGCAGGTGATAGGCGAACGACCAGGTCCAGCCCAGCAGCAGCAGCAGGCCCAGCGGGCTGGCGCAAAAAGCGGCGAAACCGGCGAACGCCGCCGGGCCGGCAGCCAGTGCCAGCAGCCCCCACGTCACCAGAAGGGCGCCGACGGCCAGGGCGATGCCGGTGGCCCGATGCAGGATCGAGCTGACCATCTGCGCCTGCCAGCGGTAGATCCCGAGGTGGGGAGAGAGCGGGCGATCCGTCGGTGCCATGGCAAACGATCCTTGAAGGAGACGCGGCAAGCCCGCGTCCGTGACGAGCCCACGGGGCTGCGTGGTCCGGGAGGCGCGGCGTTCAGAAATCAATGCAGCGCCCATTCTTCTCCCAGTCACCGTAGCGCGTGGGATCGAGGGATGGCCGCTGCATCGGCGCGGGCGCAGCCTCCGAAGCGTCCGCTGCGGATGCGGCGTCTTCGGGGTGAGTGGGCGGAACGGGCTTGGAGGTCGTCTCGGACATGGGCGCTGCTGCGGAACAATGGTAATACTTGCGCCCCCGTCAACTCAATCGCCGTG
>DATLSL010000177.1:0-13764 GCA_035534135.1 Rhodanobacteraceae bacterium | reverse complement strand
CCTTGGGCATCGCGCGGCACATCCCGGCTCGCCCTTCCCGCAACACGAAGCTGCGGACGGGGCGATGCGGAGGGGCGTCCGTCGGCGCGGCGGTCATCGCTCAGACCAGGGTGCCGTCGAGCGGACTGGACGCCGAGGCGTAGCGTTTGCGCGGGATGCGGCCGGCCCGGAATGCCGCGCGCCCGGCCTCGACCGCCAGCTTCATCGCTTGTGCCATGCGCACCGGGTCGCGCGCGCCGGCGATCGCGGTATTCATCAGCACGCCGTCGCAGCCCAGCTCCATCGCGATCGCCGCGTCGGACGCCGTACCCACGCCGGCATCGACGATGATCGGCACCTTGGCGCTCTCGATGATTTCCAGCAGCGTATAGCGGTTCTGGATACCCAACCCGGAGCCGATCGGCGCCGCCAGCGGCATCACCGCGACGCAGCCGATCTGCTCCAGCTGCCGCGCCAGGATCGGGTCGTCGCTGGTGTAGACCATCACCTCGAAGCCTTCGCCGACCAGTATCTCGGCGGCCTTCAATGTCTGCACCACATCGGGATACAGCGTGCGTGCGTCGCCCAGCACCTCCAGTTTGACCAGCGTGTGGCCGTCCAGCAGTTCGCGCGCCAGGCGGCAGGTGCGCACGGCGTCCTCGGCGGTGTAGCAGCCGGCGGTGTTGGGCAGGATCGTGTAGCGCTCTGGCGGCAGCACGTCGAGCAGGCTGGGCTGGCCGGGATCCTGGCCCAGGTTCATGCGCCGGATCGCGACGGTGACGATCTCGGCGCCCGCGGCCTCGGTGGCGCGACGGGTCTCATCAAAATCCCGGTACTTGCCGGTGCCGGTCAGCAGGCGCGAACGGAAGCTGCGGCCGCCGATCCGCAGTGGATCGTCGAGAGTGGAATCGGGCATGCGGGGTCTCCGTCAATGCACCATTGTCGCGCGGCGCGGTCGCCGGCGCGATCCCCGATGCCGGCCTCTTTCAGTCGTCGTTGCCGGCGTACAGCACCCGTCGCGGGGCGCCGGTGATCGCGGCAGCCAGCCGCGCGGCACGCGCCGGCGGCAGCTCCTCGCGCAGCAGAGCGAACACGCGTCGCCCTTCCGGCAGCCGCACGTCCTCCGCTTCGGCACGGCCCGCGACCAGCAGCACGAATTCGCCGCGACGCTGGTCAGCGTCGGCGGCGACGCGTGCGGCCAGCGCACCCAGCGGTAGCGCCAGCACGGTTTCGAAGCGCTTGGTCAGCTCGCGCGCGAGTACCGCTTCGCGCTCGGGTCCGAACACCGTGGCGACATCGACCAGGGATTCCTCGATGCGATGCGATGATTCATAGAACACCAGCGTGCGCGGCTCGCCGGCCAGCACCTGCAGACGGGCACATCGCGCGGCCGGCTTGGCGGGCAGGAAGCCTTCGAACACAAAGCGGTCGCTGGCCAGGCCCGCGACCGACAGCGCGGCGATCGCGGCACAGGCGCCCGGTACCGGCGACACCCGGAAGCCGGCGACGCGGGCGGCGCGCACCAGCCGGTAGCCGGGATCGCTGATCAGCGGCGTGCCAGCGTCGGCGATCAGCGCAACGTCATCGCCGGCGGCCAGCCGCGCCAGCAGCGCGGCGACGGCCTCGCGCTCGTTGTGCTCGTGCAGCGCGGTCAGCGCGGTGGCGATGCCGTAGTGGGCGAGCAGCGGCCGGCTGTGACGCGTATCCTCGGCGGCGATCAGCGCCGCCCGCCGCAGCGTGTCGGCGGCGCGCGGGCTGAGGTCGTCGAGATGACCGATCGGCGTCGCCACCACCCATAGCGTGCCGGTAGGCGGATGCATGCCTGTCTCCGGCGCCGCGGCGAGGCGGCGCGATTCGCTATCATCGCGCAATCGTCCCTGCCGGCATCAAGGAATTCGCATGCACCGCCTGCGCGCCCTGTTGCTCCCCACCCTCGCGGCGCTGCTGCTGGCCGGCTGCGCCAGCCTCGGCGGCCCGACGCCCGCGCAGCAGGCGCAGGCCGCCCAGGCCCAGGCGCTGTATGCGCGCGGCGACTACGCCGGCGCCGCGCACGGCTGGCTTGGCCTGGCTGCACAGGGCGGCGCCGCCAGCGACGGCTATCGCCTGCGTGCCGCCGAGGCGCTGCACGCCGAGGGTCAGGGTGGCCGTGCCGATGCCGAACTGGCACTGGTGCGCCGCAGCCGCCTGAGTGCCGGCGATCGCACCCGCTTCGACCTGCTGTCCGCCGAGCGCGCGCTGGCGCGCAAGGATCCGCAGCGCGCGTTGAGCCTGATCGCGGCGCTGCCGGCCACGTTGCCGCCAGCCGAAGCCGCGCGCGCGGAGCGCGTGCAGGCGAGTGCTGCTGAAGCGCTCGGTGATCGCTGGACCGCGGCGGTGGCGCGGGTACAGTTGCAGCCCAGTCTGCGCGGCCCGGCGGCGGCAGCCAACGGCAGCGCCATCGTGCAATTGCTGGCCGGGCTTGGCGCTAACCCGCTCAAGCAGCGCGCGGCGACGCTGCTGGCCAACGACCCAATGCTGCCGTGGATCGAGCGGGCGCTGGCCGGCCTCGGCACCGCATTGCCGCGCGTGCTGCCCGAGTTGGCCAGTCCGGTAGGCACCGAAGTGACTCAAGGCCAGAGCGTGCTGCCCGAGGGCTATCACGCCTACCAGCAGATCGCCGTGCTGTTGCCGCAGAGCGGCCCGCTGGCGGCGGCCGGCAGCGCGGTGCGCGACGGTTTTCTGACCAACTATTTCGAATCGGCACGCGCTGGTCAGCCGCGTCCGCAGGTGCGTTTCTACGATACCCAGGGCACCGCCGCAGGCGCGGTGGCGGCCTACCGGCAGGCGATCGCCGACGGCGCCCAGCTGGTGGTCGGTCCGCTGGCGCGCGAAGGCGTCGCCGCGCTGTTCGCACAGCCGCTGCCGGTGCCGCTGCTGGCCCTCAATCACCCGGACAACGGCACCTCGCCGCCGCCCGGCAGCGCCGAATTCGCGCTGATGCCGGAGAGCGAAGGCGCCCAGGCCGCGGCGCGGATGCTCGCCGACGGCTTGCGCAACGCACTGGTGTTCCATGGTGACGACGATGCCGCGGTGCGCGCGGCGCGGGCTTTTGCCGCGCAGTTCCAGGCGGGTGGCGGCGAGGTGGTCGGCAGCGCGCAGCTGCCGGTGGGCTCGGTCAACTACGCCAGCGCGATCCGCAGCGCGGTTGCCGGTGGCGTGCCGGCCAACGCCGGCATCTTCATGGCCGTGCGCCCCGAGCAGGGACGACTGCTGCTGCCGCAGCTGCGCGTGGCGAGGCTGCGTCAGCCGGCTTACGCCACCGCGTCCGTGTACGGCCTGCGCAACGATCCCAATCTCGACCGCGATCTCGACGGCGTCGAGTTCGGCGATGCACCGTGGTTGTTCGAGGCCCAGCCCGGATTGCCCGTGCGCAGCGAGCTGTCCGGCCAGTTGCCGGATGTCGACGGCCGCGCGGCACGGCTGTTCGCTTTCGGCATGGACGCCTGGGCGCTGGTGCCCTATCTCGACTGGCTGCGTACGCATCCGGGCAGCTATGTGTCGGGCGCGACCGGCCAGCTGACCGCGGACGCGCAAGGCCACATCCAGCGCGTGCCGCTGTGGCTGCGCTTCGACAACGGGCTGGCGCGGCCGCTGGCGGGCGGTCTGCAGCTCAGCCCGCCGGCGGGCGACGGCACGGAGCCCTGAGCGCGTGCGCGCCATCGGCGACGGTTTCGAGGCGCGCGCACTGGCCCTGCTGCAGCGGGCGAGTCTGGTTCTGCTGGAGCGCAACTACCTCACCCGTTACGGCGAGATCGATCTGGTGATGCGCGACGGCGACTGCGTGGTATTCGTCGAGGTGCGCTATCGTGGCTCCCCCGCCCAGGGTGGCGCCGCGGCCTCGATCGGCGTCGCCAAGCGCGGGCGTCTGGGCCGCGCCGCCGCGCTGTACCTGCAGGCGCATCCCGCGCTGGCCGACCGTCCCTGCCGCTTCGACGTCGTCGCCTTTGACGGTACCGCGGCGTCGGTACCGGCCCAGTGGCTGCAACACGCTTTCGAAACCGACGCAACGACATGACTGCGATGCAATCCAGTTCTCTGTCTGCGGCGCTCCTTGAAGCTCTCGCTGCGATCTTCCCCGGCGACGCCTTGCGCTGCGACGAACCGACCCGCCTGACCTACGGTTACGACAACTCACGCCGGATGGCGCCCGCCGATGCGGTGGTGCTCCCGCATCAGCATGCGCAGGTCGTCGCGCTGGTGCAGGCCTGCCGTGCGCATCGCGTGCCTGTCGTCGCGCGCGGCCGCGGCACCAACACCACGGGTGCCTCGGTGCCGACTGCGGGCGGCGTAGTGGTGTCGTTCGAGCGCATGAACCGCATCCTGCACATCGTGCCGGAGGACCGCATCGCGGTGGTCGAGCCGGGCCTGCTCAACGGCGACCTGCAGCGTGCGTTGGCCGCATACGGGTTTTTCTGGCCGCCGGATCCGACCTCGGCGGCGTACTGCACGGTTGGCGGCAACCTCGCCTGCAATGCCGGCGGTCCGCGCACGGTTAAATACGGCGCCACCCGCGAGAACGTGCTGGCGTTGCGCGCGGTGACCGGCAGTGGCGGCGAGTTGCGCTGCGGCACGCCGACCACCAAGGGCGCCACCGGTTACGACTTGGTGCGGTTGCTGATCGGCTCCGAGGGCACTCTGGCGCTGATCACCGAGGCCACGCTCAAACTGGTGCCGAAACCCGACGCCGTGGCGACCCTGCGCGCGACCTATGCCGACGTCGGCGCGGCGGCGCGCGCGGTGGCACGGATCATGGCGCAGCCGGTCACGCCCTGCGCGCTGGAGTTTCTCGACGACGCCTCGCTGGCGTTGGCGCGCGCACACCGCGACGGCGCTGCCGTGCCGGAGGCCGGCGCGCTGCTGCTGATCGAAGTCGACGGCGCTCCCGAGACCCTCGACGCGGCCGTGGCGGCGGTCAGCCGCGCCGCACGCGGTGACGGCCTGCTCGAACTGCGCGCCGCCGCCGATGCCGCCGAGGCCGAGGCGCTGTGGGCCGTGCGCAAGGCGCTGTCGCCGGCGCTGCGCAGCCTGTCGCCGCAGAAGATCAACGAGGACGTGGTGGTGCCGGTCAGCCGCGTGCCCGAATTGGTCGCGGTTGCCAAGACACTGTCGGTGCGGTACGGGCTGCCGATCGTCTGTTTCGGCCATGCCGGCAATGGCAATCTGCACGTCAATCTGCTGCCGCGCGACGCGCGCGAGCTGGCCGTCGCCGAGCCCTGCCTGGCGGAGCTGTTCGATGCGGTGATCCGCCTCGACGGCACGCTGTCGGGCGAGCATGGCATCGGCTTGGCCAAACGCGATTTCATGGCACGTGCGCTCGATCCGGGCGCACTGGCGTTGATGCACGGCATCAAGGCCGCGTTCGATCCCGACGGCATTCTCAATCCGGGCAAGCTGCTGCCCTGAATAGGTGTCGCACCGTGGCGCCAGTTTGACCACGGTACCTTGCCGCTGCGCGCCGCGATGCTCTACGCTGCGGCGCAATCCGGCGCGGAGATTCGGCCGCCGGTCGCTAGTGTGGTGTCTAAGAAGTACGCGCCGGCGATTCCAGGTGACTTTCGGTGCGAGGCAAGGCGCGACGAGGAGTCATAGCCGCGCCATGGCGACGAGGAGCAACGCCGTATCGCGCCGCAAGACGCTGGAATGCTGGATGGGTATTTCCGAGACACCACACTAGGGGGGATTCCGCATGCTCGACGCCCTGGGCCGCATCCTGTTCGGCCTGTTCGGCTTGGCCGTGCTGCTTTCGATCGCCACGGTGTTCTCCAACAACCGCCGCGCGATCGACTGGAAGCTGGTCGCGACCGGTGTCGCGCTGCAGATCGTGTTTGCCAGCTTCGTGCTGAAGGTGCCGCTGGGACGCGACCTCTTCGGTGCGCTGGCGATCGGCTTCGTCAAGCTGATGAGCTACGTCAGCGTCGGCTCCAGCTTCATCTTCGGCAATCTGGTCAACGCCGCCAATCCGAACATCGGTTACGTGTTCGCGCTGCAGGTGCTGCCGACAATCGTGTTCTTTGCCGCGTTGACCGGCGTGCTCTACCACCTCGGCGTGATGCAGCGGATCGTGCGCGGCATGGCGTGGGTGATCACCAAGGTGATGCGCGTGTCCGGCGCCGAGACCACCAGCGTCTGCGCATCCGTGTTCATCGGCCAGACCGAGGCGCCGCTGACCATCAAGCCCTACATCGAGCGCATGACCGAGTCGGAGCTGATGACGGTGATGATCGGCGGCATGGCGCACATCGCCGGATCGGTGATGGCGGCCTACGTCGGTCTGCTGGGTCACAACGATCCGGCGCAGATGGAGTTCTACGCCAAGCACTTTCTGACCGCCTCGATCATGGCCGCGCCGGCCACCCTGATGCTGGCCAAGATCCTGATTCCCGAAACCGGCGAGCCGCTGACCCGCGGCACGGTCAAGATGGAGGTCGAGCGCACCACTGCCAATGTGATCGACGCCGCCGCCACCGGCGCCGGCGACGGTCTCAAATTGGCGCTCAATGTCGGCGCGATGCTGCTGGCCTTCATCGCCCTGATCGCGCTGCTCAACGCGCCGATCCAGTGGCTGGGCGCGCATGCCTGGAGCGCCGATCCCGCCGGCACCATCAACCACTGGCTGTCGCAGACATCGGGCCGCGACGTGCAGCTGAGCATGCAGACGATCTTCGGCTGGGTGCTGGCGCCGGTGGCGTGGCTGATCGGCGTGCCCTGGCACGATGCGCCGCTGGTCGGCAGCTTCATCGGCGAGAAGGTGGTCATCAACGAGTTCGTTGCCTATGTCGACATGTCCAAGCACCTCAACCAGCTGCTGCCGCAGAGCCGCCTGATCGCCACTTACGCGCTGTGCGGCTTCGCCAACTTCTCCTCGATCGCGATCCAGATCGGCGGCATCGGCGGCATCGCGCCGGGGCGGCGCCAGGATCTGGCGCGTTTCGGCCTGCGCGCGGTGCTGGGCGGATCGCTGGCGACATTCATGACCGCCACCATCGCCGGCGTGCTGCACGCGCTGTAGACGACCATGCCTCCCGCCGTCGTCGTCGGCAGCTACAACCAGGACTATGCCTGGCGCAGCGACTGCCTGCCACAGCCGGGCGAGACGCGGCGCGCGCTGGGTTTCGCGACCGGGCCGGGTGGCAAGGGCTACAACCAGGCCGTGGCCTGCCATCGCCAGGGTGTGCCCACCTGCCTGATTGCCGCGCTGGGCGACGACACGCTCGCCGGCCTCGCGCGACACCATGCGGAGCACGAGGGACTGGCCTGCCGCTGGCAGATCGTCACCGGCGCAGCCACCGGCAGCGCCTGCGTGCTGATCGATGCCGATGGCCAGAACCAGATCCTCGTGCATCTGGCCGCCAACGAGCGCCTCGATCCGGCGTTTGTGCGCGCACAGCGCAAAGATTTCAGCGACGCGCGCGTGGTGCTGGCGCAACTGGAGAACAATCTCGATGCGATTGCCGCTGCCTTCGATCTCGGCCATACCTGCGGTGCATTGCGCATGCTCAATCCGGCGCCGATGCATCCCGGGCTGGATGCCGCGCTGCTGTCTGCCTGCGATCTCATTACCCCCAACGAAACCGAGTTTGCCCAGTTGCTGGCACGTTTCGCTGCGACGGCGGTGGATGCGCAAACGCTGGCCACGCGCAGCGACGCCGAGTTGCACGCGCTGGCGTGCAGGCTACCGGTGCCGACGGTGGTGATCACGCTGGGAGCGCAGGGCTGCTTCGTCTCGCATGCCGAAGACGCCGTGCGGGCGGCGGACGAGCCCGCCTTCTATCGTTTGGCGGCCGAGGCAGTCGCCGCGGTGGATACCACCGGTGCCGGCGATGCCTTCTCGGGTGCGCTGGCTGCGGTCCTCTCCAGCGATCCCGGTGTGCCGTTCTCCGCTGCGGTGCGCCACGCCAACCGATGTGCCGCGCTCAGCACCGAGCGCGCGGGCACCGCAGCTGCGATGCCGACCCGGGCCGAGGTGGTCGCGCGATTCGCCGCCTGATCTCAGGCTGCGGCTGCCTCGACCACGGTGTTGCGGCCGCGCGCCTTGGCCGCATAAAGCGCACGGTCGGCGCGACGGACCCAGGCGTCGGCATCCTCGCCGAGGGTGTCCAGCACGGCGACGCCGATGCTCAGCGTGATGGACAGCGCGAGCTCTTCGGCCGTTGCCACCTGCAACCCTGCCACCGCCGCGCGCAGGCGCTCGCCCAGCGCCAGCGCCGCCGGCTGGCCGCGGCCGGTGCACAGCACGCCGAACTCCTCGCCGCCGATGCGCGCCAGCTGACCGGCACCGGCCAGCGTCTCCTCGAGGCAGCGGGCGACGGCGACGAGCACGGCGTCGCCCAGCGGGTGGCCGCCGCGATCGTTGATCTGCTTGAAGTGGTCGAGGTCGAGCAGCAGCAGGGCATGCGGCGGCTCGCCGACCTGTCCGCTGACCAGCGCCTGCAGCCGGCTGAAGAAGGCGCGGCGGTTTTCCAGTCCGGTCAACGAATCGCGCAGGGCCTGCTCGCGGTACTGCGCGCCATGCTGGCGCTGGCCGCGCAGCAGCAGGAACAGCGTCAGCGCCATCAGTCCGGCGCCGACTGCCAGCAGGCTGGCGAGGGCGAACTTGAGCTGCTGTCGGGCCAGTTCAGCCTGGTGCCTGGCCGCGTCCGCCTGTGCGGTGACCAGTTCGAGCGCCTTGATGCGGTTGGCGCGCTCGAGCTCGCCGATACGCAGCTCCTTTTCGCGCGTGGCGAAGCGCGCCTCGAGCGCGGCGACATCGGCACCGCTGTCCATCGTGGCCTGCTGGCTGGAGATTTCATCCGCCTCGGCGCGTGCGGCGTTCAGGGCCTGCTTGAGCTGGCCGGCGGCCTCGGCGATGCGGCTCTCGGTGTCCAGCAGATCCGGCAGCATCCCGGCCAGATGGTGTTTGCGCGCGTCGGTGACGTCGGCACTGATGTCGGCGAGCGCAGCCGCATGCTGCCCCAGCGCCGACTCGGCGCGGGCGATGTTGGCACGCGCCAGGATCATGTGGCTGACGCGTCCGGCGCGCTCCGCTTCGGCCAGCGAACGCCGCGACAGGCGGATGGCCGTGGCGGCCTTGCCCTGTTCCAGGTCCAGACGCGCCAGATTGTCGTCGATGATCCCGGCGCGCGGGGCGTCGTGCACGGCCCGGTAGCGCTGCCGCGCGTCTTCCAGCAGGGCGATGCTGGCCTGGATCTGGCCGAGGTTGTAGAGCACCTCGGCCTTGAGGTTTTCCGCGCCGGCAATACGCTCGGAATCATGCAGCGCGCTGTAGGCGTCGAGCGCGAGGTCGCACTGGGTCTGTGCACGGTGGTAGTCGCCGGCCTCGGAATAGGCGTTGCAGAGTTGATATGCGACCAACCCGCGGGTGGCCGGGTCGCTGCGGCCCTGCAGCAACGCGGCGGCGCGCAGCGCATCGCCGAGGCCGGCGTCGGTCTTGCCGCGATCGAGCAGCAGCCAGGCGCGCAGGAAACCGGCATACGCTTGCGCACGCGGATCGCGCTGCACCTCGGCCAGGCTGCCGAGGCGCAGATTGATCTCGGCCAGGGCGACGTCATCGGCCTTCAGCAGCGCCGCGCGGCCCATCAGCCACAGCAGTTCGCGCTCCTGATCCGGATGCTGCACCAATGCGTCGCGGTCCAGCAGCGCCCGCCCCTGTGCCAGTGCCTGCGCCGGATTCGCCACCACTTCGCGGCGGAAGCTTGCGCGATCAAACGGCACCGTGGCGTGGGCCGTGCCCACGGCAGCCAGGCAGACCGCGAAAACCAGCGTGGCTCGCAACACGCGCGCAACCCCATGACCGTGCAGCGGAATCACATCGATGCCGTCATCCGTCTTGCGGATGGCATGCCCGATGGCCGTCAACGCAGGCGTCTGCGGTCAGCGGGAACGCGCACGCCAAGCAGCTAGTGTGCAGGAAACGGCGACGAAAGCGGGATGACGGACGGCCACGGCACCAATGTTTGCAGCCGCGATGCCGGTCCAACCGCAGGGCCCGGGTTCGCGATCTGCCGGCGCAACCTATGTCGCTGCTGCAGCAGTCATGGCCGCGGCACGACTTGAACTGCCCGGTCTTGCCGCTGTCGGGATTGTCCACCATGCCATGCGCATGGGCGCGCCCGGCACCCTCGCATACACTGTGGCCATGCTGATTGGCCCCTACCGCATCGAGCCGCCGGTGGTGCTGGCCCCGATGGCCGGCGTCACCGACAAACCCTTTCGTCAGCTATGCAAGCGGCTGGGCGCGGGGCTGGCCGTGTCCGAGATGACCAGCGCCGACGCGCACCTGTGGAGCACCCGCAAGTCGCTGCGGCGCATGGACCACGTTGGCGAACCCGAGCCGGTCAACGTGCAGATCGCCGGCCACGACCCCGGCATGCTGGCCGCCGCCGCACGTCACAACGTCGAGCACGGCGCCGCGATCATCGACATCAACATGGGTTGTCCCGCCAAGAAGGTCTGCAACGTCTGGGCCGGTTCGGCGTTGCTGCAGGATGAGCCGCGGGTGGCGCGCATCCTCAACGCCGTGGTGCGTGCCGTCGAGGTGCCGGTGACGCTGAAGATCCGCACCGGCTGGGATCGCGAGCATCGCAATGCGCTGGTCATCGCACGCCTCGCCGAGGACGCCGGTATTGCTGCATTGGCGGTGCACGGCCGCACCCGCGCCGACAAATACGAGGGCGAGGCCGAGTACGCCACCATCGCCGCGGTCAAGGCGGCCGTGCGCATCCCGGTGATCGCCAACGGCGACATCGACTCGCCCGGAAAGGCGCGCATGGTGCTGGCCGCGACCGGCGCCGACGCGGTGATGATCGGCCGCGCCGCGCAGGGCCGGCCGTGGATCTTCCGTCAGATCGCGCACTTTCTCGCCACCGGCGAGCGGTGGCCCGAACCCGATGTGAGCGAGGTGCGCGATATCCTGCTCGGCCATCTCGAGGCGCTGTACGCCTTTTATGGGGAGCATCAGGGCCTGCGCATCGCCCGCAAGCATCTCGGCTGGTACGCCAGGGATCGTCCGGAAAACGCGGCATTCCGCATCGTCGCCAACGCCGCCACGAGCGGGCAGGAGCAGCAGCGCCTGACCCGCGATTACTTCGATGCGCTGGCCGCCGGGGTGACACCCGCGCTGTCCGCCGCCGCCTGAACGGCATGGCGCGCGGTCACGCTGCAACCGCAAAAGGCGCGGTGTATCATGCGCCCCTCAAATTCATCCCTTCATCCGCATCGAAGGATATAACCCGCTCATGAGCAGCTATCTCTTCACCTCCGAATCGGTGTCCGAAGGCCATCCGGACAAGGTCGCCGACCAGATCTCCGACGCCGTGCTCGACGCCATCCTGGCGCAGGACAAGCGCGCGCGCGTGGCCTGCGAGACGATGGTCAAGACCGGCGTGGCGATCGTCGCCGGCGAGGTGACTACCAGCGCCTGGGTGGACCTGGAATCGCTGACGCGCAAGGTGATCGTCGATATCGGCTACGACTCCAGCGATGTCGGCTTCGACGGCGCCACCTGCGGCATCCTCAACCTGATCGGCAAGCAGTCGCCCGACATCAACCAGGGCGTCGACCGCAAGAAGCCGGAAGAGCAGGGTGCGGGCGACCAGGGCCTGATGTTCGGCTACGCCTGCAACGAAACGAAAGAGTTGATGCCGGCGGCGATCTACTACGCGCACCGCCTGGTCGAACAGCAGGCCAAGGTGCGCAAGGCCAGGAAGTCGCCGCTGCCGTGGCTGCGCCCGGACGCCAAGAGCCAGGTCACGCTGCGCTACGAAAACGACAGGGCCGTGGGCATCGATGCCGTCGTGCTCTCGACCCAGCACGATCCCTCGGTCAAGCACAAGGATCTGGCCGAGGCCGTGCGCGAGCACATCCTCAAGCCGGTATTGCCCAAGGCCTGGCTGGATGAGGTTCCGGCCAAGCGCATCCACATCAACCCGACCGGCAAGTTCGTGATCGGCGGACCGGTCGGCGACTGCGGCCTGACCGGGCGCAAGATCATCGTCGACAGCTACGGTGGCTGGGCCCGGCACGGCGGCGGCGCGTTCTCGGGCAAGGACCCGTCCAAGGTCGACCGTTCGGCCGCCTACGCCGCGCGCTACGTGGCCAAGAACCTCGTCGCCGCCGGCATCGCCGATCGTTGCGAGATCCAGGTCAGCTACGCCATCGGCGTCGCCCATCCGACCTCGATTTCGGTGACCACTTTCGGCACCGGCAAGATCAGCGACGACAAGATCGAGAAGCTGATCCGCAAGCACTTCGACCTGCGCCCCTACGGCATCATCCAGATGCTCGATCTCGTGCATCCGATGTACCAGGCCACCGCTTCCTACGGCCATTTCGGCCGCGCACCTTATGCGGTCAAGCACGCCAACGGCGAAACCTTCACCGCGTTCTCGTGGGAGAAGACCGACCGCGCCGACGCACTGCGCGCCGACGCCGGTCTCACGCGACGCAAGTAACGCTGTACGCGGCAGCCGCGCTTGCGCCTGCCGCACCGCGCCCGCCGAGGGGCGCTGCGACTCCGTGCAAGCCGGAGCCAGGCTCGGCGGACGCCCGACTGCAACGGCGCCCGGTTGAGGCGAGTTCCTCGCCGCCGTCCGACCCCTTGGGGTCGGACGTTCCACGATACCGGAGACTCCGCCATGCATGCCGTAAAGACATCTTCTCCTGCCGGTCAGGATTTCAAGGTCGCCGACCTTTCCCTGGCCGATTTCGGCCGCAAGGAAATCGACATCGCCGAGCAGGAAATGCCCGGCCTGATGTCGATCCGCAAGAAGTACGCCGCCGCCCGGCCGCTCAAGGGTGTGCGCGTGACCGGCTCGCTGCACATGACGATCCAGACCGCGGTGCTGATCGAGACGCTGAAGGATCTCGGCGCCGACGTGCGCTGGGCCTCGTGCAACATCTTCTCGACCCAGGACCACGCCGCCGCGGCGATCGCCAGGACCGGCACGCCGGTGTTCGCCTGGAAGGGCGAGACGCTGGAGGAGTACTGGGACTGCACGCTCGACGCGGTCACCTTTCCGGGCCACCAGGGCCCGCAGCTGGTGGTCGACGACGGCGGCGATGTCACCCTGCTGATCCACAAGGGCTTTGAACTGGAGAACGGTTCGGACTGGGTCAACGGTCCGTCGGGCAGCCACGAGGAGCAGGTGATCAAGAACCTGCTCAAGCGTGTCGCCGCCGAGCGCCCGGGCTTCTGGCGCGCCGTGGTCAAGGACTGGAAGGGCGTCTCCGAGGAGACCACCACCGGCGTGCATCGCCTGTACCAGCTGGCCGAGGCCGGCTCGCTGCTGGTACCGGCGATCAACGTCAACGATTCGGTAACCAAGTCCAAGTTCGACAACCTCTACGGCTGCCGCGAGTCGCTGGCCGATGGCCTCAAGCGCGCGATGGACGTGATGCTGGCCGGCAAGGTCGCCGTGGTCTGCGGTTACGGCGATGTCGGCAAGGGCTGCGCGCACTCGTTGCGTGCTTACGGCTCGCGCGTGGTGGTCACCGAAATCGATCCGATCAACGCGCTGCAGGCGGCGATGGAGGGCTTCGAGGTCAACACCGTCGAGAGCACGCTGGGCCGCGGCGACATCTACGTCACCACCACCGGCAACAAGGACGTGCTGACGCTGGAGCACCTGCAGGCGATGAAGGATCAGGCGATCGTCTGCAACATCGGCCACTTCGACAACGAGATCCAGGTCGACCGGCTCAACAACTCCGGCGCCACCAGGCTCAACATCAAGCCGCAGGTCGACAAAT
>DATLSL010000176.1:0-5839 GCA_035534135.1 Rhodanobacteraceae bacterium | reverse complement strand
CGTCGTGGGTGACCTGGACCAGGCCGTCGTCGGTGCCGATCCAGATCGTCTGTGGATCGGACGGCGCCAGTCCGATGCTGTAGATCACGCCGTAGCCGCAGGCCCTCGCGTGGGCCAGGTTCACCGTGTGTCCGCAATCCTTGCTGCCCGCGATCGCGCCGGTGAGATCGGGGCTGATCACCGACCAGTGGCGGCCCTGATCGACGGAGCGGAACAGCACCTGGGCACCGAGATAGATCGGATACGGCGCCTGCTGGCCGATCACCAGCGGCGTGATCCAGGTGTAGCGGTACTTCACGCCGGTTGGGCGCTTGCCGTAGCTCATCACCGGCCACGGCGAGACGTTCTCGACCTGACCGGTGCGCGCATCCCAACGCGAGACGCGACCGCCCAGCCCGGTGCCGAAGACGATATCGGGATCGGCCGGATACGGCACGTCGTAGTCGCGCTCGTCGCCGCCGACCGGATGCCAGTCGCGGAACGTCAGCGAGCCGTAGTCGCTGCGGCTGGCGATGCCGACGGTGCCGCTGTCTTGTTGGCCGGAGTAGATCCAGTACGGAAAACGGTTGTCGGCGGCGAGGTGATAGAACTGCCCGGTCGGCTGGTTGTACCAGCTCGACCAGCTCTTGCCCCCATCCATCGTCACCACCGCGCCCTGGTCGCTGGCGGTGATGCGATCCTCGGGATGCAGCGGGTTGATCCACAGATAGTGGTAGTCGTCGCCGCCGGGCGCACCCTTGGCGACGTGGAAGGTCTTGCCGGCATCGTGCGAGACGCGAATCGACTGTCCGGTGGTGTAGAGCGTGTCGGGATCGCGCGGATCGACGGTCATGCGGCTGGCGTACCAGTTGGTCACCGGCGCGTCGGCGTTGACGCGCAGCCAGTGGCCGCCGCCGTCATCCGAACGCCACAGACCGGTCGCCGCGACAGCGCCGCCGCCATCGATCGCGGCATAGATGCGCGTGCCGGCCGCGGTGTCGGTGACCGCGAGGCCGATGCGCCCCAGCGGCGCCGTGGGCCAGCCCGTGCCACCCAGCTTCTGCCAGTGCACGCCGTCGTCGTGCGAGACGAACAGGCCGCTGCCGCTGCCGACGATCGGCTTGAAGTAGCTCAGCCACGGATAGTTGCGGATGCTCCACAACGAGGCGTAGAGCGTGTGCGGATCTTTCGGATCGGCGGCGAGGTCAACGCCGCCGGTGCTGTCATCGACGAACAGCACGTGCTGCCAGTGCTTGCCGCCGTCGCTGCTGCGGTAGATGCCGCGGTCCCGGCTGGGTCCGAACACGTGACCCAATGCGGCCACGACCACGGTGTCGGGGTGCTGCGGATCGACCCAGATCGCGCCGATGTGGCGGGTGTCGGCGAGGCCGACGTGCTGCCAGTGCCGGCCACCGTCGGCAGAGCGATACATCCCGTCGCCGGCGGCGATGTCGTAGCGCGGCTCGGGCTGGCCGCTGCCGGCGTAGATCACCTTCGGATCGGACGGTGCGATCGCGATCGCACCGATCGAGGCCGCGCCGATGTGGTTCGTCAGCGGCACCCAGGTGCGCCCGGCGTTTTCGCTGCGCCAGACGCCGCCGCCGGCGGTGCCGATGTAATAGACCTCGGGCTGATCCGGGATGCCCGCGGCCATGGTCGCCCAGCCACCGCGAAACGGACCGAGCAGGCGCCAGTGCAGCGCCGGCAGCAGGCTCGCGGGTAGCGGTGCGGGTGCGGGCGCGGCCCACGCGGGCAGCGTGCAGGCCGCGAACGTCAGCGCAGCGGCCAGGAGCGAACGAAATCGATGCGGCATGGCGGACTCTCGTCGAAACGGGATACCAGGGCGCATCCCGAAGTCGCGCACCCTACTCCACCGCGCCCGTTTCGACACCGTGCAGCGCATCGAAACCGGCGTGCGATCATCGTGCGCATGGTCACTCCGCGTGCCCGTAGCCACGTCCTTCCCGATGTGCTGCGACCCGATCTCGAGCTGGTCTTCTGCGGCACCGCCGCCGGACGCGCCTCGGCTGCGGCCGGCGCCTACTACGCCCATCCCGGCAATTTCTTCTGGCGCACCGTGCATGCCGTCGGCCTGATCACCGAGCCGCTGGCGCCACGCGATTTTCGCCGCCTGCCCGAGTCCGGCATCGGCCTGACCGATCTGGCCAAGCATCACGCCGGCAACGACGACGAATTGCCCACGGGCGCCTTCGACGTGGCCGCGCTGCGGCACAAGATCCTGCGCCACGCACCGCGCCTGCTGGCCTTCACCAGCAAGAACGCGGCGCAGGCGGCGCTGGGGCATGCGGTGGCTTACGGACTGCAGGACATCCGTTGGGAAACCACGGCGTTGTGGGTGCTGCCCTCGCCCTCCGGCCAGGCGCGACGCTTCTGGGACGAGCGACCCTGGCGCGCGCTGGCCGCAGCGGTACGCGCACCCCGCTGACGCTCACGCCGTTGCCCGCGCCGCGGTGGCATCATCGGCCGATATTCAGGAAGGGGATCACCCATGCACCGCACATTCATTCCGATGTCGCTCGCCCTGCTGTCCGCTCTGTCGGCTGCGCCGACGCTTGCCGCCGCAGCGCCCGCCGAACACGCCGCCGCCACGCCGCTGTACGACGCCAGCATCGCCCGGCTCGAGGCGAAGATGCAGGCCGGCACGCTGACCTCGGCGCAGCTGACGGCGATGTTCATCCATCGCATCGACACGATCGACCGCGCCGGCCCGCACCTCAACGCGGTGATCGAACTCAACCCCGACGCCCTGGCGATCGCGCGCGGGATCGATGCCGAGCGCCGCGCCGGCAAGCCGCTGGGCCCGCTGGCCGGCATCCCGGTGCTGCTGAAGGACAATATCGACACCGGCGACAAGATGATGACCACGGCCGGCTCGCTGGCCCTGGTCGGCGCGCCGGCCGCGACCGACGCCACGCTGGTGGCGCGGCTGCGCGCTGCGGGTGCCGTGATCCTCGGCAAGACCAATCTCAGCGAGTGGGCCAACTACCGCTCCAACCACTCCAGCAGCGGCTGGAGCGGCCGCGGCGGGCAGACGCGCAATCCCTACGTGCTGACCCGCAATCCCTGCGGCTCCAGCTCCGGTTCGGCGGTGGCCGTATCAGCGGGCCTGAGCACGGTCGCGGTCGGCAGCGAGACCGACGGCTCGCTGGTCTGCCCCGGCTCGGTCAACGGCATCGTCGCGATCAAGCCCACGCTGGGCCTGATCCCGCGCACCGGCATCGTGCCGATCAGCCACAGCCAGGACACCGCCGGACCGATGGCGCGCGACGTCACCGACGCGGCGCGCCTGCTGACGGTGATGGCCGGCAGCGATCCGGCCGATCCGGCCAGCGCCGACGCCAACGCGCACAAGACCGACTACACGCGCTTCCTCGAGGCCGGCGGCCTCAAGGGCAAGCGCATCGGCGTGGTGCGCGCGCTGGCCGGCGACGATCCCGACATGCTGCGCGTGCTGGATCAGTCCATCGCCGCGCTGCGCAAGGCCGGCGCGACGGTGATCGATCCAGTGGTGATCCCGCACCTCGACGATTACGGCAAGGACGAGAACCTCGTGCTGTCGTATGAGTTCAAGCACGACCTCGACGCCTACCTCGCCACCCGCAGCGGCGTGCCGGTCAAGACCCTGGCCGACATCATCGCCTTCAACCAGGCGCACGCGGCCGAGGAAATGCCCTGGTTCGGCCAGGGCCTGATGATCGCAGCCGAAAAGCGCGGCCCGCTGACCGATCCGAAGTACCTCAAGGCGCTGGCCGATGAAAAGCGCCTCGCCGGCCCCGAGGGCATCGACGCCGCGCTGCAGAAAGATCACCTCGACGCCCTGCTGGCGCCGACCGCCAGTCCGGCATGGACCACCGATCTCGTCAACGGCGACCATGTCGGCGTATCGAGTTCGAGTCCGGCCGCGGTAGCGGGCTATCCCGACATCACCGTGCCGGCCGGCTTCGTGCACGGCCTGCCGGTGGGCGTGAGCTTCTTCGGCGCGAAGTGGAGCGAGCCGACCCTGATCACGATCGCCTACGGCTTCGAGCAGGCCACGCACGCGCGCCGCGATCCGCGGTTCCTGGCGCACGCCACGCCGTAGCCACCCGGCCCGCCGCGCGACCCGACGCGGCCAGATGGGATGGGTGCAGGAATCCGAGCCGCCGCCGTACGGGCGGTTTCATACCCGTTCGCGATCAAGATACGAAAACCGTGCAGCGCGTAGCCCGGATGGAGGCCGCGGGCCGCAATCCGGGGCTCAAGGGATGACTCTCCGCCGTTGTCATCCCTTGGGGACTTCCGTTGGTCGTCCTGAGGCCACAGGCCGAAGGATCTTTCGGGCCTGGCGGGCCAGATTCTTCGCTGCGCTCAGAATGACAAAGGGGGGCGCTCAGCGAGTAGCCCGGATGCAGCGCAGCGAAATCCGGGAATCAGGCTGGGTATGGCCCCGGATTGCGCCTCTCACGAGGCTCCATCCGGGCTACCCGGCATGTCGATTGATCGCAACCGGGTATCAGTCGCGATCGTCGGCCAGCACCGCGCGCACGACCTGCTCGGCCATTGCCAGGGCGCTGTCGCGGTCGGCGTGCAGGTGCAGCTCCGGCGCTTCGGGCGCCTCGTAGGGCGAGTCGATGCCGGTGAAATGCTGCAGCTGGCCGGCACGCGCCTTGGCATACAGGCCCTTGACGTCGCGCTGCTCGCACAGCGCCAGCGGCGCATCGACGAACACTTCGATGAACTCGCCCGCGGCGAAGTGCTCGCGCGCCATGCGCCGCTCGGCGCGGAACGGCGAGATGAACGACACCAGCACGATCAGGCCGGCATCGACCATCAGCCGCGCCACCTCGGCGACGCGGCGGATGTTCTCGACGCGGTCCTCGTCGGTGAAGCCGAGATCGCGGTTGAGACCGTGGCGGACGTTGTCGCCGTCGAGCAGGTAGGTGTGATGGCCCAGCGCCAGCAGGCGCCGCTCGACGGCATTGGCGATGGTCGACTTGCCGGCACCGGACAGGCCGGTGAACCACAGGCAGCGCGGATGCTGGCCCTTGAGCGCGGCACGCACGGCCTGATTGACGTCAAGGTGCTGCCAGTGGATGTTGGCGGCACGGCGCAGGGCGAAGTCCAGCATGCCGGCCGCCACCGTGGCGTGGCTGATGCGATCGACCAGGATGAAACCGCCCAGGGTGCGGCTGGTCGCGTAGGGCTCGAACGGAATCGCCTGATCGAGGCTCAGCTGCACCTCGCCGATCTCGTTGAGCTCGAGCCGCCGCGCGGCCAGATGCTCCTGCGTGTTGACGTCGACGCGATGGCGGATCTCGCTGACCTGGGCGACGGCGCTGCGGGTGCCCACGCGCAGCTCGTAGGGACGCCCCGGCAACAGCGGCGCATCGCCCAGCCACAGCAGGTGCGCGGCGAACTGGTCGGCCAGCGCGGGCGGATCGCCGGCCGCCGCCAGCACGTCGCCGCGGGCGATGTCGAGATCGTCGGCCAGCACCAGGGTCACCGCCGCGCCGGCGACGGCGCGATCGGCCTCGCCGTTCGCGTCCAGCACGCGCGCCAGCGTGGTGCGACGCCCCGACGGCAGCAGCACCAATGCATCGCCGACCGCGGCAGTGCCGGCGGCAACCGTACCGGCATAGCCGCGGAAGCCGGCGTCGGGGCGATTGACCCACTGCACCGGCAGGCGGAACGCCGCCGTCGCCGCGGGATTGTCGACAACGACCGTTTCCAGATGCTCGAGCAGGGTCGGACCGCGATACCAGGGGAGGTGCGGGCCGCGCTGCACCAGCATGTCGCCGTGCACGGCGGCGACCGGAATGCAGGTGACCTGCGCCACGCCCAGGCGCGCCGCCAGCGCGCG
>DATLSL010000175.1:0-10001 GCA_035534135.1 Rhodanobacteraceae bacterium | reverse complement strand
CTGCCCCAAATGCGGCATGGCGCTGGAGCCGCTGTTGCCGACGCTGGACGCGGATGATGGCGGCGAGCTGGCGCACCTCGCGCGGCGTTTCTGGATCTGCGTCGCGCTGGCCCTGCCGGTGTTCGCGGTGGCGATGGGTCCGCATCTGTTCGGCGTGCATCTGCAGGCGCCGTGGGACACGTTCGCCGCGTGGGCCGAGGCGCTGCTGGGCAGCATCGTCGTGCTCTGGGGCGGTGCCAGCTTCTTCGTGCGCGGCTGGGGGTCATTGCGGCCGTGGTCGCCGAACATGTACACCCTGATCGCGCTGGGCACCGGCGTGGCCTGGACCTACAGCGTGATCGCGTTCGCCGCGCCCGGCCTGTTTCCGCCGGCGTTCCGCGGCGCCGATGGCCGCGTCGCGGTGTACTTCGAGGCCGCGGCGGTGATCGTCACCCTGGTACTGCTGGGCGATTTCCTCGAGCTGCGCGCGCGCCGCCGTACCGGCGCGGCGCTGAAGGCGCTGCTGGGTCTGGCGCCGAAGACCGCGCATCGCGTCGGTGCCGACGGTCGCGAGGCCGACGTTCCGCTGGAGCAGGTGCAGGTCGGCGACACCCTGCGCGTGCGTCCCGGCGAGAAGATTCCCGTCGATGGCGTGATGCTGGAAGGCGCCAGCAGCGTCGACGAGTCGATGCTCACCGGCGAGCCGCTGCCGGTCGACAAGCACACCGGCGATCGCGTCACCGGCGCCACGCTCAATCAGACCGGCAGCTTGCTGCTGCGCGCGGACAAGGTCGGCGCCGACACCCTGCTGGCGCAGATCGTCAACCTGGTCGCGCAGGCGCAGCGCAGCAAGGCGCCGCTGCAGCGCGTGGCCGATCGTGTCGCCGCCTGGTTCGTGCCGGTGGTGGTGGCGGTGGCGGTGCTGGCCTTCGTCGCCTGGGCGGGGTTCGGCCCCGATCCGCGCTACGCCAACGCGCTGATCGCCGCGGTCGCGGTGCTGATCATCGCCTGTCCCTGCGCGCTGGGGCTGGCCACGCCGATTTCGATTATGGTCGCGACCGGGCGCGGCGCGCAGGCCGGCGTGCTGTTTCGCGATGCCGCCGCGATCGAGGCGCTGCGTGAGGTCGACACCCTGGTGGTGGACAAGACCGGCACGCTGACCGAGGGCAGGCCGGCGCTGCGCGAGGTGATCGCCTTCGGCGCCTTCGATCGCGCCGGCGCGCTGGCGCTGGCCGCGGCGCTGGAGCGCTCCAGCGAGCATCCGCTGGCGCGCGCGATCGTCAGCGCCGCCGAACAGGAAAAACTGACCGTCACCGAGGCCCGCGACTTCGCGGCGCTGACCGGTCGCGGCGTGCGCGCGCATGTGGGTGATCGCGACGCCGCGCTGGGCAACCTCGCGCTGATGGACGAGCTGGGCATCGCGGTGGACGCCGCGGCGCGCGCACGCGCCGAGGCCCTGCGTGGCGAGGGCGCGACGGTGATGTTTCTCGCCGCCGACGGTGCGCTGGCGGCGCTGGTCGCCGTCGCCGACCGCATCAAGCCGACCACGCCCGAGGCGATCCGCCGCCTGCACGCGATCGGCCTGCGCATCGTCATGCTGACTGGCGACCACGCCACCACCGCGCAGGCGGTGGCGAAAACGCTGGGCATCGACGCGGTGCATGCCGAGGTGTCGCCGGCCGACAAGGCCGCGGTGATCGTCGCGCTCAGGGCGGAAGGCCGGCGCGTGGCGATGGCCGGCGACGGCATCAACGACGCGCCGGCGCTGGCCGCGGCCGACGTCGGCATCGCCATGGGCAGCGGTACCGACATCGCCATGGAGAGCGCGCAGGTGACCCTGGTCAAGGGCGAGCTGACCGCGATCCTGCGCGCGCGGGCCCTGTCGCGCGCCACCGTACGCAACATCCGCCAGAACCTGTTCTTCGCGTTCGTCTACAACAGCATCGGCATTCCGGTCGCGGCCGGGGTCCTGTATCCGTTCTTCGGCGTGCTGCTGTCGCCGGCGCTGGCCGCGGCGGCGATGAGCCTGAGTTCGGTGTCGGTGGTCAGCAACGCACTGCGTTTGCGCAAGGTTTCCTTGTCGTCCTGAGCGGTGCGCGATGGGCCGATCCTTTTTGTCACCCTGAGCAACGCGAAGGGTCTTGCACACGGCCACGTTTCGGCTTCCGGGACGACTCCCGCGTAGAAGATCCTTCGGCGCTCCGCCCTCAGGGTGACAAGGAGGGGCAGCAGCCGTGGCGGGCTGCAAAGGCACGCGGCCATTCCGTCTTCACCATTCGTCTCAGAACCGCCCCTGCACACGGATGCCCACGACCAGCGCGTGGTCGCGGGTCGGCGCCAGCGCCGGATGCACGATGTACTGCAGATCGGGCTGCACACTCAAAGCGTCGCTGATGCGCTGGCGCCAGGTGACCTCGTACGCGGTCTCGGCGCTGGTGGCCGCGGGGTGGCGGGCGCGAAAGGCGGCGCTCAAGGTGGCGCGCGCCACGCCGACGCTCAGGCGCCCGTGTGTTTCCGCCGAGGGCGTCCAGCGCAGCCCGGCGCCGACATAGCGCGCGACGTCGCTGCGGTAAGGCCGCGTGCCCGACCACTGCGCGAAGCCGCTGACATGGCCGTCCGCGGCGGTGTCCAGCAGGCGCAGCTGCGCCAGCGCATAGCCGCCGCGATGCGCCGCGTCGCGCGCCGAGGCACGATGCAGCGACCAGCCGCCGATGGCGAACTTGTAGTCGCCCTCGTGTTCGATGCCCAGTTCCAGCGCCTGCAGCGCGCCGTCGCCGCCGCGCGGAAATCCCCAGCCCTGGTCGGTGCCGGGATTGCGCGGCGTGCCACTCCACAGACCGGCCTGGACGAACAGCGGGCCCGGCGCCCACAGCGCGGTGACGCCGAGCGCGGTCTGCGGCCAGATCGGCACGCCGGCCTGCGAGAAGCTGGGCGCCTCGCCGAACGAGGAGTTGATCAGGTCAGCGCCTGCCTGCACCAGCGCGAAGGCTTCGTCGTAGCCCTGCCAGCCGGCCCGCAGCGCCCAGTGTCTTGTGCGGTCGTTGATCTGCCAGAACGCGTGATACACGCGCCAGACGTGCGGTGCTGCGATGTTGTCGAGGCCCTGCATATCGCCGGCCTGCTCGGAGGGATTGGTGCCCGTGGTGCGGATCACGTCCACGCGCCAGTGGCTGTCCAGTCCGTCGGCGAGCACACCATGCTGCTGCAGGCGCAGGTCGAGCACGGCGGGCACGCCCCAGCCGCGCTTCGCACCGCCGGCCACGTTGTCCATCGCATCGACCGCCCACAGCAGCGTTGCGTGCCACGGATGGGTTTCAGGTATCTGATCGAGCGGCTGCGCAGCGCGTACGCCATCGCCCTTGTCCGCGGCGGCTGGCGGCGGCAGCGCGAGCGCTCCGGCTGCCAGCACACCCAGCAGCAACGCGGATTGCCACCGCGGCGGCCGGTCGCGGCGGGTGCGCCTCGCGGACCGGCCCCCATTCCCGGTGTCGCCATGCATGTGCGGGTTGTGCCTGGTCACTCGCCGGGTCCTTGTCGTTTTGCCAAGCCGACGCATGGTGAGCCATGCGGCTTGCGGTTTGCTTGGTTCCCGGCCGGGAGCAGCCGTTCCGTGCCGGATGACAGTGGCGAGATCGTCACTCGAGTCCGCATGGACGACCACCGCTGATCCACGTTCGCGATCACGACACGACACCGCGCAGCCGGGTACAGCGCACCCCCCTCGTCATCCCTTGGAGACTTCTCCGCTGGACTCCCTTCGGTCGTCCCGAAAAGGGACTCCCTTCGGTCGCGTTGGTCATCCCGAGCGCAGCGAAGAATCTGGTTTTCGCCCAGCGCAGCGGAATCCGGGAACGAGGCTTCATGGAACCCCGGATTCCGCCCCCTGGGGCTCGATCCGGGCGACCCATCACAGCGATCGAACGTAGTGGGTATGACGCCTTCCGGCCGGCGTCAGCGAGCATCGCGCCATGCGCGCCATGCGCGCCGTCCGCGGCCGGCGTGGCGCGATCGTCGGCGCCGCGATGGTGGTGAGGGCTCGGCGCACGGGGTCTGGCGCATCCGTTTTGGGAAGTATCTTGTAGCATGATCTACTTTAATGTAGTGTTAGCTACAAGATGTCAGCGACCGAGTGGCTCCTGTTGATCATCAACCTGCCGGGGCAGAACGCCACCGCCCGCATGCGCGTGTGGCGGGCACTGAAGGCCTCCGGCGCGGCCATCCTGCGCGATGGGGTGTACGTGATGCCGAGCCGCCCGGAGTGCGAAGCGGTGTTCGAGGAACAGGCACGGGAGGTGACGGCGTCGGGAGGCGTGGCCCATATCCTGCCGTTCGCCACCGCCGAGGCGTCGAAGCGGGCGCAGATGCGTCAGCTGTTTGACCGCACCCAGGATTACGCGGAGATCCTCGCGAAGCTCGATGCCTTCAAGGAAGGGCTGGCCGCGAGCACGGACAACGCAGCGCGCAGATCGCTGGCGGCGTTGCGGCGCGAGTTCGCCGGCGTGGTAGCGACGGATTTCTTTGGCGGCCCGGCGCGCCAGCAGGCCGAAGCGGCGCTGGAGGATGCGGAAGCGGCCGCCAACGCCCGCTATGCGCCGGATGAGCCGCATGCGGCGATCGGCAAAATCGTCCGCCGCAGCAAAACCGATTACCACGGCAGGATCTGGGCGACCCGCGCGAAGCTGTGGGTGGACCGGGTCGCCTCGGCCTGGCTGATCCGCCGCTTCATCGACCCCGAAAGCCGGTTCGTCTGGCTGCAGGACGTCGGCAAGCGTCCGCGCAAGGCGATCGGTTTCGATTTCGACGGCGCCGAGTTCAGCCACATCGGCGCGCGGGTCAGCTTCGAGGTGCTGGCGACGAGCTTCGGCCTCGAGAAAGATCCGGGCATCGCGCGCATCGGCGCGATGGTGCATTACCTCGACGTGGGCGGCGTGCCGGTGCCGGAAGCGGCCGGTTTCGCGACGATCCTGGCCGGTGCGCGGGCGCAGACCCGCGACGACGACGAACTGCTGGCCGAGATCGGCAAGACCCTCGATTACCTCTATGCCGCCCACGCGACGACCGCGGATCGCCCGCCCGATGAACCCGGCGCCGCCCGCTGATGACGCCGCGTCAGGCCGACCCACACGCCTCGATCTGGCGTGGTATTTCCTGCGTCTGGGCGCGGGCGGCTTCGGCGGGCCGGTGGCGCTGGCCAACACCATGCACCGCGATCTGGTCGAGCAGCGGGCCTGGCTGAGCGAGCGCGAATACGCCGACGGCCTGGCGCTGGCCACGGCCTGCCCCGGCCCGCTGGCCTACCAGCTCGGCGTGTATTGCGGCTATGTGCGCGGCGGCCTGCCGGGTGCGCTGCTGGTGGCGATCGCCTTCGCGCTGGCGCCGTTCCTGATCGTGGTCGCGATCGCCGCGCTGTACGGGCGCTTCCAGCATGCCTGGCAGCTGCGCGCCGTGTTCTACGGCGTGGCGCCGGTGATCGTGGCGCTGATCCTCAAGGCGTGCTGGAACCTCGGCCGCAAGACCCTCAAGCGCAGCGCGCCGTCGTGGCTGTTCGCGGCGATCGCGGCGACGGTGACGCTGATCTTCCGGGCCGAACTGATCAGCCTCTTCCTCGGCGCCGGGTTGATCGGATGCTGGCTGTTCGCGCCGCCGGCAGCGGCGGCACCACCGCCGGCGGCATCCGCGGGACCGCGCATCAACGCGATCGGCGTGCTGGCGATCGGCAGCGCGTTCGCCGGTGCGGCGACGACGGCCGGGCTGTTCGTCTTTTTCTTCAAGACCGGGCTGATGGTGTTCGGCAGCGGGCTGGTAATCGCGCCCTTCCTCAAGGCCTACGTGGTCGATCAATACCACTGGCTCAGCAATCAGCAGTTTCTCGATGCCGTCGCCATCGGCATGGTCACGCCGGGGCCGGTGGTGATCACGGCGACCTTCGTCGGCTATCTGGTCCGCGGACTCCCCGGTGCCATCGCGGCCACCGTCGGCATTTTCGCGCCCGCGCTGCTGTTCACCGCGCTGGCGGTGCCCCTGCTCAAGCGGGTGCGCGGCAGCCGGCGTGTGCAGGGCTTCCTGCACGGCATCACCACCGCGGTCGTCGGTGCCCTGTTCGGCACCGGTCTGCTGATCGCCGATTCCGCCATCGTCGATGCGGCGACCGCGGTCCTGGCGACAGCCGCATTCGCCGCACTGCTGTGGCGCCCGCGCTGGCCGGAGCCGCTGCTGGTCGGTCTCGGATTGCTCGCCGGGCTGGTGCTCTACGGGCGGCACTTCGGTTGACGGGGCGCAGCCGGCGGATCGAGGAGGCTCGGGTATCGAACAGGATTTTGTGAGTGGCAGAGCGAGCAAGAGGTGGCGGCCGCGTCACGGGGCCGCCGTTGTGTGGTTTCACTGCTGAACATTCGAGGAGCTTACATGCGTACCTTTCATTTCATCGTTGCCGGTGCCGTACTCACCGCGGGCTTGCTCGGGGCCGCTCCGGCTTTCGCGGCGACCACCCGCAGCTTCAACATGCAGACGGTCGCCTGGGCGTCCAAGGACAACCCGGCGCAGAAGCGGGTCGTCGCCAAATTCGGCGAGGTCTACGGCTTCGTGCCCGACACGATCGTCGTCAATCAGGGGGACCATGTCGTGCTGCATATTCGCAACCTCGAAGGCGGCGGTGACGACGGGCACACCCTCACCATCCCCGGTTACGGCATCAACCAGTCGCTGCCGCCGCTTTCCACGGAGACGGTCTCCTTCACCGCCGACAAGGCCGGCGTGTTCCCGTTCCACTGCGAATTCCACAAGCCGTGGATGAGCGGCGAGCTGGTGGTGCTGCCGGCCCGATGAAAAACACCGCCGTTCAATTCGCCGTACGCCGGCTCGGCCTGCTGGCGCTTGCACTCGTCTTGAATGCAAGCGCCGCCGTCGCGAGTACGCCCGCCGTGCCGCTCAAGATGGTGCACCCGGACGTGCCACTGGCCGGCAAGCCCGACCGTTTCGACTACACGACGATCGACCCGCAGCGGCGGCTGCTGTTCATCGCGCATCTGGGATCGGGCATCGTCACCGCGGTCGATCTGCGCAGCGAGCGCGTGGTCGCGAACGTGGAGAGCGTCCCCGGCGTGCATGGGGTGCTGGCGGTGCCGGCACTGGGGGAGGTGTTTGCGACGGCGACCGATCGCAACCGGCTCGACGTCATCTCCGAGCAGACATTCCGCGTCGTCGCCCATGCGCCCGCCGGCGTTTATCCCGACGGCATGACCTATGCCCCGGGCGCGCACGAGCTGTTCATCTCCGACGAGGCGGGGCAGACCGAAACCGTGGTCGACACGCGCAGCAACAAGCGCATCGCCACCATCGCGATGGGCGGCGAGGTCGGCAACTCGCAGTACGACCCCGTCAGCCAGCGGGTGTTCGTCGACGTGCAGACACGCGACGAGATCGTGGCGATCGATCCGCGCAGCAACGCCATCGTGCAGCGTTACCGGCTGCCGGCGACCTGCGACGACGACCACGGCCTGCTGCTCGACGCGCCGGCGCGTCTCGCGTTTGTTGCCTGCGACGGCAATGCCAGGCTGCTGCTCCTCGACATGCGCGACATGCGCGTTCTGTCCGTGCACGCAACCGGGCGCGACCCCGACGTGCTCGCCTTCGACGCCGGGCTGCAGCGGCTCTACGTCGCCAGCGAGAGCGGCGTGGTTGCGGTGTTCCAGCTCGAGGGCCGGCAGCTGCGTCTGCTCGGTCGCAGCTATCTTGCCTACGAAGCACACTCCGTCGCCGTCGATCCGCTGACGCACCGGGTCTATTTCCCGTTGCAGAATGTGGGCGGCCGCGGCGTCCTGCGCATCATGGTGCCGACGCCGTAGGCGCCTGGCATTGACGGGCGGCAGCGCCGGCGCTCTCGACGGCGTTGATGCACGGCGGGGAGCGCCGACATCGCGGTGCCCGTCACGCGCGGGTGCGGGCGCTGCGGCAGAATGCGTCGATGCCCCGCCACAGGGGCCTGCATTCCTGCTGACGAAGGAGATCAGAGCATGGCTTATCGCATCCAGTTCGAGCGCCTCGGTGGCCCCGAGGTGCTGACGCGCGTCGATTGCGAGCCCGGCGCGCCCGGCGCCGGCGAACTGCGCCTGCGCCAGCACGCGGTCGGGCTCAACTTCATCGACGTCTACGTGCGCACGGGCCTCTATCCGGTGCCGGCGCTGCCGTCCGCGCTGGGCACGGAGGGCGCGGGCGTGGTCGAGGCGGTCGGCCCCGGTGTCGCGGGCTTCAAGCCCGGCGATCGCGTCGCCTACGGCAGCGGCCCGCTGGGTGCCTACAGCGATGTGCGCGTGATGCCCGCGGCGCAGGTGGTGCATCTGCCCGAGGGCATCAGTTTCGAGCAGGGCGCGGCGATCATGCTCAAGGGCCTGACCGTGTGGTACCTGTTGCGCAAGACTCATCGTGCGCAGGCCGGCGAGACGGTGCTGTGGCACGCCGCGGCCGGCGGCGTCGGCCTGCTGGCCTGCCAGTGGGCCAGGGCGCTGGGCGTGCGCCTGATCGGCGTCGCCGGTTCCGCCGCCAAGGCCGAGCTGGCGCGCACGCACGGTGCCTGGGCGGTGATCGACTCCAGCCGCGAGAACGTCGTCCAGCGCGTGCTGGATCTGACCGAGGGCCGCAAGCTGCCGGTGGTCTACGACTCGGTCGGCAAGGCGACGTGGGAGACCTCGCTCGACTGCCTGGCGCCGCTCGGGCTGATGGTCAGCTTCGGCAATGCGTCCGGCCCGGTCAGCGGCGTCAACCTCGGCATCCTCGCGCAGAAGGGCTCGCTCTACGTCACCCGACCCACGCTCGGCACCTACGTCGCACGCCGCGACCAGCTCGAGGAAGGCAGCCGCGAACTGTTCGAGCAGGTGCTGTCGGGTGCGATCAAGATCGAGATCGGCCAGCGCTTCGCGCTCGCCGACGCCGGCAAGGCACATGCCGCGCTGGAGTCGCGCGCGACCACCGGGTCGACGGTGCTGGTGCCCTGAACGATGCGGCGCAGGTGTGCCAAGCGCGATGCTTGACGGAACCAGAAAACCAGTTTATAAAGTGGTGTACTGGTTTATCGGAGGTGACGTATGACCGTCTCAATCGAAATATCCGAATCCATGCATCGGAAACTGGCCGAACTCGCGGGGCCTCTTTTTTCGATCCCGGAAGTGATTGAAAGACTCATGGCTGCCGAGAAAACAACTAAGCGGGCAACAAGTGCCATCGATGAATCAGTTTCGAATGCGTCATCACACGCTTCGCCATCCATGGCAAAGAGGAGTGTTGAGAATCGTGCGCCGAGGGAGCGTGGCACCACAATTCTTTTGGACGGGGCTCGAATCAACGCAGTAAGTGTCAGCGAGCTTTACAAGAAATTCCTTGCGCAGATGGTCGCAAGCGGGAAGATCAAGAAGCTTGATCAACACATCCCTTTCGCTACGAGTAGCCATAGATATCTGATTGCGCGTAAGCCAGTGCACCCGAATGGCAATGACTTCTTTGTCAAAGTCGAGTTTGGCGGATATTTCATGGAGGCACACAAGAGCTATGCGACAGCAATTCAGCATCTCGAAAAGTTTTCAGGTCTCGGAGGTGTGGGTTTTGAATATGTTCGATGATTGCGAGGTGTGAGCATGACCACCCGTCGCTGGATCAGCTCCGGATCGCGCTACGAGCAGGAGGTCGGCTACGCCCGCGCGGTGGTGGACGGCGACTGGATCTTCGTCTCCGGCACCACCGGTTTCGACTACCGCAGGATGACGATCGCGCCGGGCATCGTCGAGCAGACGCGGCAGTGCCTGGCCAACATCGCCGCGGCGCTGACCGAGGCCGGCGCGTCGCTGGATGACGTGGTGCGGGTGACCTACATCCTGCCCGACGCGGCGGAGTTCGAGGCCTGCTGGCCGCTGCTGCGCGAGGCGTTCGGGCGCGCACGGCCGGCGGCGACGATGCTGTCGGCGGGGCTGCTCGATCCGCGCATGCGCATCGAGATCGAGGTGACCGCGCGCCGCCACGCGGAAGGTTGAGCA
>DATLSL010000174.1:0-2141 GCA_035534135.1 Rhodanobacteraceae bacterium | reverse complement strand
TGGCGGCCAGCGGGCTCGATGCCGCCCAGCCTCATGCCGCCGGCGTGCTGATGCTGGACGCTGTGCATCCGCTGCTGGCTGCGCGCACGGACGACGAACTGCTCGACAGCTGGATCTTCGCCGGCAACGCGCCGCTGGTGCGCGCGGTGTGGACCCAGGCCGGACAGGTGGTCGCCGACGGTCGCCATCGCCAGCGCGAGCGGGTAGCCACGCGCTATCTCGCCACGCTGCGCCGCCTGCGCGCCGCAAATTGATTTCCCGCGGCCGCAATGGCCGCCTGAAGTCAGCCGCTGTGCCGAAAGCCAGCGGCAAGCATCCGAAGGTGCCCCGCCCAGGACGCGATCAGTGCGTTCACCACGACCGTGATGCGCCGATGGGCCGCGCACCGTCAGGGTGTTGGTTGGGTGTCGCGATCGGGGTCCATGCCCAAGGTGGCCTTGCGATAGGCGGCGAGCCGGCGGGCGAGGGCGCCGGGACGCTCGGCGAAGACGCGGGCGCCCAGCGCCCATGCCCGCTGTTGCAGCGCCGTGCACTCGCCGGCGATGCGCGCGGCGAGCGTGGCATTGCCGGGGCGCGCGACCAGCGGCGTGCGCAGCCGCGCGAACACCGTCGTCAGCAACTGCAGATCGCGTTCCGCTCCCAGCAGCCGCGCGAGCCGGCGCGCTTCCCCGACCTGGGCGCCGATCACCTCGGGCCAGACCGGGTGCAGCAACTCGAGCTGCAGCCGGTGCTCGCGCACCCGCTGCCGCCAGCGGTGCAGGTGGATGGCCGGGTCGCGCCGTGCCCGGCGCAGCGCGCGGGCGGCGCGCGCGTAACCGCGGCGCAGCCCCTTCAGGATGTCGGCGTCGCTGGCGTCACCGGTCCAGGAGGCGACCGCCGTGCGCGCGGCGGCAAGCATCGCGTCGACCCGGTCCAGCGCTTCGGACTGCTGCCGGCAGGCCGCGTTGCGTCGGCGTCGCAGTCGCAGCATCAGCGCGGCGCGGGCGTTCTCCGCGAGCAGCGGCGGCTGGCGTTTCGCCAGTTGCTCGACCGCCTCGATCACCGCCTGCGCATCGCGTAACGAGGACAGCGCGGCGCCGGCATCCCGCAAGGGCTTGGCCAGCGGTGTGTAATGTTCGCCGAGCGCCGGTCGCAGCATCTGCAGGATCGCCCGGGCTCGGCGCATGGCGCGGCGCGCTTCATGGATCGCGTCGTGCATCGCCGGCGTGCGCAGGTTCAGCAGCGCTTGTGCGGCGTCGATCTGCCCCAGCGCAAGCCGCTGCAGTTCCTGGCCCGCCGGCTGGCGGATGTCGAGTGCGAAGTCCACGCTACGCTTTCTCCTGCCGAAGACGATGGCCGATCGAGCGACGCAACCCGCGGGATCTGATCGGTTGCCGCAGCAGGAACAGGCATGGCCGCCACGCGGCTCTCTCCACTTTACCGCAGCGCGTCAGCGGCGATCCGAACCGGGGATCGAAGCGCCTTGCGGAAGGTCTGAATAAGTTCAGACCTTCCGCAAGCCAGGGATGGCTTGCCGCGCATCGAGCACGCAAGTGCTTGATGCGGCGTAGCCGAGTCCGGACCTGCGCCGGACTCGGCGCCCTCTGAAAAGTCCACGATGGACTTGTTCAGAGGTTCCTTGGGGGTGTCGGTGCGGGTGTCATAATGGCGTGGTTTCGCCGGCCGGAGTCCGCCATGAACGCCCCCACCCGCAGCGACCTGTCGCGCGTGATCCGCGCGCCGCGCGGCGCCGAGAAAACCTGCAAGAGCTGGGTCATCGAGGCGGCTTACCGCATGATCCAGAACAACCTCGACCCCGAGGTGGCCGAGAACCCGGCCGAGCTGGTGGTCTACGGCGGCATCGGCCGCGCCGCGCGCAACTGGGAGTGCTACGACGCCATCCTGCGCGCGCTGCGCGAGCTCAACGACGACGAGACGCTGCTGATCCAGTCCGGCAAGCCGGTGGGCGTGTTTCGCACCCACAGCGATGCGCCGCGCGTGCTGATCGCCAACTCCAACCTGGTGCCGCACTGGGCGACCTGGGAGCACTTCCACGAGCTGGACCGCAAGGGCCTGATGATGTTCGGGCAGATGACCGCGGGCTCGTGGATCTACATCGCCACGCAGGGCATCGTGCAGGGCACCTACGAAACCTTCGTCGA
>DATLSL010000173.1:0-5228 GCA_035534135.1 Rhodanobacteraceae bacterium | reverse complement strand
CTGCGGATCGTCGAGACCGGGCAGGTCGGTGACGAGATCACGCGGCTCTTCGCGCGCCAGCAGGGCGACGCCGTTGTAGGTCTTCTGGCCGGCGAACGCGCAGCGATAGCCCAGCGCCGCGATCGCCGCCTGCGGAAACTTCGCGTCCTCGAGCTTGGTTTCCTGCAGCGCCAGCACGTCGGGCGCCGCCTCGCGACACCACTGCTCGACATGCGGCAGGCGCACGCCGAGCGAATTGACGTTCCAGGAGGCGATCTTCACGCGCGCATTGTACGGTGCGCCCGAGGAACCTCTGAACAAGTCCATCCCCGGATCAAGTCCGGGGTCCGGACTTGGCTACGCCGCATCAAGCACTTGCGTGCTCGATGCGCGGCAAGCCGTCCCTGGCTTGCGGAAGGTCTGAACGTGTTCAGACCTTCCCTAGGCGGCGAGACCGTAGCTCTTCAGCAGCGCGTCGGGCTGCGGTGCGCGGCCGCGGAAGGCGACGAAGCTCGCCAGCGCCGGCCGCGAGGCGCCGACCGCGAGGATCTCGCGGCGGAAGGCGAGTCCCGTGGAGCGATCGATGACGCCGGCCTCCTCGAAGCGACCGAAGGCGTCGGCCGAGAGCAGCTCGGCCCACAGGTAGCTGTAGTAACCCGCCGCGTAACCGCCGGCGAAAACGTGGGTGAAGGTGTGCGGAAAGCGCTGCCAGGCCGGCGGATGCAGCACCGCCACTTGGTGACGGACCTCCTCCAGCAGCGCCAGCGTGCGTGCCCCGCGCGCCGGGTCGTACTCGCGGTGCAGGCGAAAATCGAACAGTGCGAACTCGACCTGGCGCACCAGATGCAGACCGGCATGGAAATGGCGCGCGTCCAGCATGCGCCGGTACAGCGTCGCGGGCAGCGGCTCGCCGGTCTGGTAATGGCGCGCGAACAGATCCAGCGCCGGGCGGCTCCAGCCGAAGTTCTCCATGAACTGGCTGGGCAGCTCGACCGCGTCCCACTCGACACCGTCAATGCCGCCGACCGAGGGCAGCTCGACCTCGGTCAGCATGTGATGCAGGCCGTGGCCGAATTCGTGGAACAGGGTCAGCACGTCGTCGTGGGTCAGCAGCGCGGGCGCGGCGGCGGTCGGCGGCGCGAAATTGCAGGTCAGGAAAGCCACCGGACGCTCGGCTTCGGCACCGTCGCGAAAGCGCGCGCGGCAGACATCCATCCAGGCGCCGCCGCGTTTGCCGGTCCGCGCGTAGAGGTCGACATAGACACCGGCGACCAGGCTGCCGTCGGCGTCGCGCAGGTCGAAATAGCGCACATCCGGATGCCAGACATCGACGTCGTCGCGCGGATCGAGGCGCACGCCGAACAGCCGCGCCGCCAGCGCGAACAGACCGTCGATCACGGCGGGCAGCGCGAAGTACGGCTTCAGCTGCTCCTCGTCGAGATCGTAGCGATGCTTGCGCAGTTTCTCGGCGGCATAGCCGACGTCCCAGGGTTCGAGGTTGGGCAGATCCAGTTCGGCGGCGGCGAAAACACGCAGCTCGTCCAGCTCGCGCTGCGCCACCGGTTTCGCGCGCCGCGCCAGATCGTGCAGGAAGTCCAGGACCGCCGCGGGCGAGGGCGCCATCTTGGTCGCCAGCGACTCCTCGGCGGCGTTGGCGAAACCGAGCAACTGCGCGGACTCGTGACTCAGCGCGAGGATGCGCTCGATGCGCGCGGAGTTGTCGTGGCGGCCGGCCTGCGGCCCCTGGTCCGAGGCACGGGTCTGATAGGCCCAGTACACGCGCTCGCGCAGCGCGCGGTTCTCGGCATGGGTCAGCACGGCCTGCACGCTGGGCTGTTTCAGAGTGACCAGAAAGCCCTCGAGCTGCGCTTCGCGCGCATAGGCGCGCAAAATGGCCAGCGCCGAGGGCGGCAGGCCGGCGAGATCGCGCTCATCGGTGATGTGCTCGGACCAGTCTTCGGTGGCGTCCAGCACGGCTTCCTCGAACGCGGTGGCCAGCGCGCTCAGCTCGACGCCGATGTCGCGAAAGCGCGTGCGCATCGGCTCCTCCAGCGCCACACCGGAGAGCTGGAAATCGCGCAGCGCGTGCTCGATCGCGGCGCGCGCCGCGACCGGCAGCGCGCCGAAGTCGTCGCGCTCGGCGACCGCGCGCACGGCCGCATAGAGATCGCGGTTCTGGCCCAGCTCCATCTGGAACGCGGTGATCGCTTCCAGCGCCTCGCCGTACGCCGCGCGCAACGGCTCCGAATCCGCGACCGCATGCAGATGCGCCACCGGTGCCCAGGCCCGGGCCAGGCGCTGCTCCAGGCGCTCCTGCGCCAGCATCACGGCGTCGAAGTCGCGTGGCGTTTGCGCCGCGGTGATCGCGGCGATGCCGTCACGGTAGTCGGCGAGGAGCGCCCGCACCGCCGGCAGCACGTGCTCGGGGCGGATCTGCGAAAACGCCGGCAGGCCAGCGGCCTCGAGCAGCGGATTGCGGTCGGACATGGACATCTCCTGGTGAGCGCCTGCACTGGAGGCGGCGCGCCTCGAAATCAAGCCGGCGGGGATACCATTCGGCATGGACTCGGCGCAGCGTAACCGGCTCTCGGCCCTGCTCGAACGCACGGCGGTGTTTCGCGTGCTGGATGCGCCGGCGCGCGACGCCGTGCTGGCAGCCTGCAGTCTGCGGCAACTCGGCGGCGGCGACACGCTGTTCGGCGCCGGCGATGCCTCCGACGCGCTGTACGTGCTGGTCGCCGGCAGCCTGGGCGCTTTCGATCCGGCGCGCGGCACGCTGCGCGAACGGCTGGCCGGCGTGATCGTTCCGGGCGAGACGATCGGCGAGCTGGGCCTGATCACCGACCGGCCGCGTACCACCACGGTGCGCGCGCTGCGCGACTGCACCCTGTTGCGGCTGCCGCGCGACGGTTTCATGGGCCTCGTGGACGCCCATCCGCAGGCGATTCTCGCCGCCGCCCGCGCGGCGGTGGAGCACCTGTTCGAGCGCCGTGAAGGCGAGGCCCTCGGCGTGCCGCGCACGCTGGCGCTGCTGCCCTGCGATGCCGGCATCGACGTGCGTGGCTGCGGTGAGCGCCTGTGCCACGCCCTGCTGCCCTACGGCGATGCACTGGTGATCGACGCAGCGCTGGGCCGCGGTCGCGATGCCGCCTGGTTCAGCGAGCGCGAACGCGACTATTCCTTTGTGCTGTATGTGGCCGATGGCGCGTCCGACTGGCGCGAACTGTGCCTGCGCCAGGCCGATGCGTTGCTGCTGCTGGCCGACGCGGCAACGGCGCCGCCCGCGGTCTGGCCCGACGCGCACGCCCGCGCCGACGTCGGCGCCCGCCATCGTCCGCGGCATCTGTTGTTGCTGCACACCGATGGCCATCTGCGTGCCGGCGCCGCGGCGGCCTGGCGCACGGCCTTTGCGGACCCGCTGCCGCACCACCATCTGCGCGACCGCCACGATCTGAACCGGCTGGCGCGCCTGCTCGCCGGCCGCGCCATCGGTCTGGTGTGCTCCGGCGGTGGCGCGCGCGGCTTTGCCCACATCGGCGTGGTGCGCGCGCTGCGCGAACTGGGCATCGACATCGATGCCGTCGGCGGTACCAGCATCGGCGCGATCATCGCCGCCGGCGTCGCCTGCGAATGGGACGACGCCACGCTGCTGGAGCGCTGCCGCCACGCCTTCGTCGACGGCCATCCGCTGGCCGACTGGACCTTGCCGCTGGTGGCGCTGAGCCACGGCCGGCGCACCGCGCATCTGCTGCGCCAGGCGTTCGGCGCGCGCGCCATCGAGGACCTGGCGCTGCCGTATTTCTGCGTCAGTGCCAACCTCACCGACGGTCACGCCGAGGTTCATCGCAGCGGTCCGCTGTGGTTGTGGCTGCGCGCTTCCACGGCGATCCCCGGCCTCCTGCCGCCGGTGCTGCACCGCGGCCAGGTGCACGCGGACGGCGCGGTGATCAACAACCTGCCCACCGACGTCATGCGCGCACAGGGCGTGGGCGAGGTGATCGCGGTGGACATCAGCGCCGACGATGCCCTGCACGCGACGATCGAGGAATACGCGCTGCCGGCACCGGCGCAGGTATGGCGCCAGCATCGCCGTGGAGAACGTCCGGGCATCGCCGCGATCCTGCTGCGCGCCGGCATGGTCAACGCCGAAGCCGCCAGCAGCGAGCGCCGCGCCCTGGCGACGCAGTTGCTGACGCCGCCGCTGAGCGAGATCGGTCTGCTCGACTGGCGCCGGTTCCAGCGCGCGGTCGATCTCGGTTATCGCTATACCCTGGAGACGCTCGGCCCTGCGCGCGCGCTCAGCGGGTGAGGAACTTCAGCATGCGCTCGGCAAACGCGCCGTAGGGCGGCCGCAGCAGCGCCAGGCTCGAGAACCGCGCCTGCCGAAACACCGATTTCTGCTTGCTGAAGGTGAGAAAGCCGGCGTGGCCGTGGTAGTGGCCCATGCCCGAAGGCCCGACACCGCCGAACGGCAGCCGCGACTGCACGATATGCAGCACGGCGTCGTTGACGCTGACGCCACCGGCCAGCGTCTGATCCAGCACGCGCTCGGTGCGCGCGCGGTCGTGATCGAAGTGGTACAGCGCCAGCGGCTGCGGATGGCGGTTGACGTAGGCCACCGCCTCCTCGATCGCGCCATAACCGACCAGCGGCAGGATCGGCCCGAAGATCTCCTCCTGCATCACCGCCATGCCGTCGTCGACGCCCAGCAGCAGGGTCGGCGCAAACACGCGCCGCGCCGGATCGTGGGCGTCCTCGCCGGGCAGCGTGACCACCGTCGCGCCCTTGGCGCGGGCGTCCTCGACCAGATGTTTCAAGCGCGCGTACTGGCGCTCGCTGACGATACTGGTGTAGTCGGGCGTGTCGCGCAGCGCGGGATAGTGCTGTTGCACATAGCTGCGCAGCGCCTGCACGAAACCCTCGCGCGCCGCGGTCGGCAGCAGCACGTAGTCGGGCGCGATGCAGGTCTGGCCGGCGTTGAGCAGCTTGCCGGCGGCGATGCGCGCGGCGGCCGTGGCCAGCGGGTAGTCCGGCGCAACGATCGCCGGCGACTTGCCGCCCAGCTCCAGCGTTACCGGTGTCAGGTTGGGCGCCGCCGCCAGCGCCACCTTGCGCCCGACCGCGGTCGAGCCGGTGAAGAACAGATGATCGAACGGCAACGTGGTGAACGTCGCGCCGACCTCGGGACCGCCCAGCACGGTGGCGACGCGCTCCTGCGGAAACACCGAAGCCAGCAGTTCAGCCAGCGC
>DATLSL010000172.1:0-14562 GCA_035534135.1 Rhodanobacteraceae bacterium | reverse complement strand
ATCATCACCATGCGCGCAACCCAGAAGAAAATGATCTCGTAGCCGGTGACCAGCACCGCGCTGGGCAGGAAGGCCTGATCGCGCGACCAGTCGGCAACTTGCTGGCCGTCGATCACGACGGGACCATCGGTCTTCGGCCAGCCCATCGTCGAAAATGGCCACAGCGCCGAGCTGAACCAGGTATCGAGGACGTCGTCGTCCTGCCGCAGTGTGCCGTTGGGCGGTGTCGAAGCGTGCGCGATGGCATCGGCCTCGTTCTCGCCCACGAAGATGGTGCCGTCGTTGTCGTACCACGCCGGAATGCGGTGTCCCCACCACAACTGGCGGCTGATGCACCAGTCCTGGATGTTCTCCAGCCACTGCGTGTAGGTGCCAGCCCAGTTCTCGGGCACGAACTTGATATGGCCTTCATGCACCGCCTTAAGCGCAGGGTCGGTAATCTGCGTCTTGCCGCCCGGGCCGCCCGGCGGGTGCGCGCGACCTCTGGGCAATTCAGTGCTGGTGAGATCGACGAACCACTGATCGGTCAGCATCGGCTCGATCACCGCATCGGAGCGCTGGCTGATCGGCACCTGCAGCTTGTGCGGCTTGGTCTCGATCAGCAGGCCCTGTGCGTCGAGGTCGACGACGATGGCCTTGCGGGCGTCGTAGCGGTCGAGACCCCAGTAACCCTCGGGAATACCGATATCGGTTGCGAGTTCGACTACGTCACTCACTTTGCCAGCAGAGCCGGGCCTTGCGGCCGTTGTGCTCCAGGCCCGATCGTCAACGACGCGTGCATCCAGAGTCAGCATTTTGAGCATCGGCAGCTTGTGTCGCTGCCCGATCGCGTAGTCATTGAAATCATGCGCCGGCGTGATCTTGACGCAGCCGGTGCCGAACTCGCGGTCAACGTAGGCGTCGGCGATGATCGGAATCTGCCGCCCGGTCAGCGGCAGGGTCAGCATCTGTCCGACCAGATGCGCATAACGCTCGTCCTCGGGATGCACCGCCACAGCCACGTCGCCCAGCATCGTCTCGGGGCGGGTGGTGGCGACGATCAGGCCGCGCTCGCCGTTGGGCCCGCGCAGGGAATCATCCGAGAACGGATACAGGATCGACCACAGGAAGCCGTCGCGTTCTTCACTGCTGACCTCCAGGTCCGAGACCGCGGTCTGCAGCACCGGATCCCAGTGCACCAAACGCTTGCCGCGGTAGATCAGGCCGGCGCGATACCACTCCACGAACACCTTGCGCACCGCGGCCGAGAGGCCCGCGTCCATGGTGAAACGCTCGCGCGAGCCGTCGATGCTGGCGCCGAGGCGCTGCATCTGATTGCCGATGGTCGAACCGGAGTGTTCCTTCCACCGCCACACGCGTTCGACGAAGGCCTCGCGGCCGAGGTCGTGGCGCGTCTTGCCCTCAGCGGCCAGCTGGTTCTCGACGATCTTCTGGGTGGCGATGCCGGCGTGATCGGTGCCGCCCTGCCACAGCGTGCGCCGGCCCGACATGCGCGCGTGGCGGATCAGCGCGTCCATGATCGTCTGCTGGAAGGCGTGGCCCATGTGCAGCGTACCGGTGACATTGGGCGGCGGCAGCAGGATGCAGTAGGGCGCACCCGCTGCCTCGGGATCCGGTCTGAAACAGCCTTGTCGCTGCCAGTGCGCGTACCAGCGGGATTCGATCGCGGCGGGCTCGAAACTCTTGTCCATCGGCAGGCTCGGGCAGGCGCCGGGCGACGGCGCGCATCGGGAGTGGGGGAATGGCGATTGTACGGGCGCCCGTGGGCGCGCCCAAACGCGCGGATCGGCGGGCGTGGCGCGCTCAGCCGCCGCGGATGCGGCGTCCGGCCGCGTGAACGGCGTCGACCAGTACCTTGACGCGCTCGGGATCGACGTCGGGAGTGACGCCGTGGCCGAGGTTGAAGACGTGTCCCGGATGCGCGCCGAAGTCGGCGAGGGTGGTTTCGACTTCGGCGGCGATGACCGCGGGCGTTGCGTGCAGTACGGCCGGATCGAGATTGCCCTGCAGCGCGACGCGATCGCCGACGCGCGCGCGCGCCGCGCCGAGCGTGATCGTCCAGTCCAGGCCCAGCGCGGCGCAGCCGGTATCGGCCAGCGCCTCGAGCTGGCCGGCGCCGTTGACGCCCTTGGCGAACAGGATCAGCGGCAACTCGCGCGCGACCGGATCGGCCTGCAGGGCCGCTGCGATCTGCGCCAGATAGCGCCGCGAAAACGTCTCGAACATCGTCGGAGCGAGCAGCCCGCCCCAGGTGTCGAAGATCATCAGCGTCTGCGCGCCGGCCGCGGCCTGCGCGGCGAGGTACATGGCGACGGCTCGCGCCACCACGTCCAGCAGGCGATGCAGCAGCGCGGGCTCGTTCCATGCCATTGCCTTGACGCGGGCGAAGTCGCGCGAGCCTTCGCCCTCGATCATGTAGCAGGCCAGCGTCCACGGGCTGCCGGCGAATCCGATCAGCGGCACGCGGCCGGCCAGTTCGCGGCGGATCAGGCGCACCGCGTCCATCACGTAGCGCAGCTTGGTCTCCGGATCGGGCACGCCCAGCGCGGCGACGTCGGCAGCGCTGCGCACCGGGCGCTGGAACTTCGGTCCCTCGCCGTCGGCAAAATGCAGGCCCAGTCCCATCGCGTCGGGCACGGTGAGGATGTCGGAGAACAGGATCGCGGCGTCGAGGTCGAAACGCGCCAGCGGCTGCAGGGTCACCTCGCAGGCCAGCTCGGGCGTCTGGGCCAGCGCCAGGAAACTGCCGGCACGGGCGCGGGTGGCGCGGTATTCGGGCAGGTAGCGCCCGGCCTGGCGCATGATCCAGACCGGCGTGGTGTCGGTCGGCTGCCTGCGCAGCGCGCGCAGAAAGCGGTCGTTGGCGGCTGCGGCGATCGGCTCAGAGCGCATGCGGACCCTCCGCGCCCTGCGCGAACATCACCACGAATCCGCGCTTGAGCTGGACGTCGCGGGCGCGCTCGAAGGCGGCCAGCGCCTGGTCGCGCTCCAGGTAGACCTCGCGCTTGGCGCTGGGACGGCCGCCCTGCTGGCCCCACTCGCGGTACAGCGTCCAGCCGCCGAGCAGATCCTGCTCCAGCAGCAGCTGGTAGTAGCGCGGCGCCTCGGCGGCCGGTCGGGTCTGCATGTAGATGCGCATCGAGCGGAGACGGTGCGGGGGAAACGCGATTGTAGCGGCAGGCCCGTGTCGGACGCCGCGGCGCGCCACCGCGCACGCTAAAGTCGGCAACCCGGGCCGGCCCGCGTGGCGATGCCGTCGCGCGGGGAGACCCATCTCGAGAGGAGGCGGCATGCTGAGCAGGCGGCAGGTGTTGCAGGGTATGGCGGCGTTGCTGGTTGCGGGCGCGGCACGGCGGGTGGCGGCGGGCGGCGATACAGTGGCGGAAGCGCTGGAACGGCGCTTTGCGGCGATCGAGATACCCACCGGTGGACGTCTGGGCGTGGCCATATTGGACACCGGCAGCGGCCTGCGCGCGGGCCGCCGCGCTGACGAACGTTTTCCGCTCTGCAGCACGTTCAAGGTACTGGCCGCGGGCGCCGTGCTGCAGCGCGTCGACGCCGGCCACGAAGATCTTGCGCGCCGCATCCGCTTCGGCAAGGACCGGTTGGTCGACTATTCGCCGGTCACCGAACACCATGCCGGCGGCGCGGGCATGAGCCTGGGCGAGATCTGCGCCGCGGCACTGGATTACAGCGACAACACCGCCGGCAACCTGCTGCTGGAGACGCTGGGCGGCCCGCCGGAGGTCACCCGCTTCGCGCGCTCGCTGGGCGATCCGGTCACCCGCCTGGACCGCACCGAAACCCGTCTCAACGAAGCCCTGCCGGGCGACCCGCGTGACACCACCACGCCGCAGGCCATGCTGCGCGATCTGCACGCGCTGTTGCTGGGCAACGTGCTCAGCCCAGCGTCGCGCCGGCAATTGCTGGCCTGGATGACCGCATGCACCACCGGAGCCAAACGCCTGCGCGCCGGGGTGCCGGCGGACTGGCAGGTAGCCGACAAGACCGGTTCGGGTGACCACGGCACCGCCAACGACATCGGCATCCTCGCCCCGCCCGGACGGGCGCCGGTGCTGGTGACGGTGTACCTGACCCGGACCCGGCTTTCCTGGGCGCAGCTCGATCCGGTGATCGCGCGTGTCGGTGCGGCGGTCGCGGCGGTGTCGGCGGGGAAAGCGACCGCAGCCTGAGCGCGGTTGCAATCAGGTAGCGCTGCGCGCGTCCAGGACGGTGCGCACCGCGCCTTCGTCGATGTCTTCGGCGATGAAGGCCTGGCCGATGCCGCGCCACAGGATCAGCCGCAGGCGGCCATCGCGGTTTTTCTTGTCCAGCGCCATGCGCGCCAGCAGGGCGTCGGGATCGAGCTGCGGCGGCGCGGCGGTCGGCAGCCCCATGCGGACGAGCAGGGCACACAGGCGTTGCGTATCGGCAGCGGCGGCCAGGCCCAGAGCTGCCGACAGTCTCGCCGCCTGCAGCATGCCGATCGCCACCGCCTCGCCGTGCAGCAGGGTGCCGTAGCCGCACTCGGCCTCCAGCGCATGGCCGAAGCTGTGGCCGAAGTTGAGCAGGGCGCGCTCGCCCTGTTCGGTCTCGTCGCGGGTGACCACGCCGGCCTTGTGGGCGCAACTGTGGGCGATGGCGCTGGCGAGGCTGGCTTCCTCGCGCGCGGCCAGCGCCCCGGCGTGTGCCTCCAGCCAGGCGAAGAACCCGGCGTCGCCGATCGCGCCGATCTTGACCATCTCGGCCAGCCCGGCGCGGTATTCGCGCACCGGCAGCGTGGCCAGCGTGGCGGTGTCGGCGATCACCGCGCGCGGCTGATGGAAGGCGCCGACCAGGTTCTTGCCGGCCGGCGTGTTGACGCCGGTCTTGCCGCCGACCGAGGAATCGACCATCGCCAGCAGGGTGGTCGGCATCTGCACGAAATCGATGCCGCGCATCCAGCACGCCGCGGCAAAACCGGCGAGGTCGCCGATCACGCCGCCGCCGAGCGCAATCACGGCGCCGTCGCGGGTGGCGCCCAGTGCGGCCAGTGCGGCGAAGATGCGGGCGGCGCTGTCGAGCGTCTTGTGCGCCTCGCCGTCGGGCAGCACCAGCGCAGCGTGCTGCAGGCCGCCAAGGCCCGCAACGACGCGCTCGAGATACAGCGGCGCGACCGTGTCGTTGCTGACGATCAGCACATGGCGGCCGCGCAGCGCCGGCCGCCATAGCGCGGATTCGGCCAGCAGGCCAGGGCCGATGTGGATCGGATAGGCGCGGGCGCCCAGTGCGACGTCGAGTGTGCGCATGGCGCTCATGCCGCGCTGGCCACGTCGCGGCGCCAGTGCTGTTCGAGCAGGGCAGCGATGCGCGCGGTGGCGGCACCGACGCCTTCGCGACGGCTGTCGACGATCAGGTCGGCGCTGGCGCGATACAGCGGGCCGCGCTCGGCGGCCAGCGCCTCGAGTCGTGCGCGGCGGTCCGGCGAGCGCAGCAGGGGGCGCGCGCGATCGCGCGCCAGGCGCTCGAGCTGGCGATCGACGTCGGCATCCAGAAACAAGACGTAGCCGCGCGCAGCCAGCAGGCGCCGATTGGCCTCGGCCAGCACCGCGCCGCCGCCGGTGGCCAGCACCACGCCGGCGCGGTCGCTACACTCGCTCAGCGCCTCGGTTTCGCGGCGGCGAAAGCCCGCTTCGCCCTCGAGGTCGAAGATGGTCGCGATCGGCGCACCGCAATAGGTCTCGATCGCCTGGTCGAGATCCACGAATGGCAGTTCGAGGCGGTTGGCCAGGCGGCGTCCGATCGAGGTCTTGCCCGCGCCCATCGGACCGATCAGGAACAGGTTGCGCGAGGGATTCATGCCGCGATTAAAGCCGATCCGCCCGCAGCACGCGAGAACGCGATGGTCGCAACCACCCTGATCGCCGGTTGCGGCGACGTCGGCACGCGGCTGGCCCGGCGTCTGGCCGTGCGCGGCGAACGCGTGCTCGGCCTGCGCCGCAGCGTCGGTGCGTTGCCGGCTGGCGTCGAGCCGGTGGTCGCCGATCTCGGCGATCCGGCCAGCCTTGCCGTGCTGCCGCGGGGAATCACCCGCCTGGTCTATCTGCCGGCGCCGGACGCGCGCTCCCCGCAGGCTTACCGGCGCGTCTACGTCGAGGGCCTCGCCGCGCTGCTCGATCGTCTCGATCCCGCCACCCTCGAGCGCGCGCTGCTGATCAGCTCCAGCGCGGTGTACGGCGAGCACGCCGGCGCCTGGGTCGACGAGGACACGCCGCCGGCGCCGCTGGGCTTCAACGGCGCCATCCTGCTCGAGGCCGAGGCGCTGTGGCGGGCGCGGCTGCCAGGCCGGCCGGTGCTGCGCCTGGCCGGCCTGTATGGCCCGGGACGCACCCGCCTGCTCGATGAGCTGCGTGCCGGCAGCGCGCGCGCGCCGCGCGATCCGCCGTTCTACGCCAACCGCATGCAGGTCGATGACGTCGCTGCGGCGCTCGATCACCTGCTGTCGCTGCCGGCTCCGGCACCGCTGTATCTTGGCTGCGACGACACGCCGCTGCCGCAGTTCGAGCTCTATGCCGCCCTCGCCGGAATGCTTGGCGCGCCAGCGCCGGGCGAGGGGCCACCGCCGGCCGGCATCGGCAACAAGCGGCTGTCGAACGCGCGCCTGCGCGCCAGCGGTTTTGCCCCGGTCTGGACGGACGCGCGCCGCGGTTACGCGGCGCTGATCGGCGCCGGTTGAGTGCGCCGGAACCCCTGCAAATCTTTGTTACACTGCGGGCGCGCGACGCTCCGACGCCAGCGTGGCGTGGGGATTGCGATTGTGGAGGGGTGGCATGTCGGTTGCGAAAGTGATCGAGATCAGTGCGTCCTCGCCCATGGGTATCGAGGATGCCGTGCAGCATGGCCTGGCCAAGGTGTCGCAGTCGGTGAAGAACATCCAGGGTGCCTGGGTCAACGACATCAAGGTGACCACTGACAGTGACGGCGGCATTCGCGAATGGCGCGTCAACATGCGCATCAGCTTCGTGGTCGATTGATCACGAAGGTGCGGTGACGGACACGATGAGAGGGCGCTCCGGATGAGCAAGCGTGGACTGGTGATCGGATCGCTCGAGGACGACGCCGAGCAGGCGGCCTTGATCCAGCTGTGGCTGGAGGGCGCCGGTTACGACACGCGGATCTTTGCCAACGCCGTCGAATTCCGCCGCGGGCTCGGCAACGAGGGCGTGGACCTGCTGTTGCTGGACTGGATGCTGCCGGACGCCAGCGGCCTGGAAGTGCTGGAGTGGATCCGTACCGCCGGCAACGCCGACCTGCCGGTGGTGTTCCTGACCGCGCGCGCCTCCGAATCCGACATCGTGCGCGGACTCGAGGCCGGTGCCGACGACTACGTGGTCAAGCCGCCCAAGCAGGGCGAATTGCTGGCGCGCGTCGCCGCCGTGCTGCGCCGACGCGCCGGCGAGGCCGACGCCGCGGCGCAGATGGAGATTCCGCCCTATGCGGTGGACCTGACCCGCCGGCGCGTGCGCATCCTCGACCGCGACATCGAGCTGACCCAGCGCGAGTTCGAGCTGGCCAGCTACCTGTTTCGTCGCCATGGCCGCATCGTCAGCCGCGATGCGCTGCTGGAAAACGTCTGGAACCTCAGCCCGACGATCACCACGCGCACGGTCGACACCCACGTCAGCCGTCTGCGCAAGAAGCTCGAACTCACCGGCGAGCATGGCTGGAAGCTGACCGCGGTCTATCAGCACGGTTATCGTCTCGAACAATCCTGAAGCAGGCCGCTGGCGCAGGCCCGTGTCAGCGATCGCCCGCTCTCTCGCCGCTCGCCGCACCCTGTGATTCCGGCGCGGCCGCATGATCCGCCCCATCACCGCTGCGACTTGCTCCCGCCATGCTGATCCCCGAAATTCTCGACACCTTCCGCGAGCTGCTTGACCAGGCCCGTACCGCAGGCGATCCCGAGCCGACCGCGATGACCCTGGCGACCCGCGACGGCGCCGGCCGCATCGCGGCGCGCATCGTGCTGCTGAAGGACGCCGATGAGCACGGCTTCTGCTTTTTCACCAATTACGACAGCGCCAAGGGCGCCGAACTCGACGCCTATCCGCAGGTGGCGCTGTGCTTTCACTGGAAGACCGCCGGCGATCCCGCGGCGGGCGGTGTCCAGGTGCGCATCGAAGGTGACGCCTTGCGCCTGAGCGCGGCGGAATCCGACGCCTATTTCGCCACGCGGCCGCGCGGCAGCCAGATCGGCGCCTGGGCCTCGCTGCAGTCGCAGACGCTGCCCGATCGCGATGCCTTCGACGCTCGCGTCGCGCGTTACGAGCGCGAATTCGACGGCCGCGACGTGCCGCGTCCGCCGCACTGGGGCGGCTATCGGGTCGCAGCCGATGCAGTCGAGTTCTGGTACGGCGCGCAGCACCGCCTGCATCAGCGCGTGCGCTGGGAATGGCGCGATGGCGCCTGGACGCAGCGCTTGCTGTATCCGTGAGGCGGGAGTGGGGAATGGGAAGTGGGGGCGCGAGTGAAGCGACGGATCTTTGGGCGCTGTACATAGCGTCGCAGGTGTTGCGGCTTCGCCACGCTACGCTCAACACGAACGGAAAGAGCTTGCGTTTTGTTGTTTGATTTTTAGACTTCTCCCGAGTCCTTTACGAACTACCCATCCCTGGTGCGTGGCGCCTGCCCGGCCTTCCTTGGCCGGGCGCTCGCCGGCGCGCACTGCCATTCAAGGCAGCGCGCGTCACTTCCCGGCTTGCCCCGAGTCCCGAGTCCCGAACCATGCATGGCCCGCAGCGCATTGTCTGTCTGACCGAGGAGCCCACCGAGGTCCTCTACGCGCTGGGCGAACAGGACCGCATCGTCGGCATCTCCGGTTTTACCGTGCGCCCGCCGCGGGCGCGCCGCGAAAAGCCCAAAGTCAGTGCCTTCACCAGCGCGAAGATCGACGCCATCCTCGCGCTCGAGCCCGACCTCGCGATCGGCTTTTCCGACATCCAGGCCGACATCGCGCGGGCGCTGATCAAGGCCGGCGTCGAGGTGTGGATCAGCAACCACCGCAGCGTCGCAGGCATCCTCGACTACATCCGCAGGCTGGGTGCGCTGGTCGGCGCCGCGGATCGCGCCGAAGCCTTGGCGCGCGAAGCCGAGGCCCATCTCGCCGTCGTGGCCGCCAAGGCCGCCGTGTTGCCGCGCCGGCCGCGGGTGTATTTCGAGGAATGGGACGAGCCGCCGATCAGCGGCATCCGCTGGGTCGCCGAGCTGATCCGCATCGCCGGCGGCGACGATCTGTTCCCCGAACTGGCTGCGCAGTCGCTGGCGCGTGCGCGCATCCTCGCCGATCCGACCGAAGTCGTGCGCCGCGCACCGGACCTGATCCTCGGCTCGTGGTGCGGCAAGCGTTTCCGTCCCGAACAGGTGGCGGCGCGACCGGGCTGGGCGGCGATCCCGGCGGTGCGCGACGGCGAGCTGCACGAGATCAAGTCGCCGCTCATCCTGCAGCCCGGCCCGGCAGCGCTGTTCGACGGGCTCGACGCGATCCACGCGCGCATCGCGGCGTGGGCGCAGCGTCACGGCTGAGCGCCAGGTCAAGGCTCGGTCAGCGCCTGCACGCCGAGTTCGGCGATGGTACGCGTCATTGCGCCCGCCTGCGCCGCCTGCGCGCCGGCGGCGTTGCCCTGCGCCGCGCGCCGGGCGACGCCCTGCGCGATCGCGGCGAGGCGGAAGAACTGGAAGGCCAGCAGAAACGGCCAGTGCGGGCGCGGGTCGAGCCCGGTGCGTGCCGTGTAGCCGTCGAGCAGCGCGGCTTCGCTCGGGATGCCCTGCGCGGCGCGATCGATGCCGGCCAGCCCCGGCAGCACCGGATTGCGCGGCAGGCGCAGGGCCATGCAGAAGTAGCTGATGTCGGCGAACGGGTGTCCCAGCGTCGACAGTTCCCAGTCGACCACGGCGCGGATGGTCGGTGCTGTGGCGTCCCAGATCAGGTTGTCGACACGCAAGTCGCCGTGCACCAGCGCGATGCGGCCGTCGTCGGCAGGTACCGCGCCCGGCAGGGCGGCGATCAGCACGTCCATCGGCTCGGTGCGGACCGTTTCGCTGGCGCGGTACTGCTCGCTCCAGCGCGTCACCTGGCGCGCGAAGTAGTTGCCGGGCTTGCCGTAGTTGGTCAGCTCCGCCACGCCGATGTCGAGTCTTACCAGCGCCGCCAGCACCTCGAGGATCGCGGCATAAGCTGCGCCGCGGTCGACTGCGCCCCAGTCCGCGAGCGCGGGATCGATCTCGACGCGGCCTTCGACCGCCTCCATCAGATAGAACGCACTGCCGATCACGCCGGTATCGTCGCAATACAACAGCGGCCGCGGCACCCGCACGCTGCCGCCATGCAGCGCGCGCAGCACACGGAACTCGCGGTCGATGGCGTGCGCCGAGACCAGCAGCGGGCCGGGTGGCTTGCGCCGCAGCACGCAGCGCGTCGCGCCGCTCTCGATCCGATAGGTCGGATTGGACTGGCCACCCTTGAACCTGGTTGCGCGCAGCGGGCCGTCGAACTCCGGCAGCCGCGGCGCCAGCCAGGCGCCGAGAGCGTCGAGGGGCAGATCGAGCGCATGCGGCATGGGCTCATGCACCGCGCTGGGCGTCGGGATCGCGCAGATGCAGTTTCGCCAGTGCCGCGAGATGCACCTCGTCGGGGCCGTCGGCGATGCGCAGCGCGCGCGCTGCGGCGTAGGCATGGGCGAGGAAATGGTCGCCGCCGAGACCCGCGCCGCCATGGATCTGGATGGCGCGGTCGATCACCCGGCAGGCCATGCGCGGCGCAACGATCTTGATCATGCCGATCGCCGCGCGGGCGCCCTTGGCGCCGTGACGATCGAGCGCGGCGGCCGCGGCCAGGGTCAGCAGCCGCGCCTGCTCGATCTCGCAGCGCGATTCCGCGATCGCCGCCTGCACCAGGCCCTGCGCGGCCAGCGGCTGGCCGAAGGCGACGCGGTTGCGCGCGCGCTCGATCATCGCCTGCAATGCGCGCTCGGCCAGCCCGATCAGGCGCATGCAGTGGTGGATGCGGCCGGGGCCGAGGCGGCCCTGGGCGATCTCGAAGCCGCGGCCTTCACCCAGGATCAAATGATCAACGGGCACGCGTGCGCCCTCGAAGGCCAGTTCGGCGTGGCCCTGCGGCGCGTCGTCGTAGCCGAACACCGTCAGTGGCCGCACCAGGCGCACGCCGGGCGTGTCGCGCGGCACGATCAGCATGCTGTGGCGGCGATGCGGCGGCGCATTCGGGTCGGTCACGCCCATCACGATGTAGAAAGCGCAGCGCGGATCGCTGGCGCCGGTGGTCCACCACTTGCGCGCGTGCACGACGTAATCGTCGCCGTCACGCTCGATGCGCGCGGCGATGTTGGTAGCGTCGGAGCTGGCCACACCCGGCTCGGTCATGGCGAAGCCCGAACGGAAGCTGCCCGCCAGCAACGGATCGAGCCAGCGCGCCTGCTGCGCCGCGCTGCCGTAGTGCAGCAGCACCTCCATGTTGCCGGTGTCCGGCGCGCTGCAGTTGAAGATCTCCGGCGCGATCAGCGAGCGGCCCATGATCGCCGCCAGCGGTGCGTACTCGAGGTTGCTGAGGCCGGCGCCGCGCGCGGGATCGGGCAGGAACAGATTCCACAGTCCGGTGGCACGCGCCGCGGCCTTGAGCGTCTCCAGCAGCGGCGGCACTTGCCAGCGCCGCGCCGGGTCGGCGTCCCACGCGGCGAACTCGGCCTCGGCGGGCAGCACGCGCTCGCGCATGAAGACGTCCAGTCGCTGCGCGATCTCGGCGGCGCGCGGGCTGGGCGGGAACAGATCGACGGTGGTCATGCGGACCTCAGTAGTGGCTGGCCAGCGCGCGCACGGCGCCGCCGGCGAGATGGGGCAGGGTGTTCCAGCTGAGCAGGCTCCAGTGATCGTCGCGCGCGGTGAATTCGCTGAGCGCGCTGTTGGCCAGCCCGAGGTTGAGCTCGATCATGCGCGCGTCGTCGAGATCGAGTGCGGCCTGCGCGCAGCGCGCGATCACACCGCCCGAGCTGACCACCAGCACCGCGCCGCGCGGGCTCTCGCGCACGACGCGCGTGCGCGCCGCGGCGATGCGCGTGGCAAAGGCCGGCCAGGTCTCGGACACGCCGTCATCCAGCGCACCGCGACGCCAGGCGTCGAACACGGCGGCCAGCAGGGCCTTCGCCTCACCCGGCGTCGGTGCGTGACGCAGTGCCGACAGCGCCGGATGATCGGGCGCACGGGCGCGAAACGCGGCCAGCAGGGCGGCAGAATCGAACTCGTCCCATTCGGCGGCGACGGTCGCCGGCGGCAGCGCGTGTCCGCTGCGCAGGCAGGCGTGCTCGATCGCACCCAGGGTATCGGCATGGCGGTGCTGACGGCCACGCCAGACGCTGGTGAAATTCCAGGGTGAGGCTGCAGCGAGCCAGTCCCCCAGCGCCACCGCCTGCGCCCGGCCGCGTTCCGAGAGCAGGTCATAGTCGGCACCACCCCAGCTGGCCTGGGCATGACGCAGCAGCACGATGCGGTGGCCATCCATGCCCGCCATGGCCGCGTCTCAGTCGGTGTTGAAGTCGCGGCTGAAAGACACCGGGATCACGCTGCCGCGGACCGGTTGCACGCGCAGATCGAAGCGCAGGGTGTCGATGCCGCTGACCGGAAACTCGGCCAGGTAGTACACGGCGCCGGGTTCGCTGACCGCGCGGAAATGCAGCGTGGTGCTCTGGCCGCTGAGGTTGCGCACGCTGCCGCTGATCGTCGCCGCCACCGGTGCGGCGCTGGCCGGATCGCGGCCGCGTTTGACCGCGATATTGATCAGGCCGATGTCCCGGCCGCGCCCGAGGTCATTGGCGCGCGCCACCGCAGGGGTGATCAGCGTGCTGCTGATGGCGCTGTAGTAGACGATGAAGTCGCCGCTGCGCTGACTGTCGGCGCGTGCCGCAGCGGGCAGCAGGGACAGCGCCAGCACGAGGGCGCCGATGAAATGCAGCCCGCGAATCCGCACCCTCGTCATGACCGCTCTCCGCATGCGCCGAGTGACCGAGAATACACCGCGGATCGCGATCAGCGCGCGAGCGTTACGCTGAAATCAAACAGCGGTTGCACCAGCAGTGCACGTGCCAGCAGGATCAGCAGGATCGCCAGCGCCGGCGAAAGGTCAATGCCGCCTGGGGTGGGCAGCACCCGCCGCAGCGGCGCGAGCGCGGGTGCCGCCAGCTTGCCGATGAAGGGCACCAGCGGATGGTGATTGTCGACGGCAAGAAAGCTCATCAGCGACCAGGCGAAGATCATCGCCATGTACAGCATCAGCACGAAGTCGAGCAGTTCGGCGATGCCCATCAGCGCCAGCCCGACCAGCCCGGGGCGGATGCCGCCCAGCGCCAGCAGCAGCCCCAGCTTCAGCAGCTCGGCCAGATAGGCCAGCAGCAGCGGTGCCAGATTGATCCGGCGCACGCTGGGGACGAACCGTCGCACCGGCGCCAGCAGCGGATGCGTGGTGCGGTACAGAAACTGGCAGATCGGGTTGTAGAAATCGACCCGTGCCGCTTCGGCCAGCAGGCGCAGGATGAACAGGCCGATGACCGCACCGAAGGCGAAGACGATCAGGATCTGGGTGGCGTTGGCGATGTAGCCCATGCTGCGGTCTCAGTGGTCGGCGGCCGCCGCGAGTTCACCGCCACGACGGCTGGCGGCGGTCAGCGCGGCGGCCACCAGCGCGGCAAAGCCGCCGGCGGCGAGGCGATCGAGCGCAGCGGCGGTGGTGCCACCCGGCGAAGTCACGCGCTGACGCAGTTCGGCCGCCGGGACGTCGTCCTCGCGCAACATGCGCCCTGCGCCGAGGCAGGTCTGCGCCGCGAGCATGCGTGCCACCGGCCGAGGCAGGCCCTGCGCGACCGCGGCTTCTTCCAGCGCCTCGGCCAGCAGGAAGAAATACGCCGGCCCCGAGCCCGACAACGCGGTCACGACGTCCATCTGCGCCTCCTCCGCAATCCAGCAGCTGATGCCGACCGCAGTCATGACCCGCTCGGCCAGCGCGCGCCCGGCAGCGTCCACCTGAGTGTTGGCGAAGAGGCCGCTCGCGCCGACGCCAAGCAATGCGGGCGTGTTGGGCATGGCGCGTATCACGGCGAGATCGCCGCCCAGCCAGCTCGCGATCTGGTCGCTGCGAATGCCGGCGGCGATCGACAGCACCACGGGGCGCTGCGTCTGCGCCAGCGACACCAGGCCGGTGCAGACCGCGCGCAGCACCTGCGGCTTGACCGCCAGCACCCACAGCGCCGCGCCCCGTGCCGCTTCGGCATTGTCACCGTGGGCGGCGATGCCAAAGGTCTGCGTCAGTTCGGTACGCGCCTCGGCGCGTGGCTCGGACACTCGCAGCGACGCGGCCGGCATGCCGCTGCGCAGCAACCCGCCGATCAGCGCACGCGCCATATTGCCGCCGCCGAGGAAGGCGATCTCGGGATTTCGGGACCCGGTATCCGGGGCGGAAGACCGGGACCCGGGACCCGGGACCCGGGACCCGGAAAAGCGCGTGGGTGACATGCCAACGTATCG
>DATLSL010000171.1:0-36909 GCA_035534135.1 Rhodanobacteraceae bacterium | reverse complement strand
ATGGCAGCCGCTACACTTCCCGGCTCGACCTCATGCAGAAACCGCCATGGCGCAGGACACGCCCGTCACGCAGCACTTCATCCGCCAGATCGTGCAGGCCGACCAGGCCTCCGGCAAGCACGGCGGCCAGGTCGTCACGCGTTTTCCGCCCGAGCCCAACGGCTATCTGCACCTCGGCCACGCCAAATCGATCTGCCTCAATTTCGGCCTCGCTGCCGAGTTCGACGGCCGCTGCCACCTGCGCTTCGACGACACCAACCCGGCCCGTGAAGACCCCGAATATGTGGCCGCGATCCAGGATGACGTGCACTGGCTGGGCTTCGCGTGGGACACGCTGCGCCATGCCTCGGATTACTTCGAGGTGTTCTATCTGGGCGCGGAAAAGCTGATCCGCATGGGCGTGGCCTATGTGGACGATCTCGATGCCGAGCAGGTGCGCGAATACCGCGGCACGCTGACCCAGCGCGGCCGCAATTCGCCGTTTCGCGAGCGCGGCGTCGAGGAAAATCTGGAGCTGTTCCGGCGCATGCGCGCGGGCGAGTTCGCCGACGGCAGCCGCACCCTGCGCGCGAAAATCGACATGGCCGCGGGCAACATCAACCTGCGCGATCCGGCAATCTACCGCATCCGCAAGGTGGCGCACCAGAACACTGGCGACGCCTGGCCGATCTATCCGATGTACGACTACGCGCACTGCGTGTCGGACGCGGTCGAGGGCATCACCCACTCGCTGTGCACGCTGGAATTCGAGGATCACCGCCCGCTGTACGACTGGTTCCTGCAGCAGCTCGATCTGCCCCACGACGCCGAGCTGACCGCGCCGCTGCGCGCAAGGGGTCTGTGGCTGGCGCCCAGCACGCCGCAGCAGATCGAGTTCTCCCGCGGCAACATCAGCTATACCGTGATGAGCAAACGCAAACTGCTGGCGCTGGTGCAAGACGGCCTGGTGGACGGCTGGGACGATCCACGCATGCCGACGCTTTCGGCGCTGCGCCGGCGTGGCTGCACGCCGGCCGCGATCCGCACCTTCTGGGATCGCATCGGCATCAGCAAGCAGAACAGCAGCATCGACCTCGGTGTGCTGGAAGGCTGCCTGCGTGAGGATCTCGACGCCCGCGCGCCGCGGCGCATGGCCGTGCTCGACCCGCTCAGGCTGGTGATCACCAATCTGCCCGACGATCACGCGGAGTCATTGACCTTCGCCAATCACCCCAAGGACGACACGCTGGGCACGCGCGCCGTGCCGTTTTCGCGCGAGCTGTGGATCGAGCGCGAGGACTTCATGGAAACGCCGGTCAAGGGCTTTCATCGTCTGGTACCGGGCGGCGAAGTGCGGCTGCGCGGCGTCGGCATCGTGCGCTGTGACGAAGTGCTGAAGAACGCCGCTGGCGAGATCATCGAACTGCACTGCACGCTCGATTCCGGCACCCGTCACGGCATGCCTGGCGCCGAGCGCAAGGTCAAGGGCACCCTCCACTGGGTCAGCGCACGCGACGCCGTGACCGCCGAGGTACGCCTGTACGACCGCCTGTTCGATGTGCCCGATCCCGACGACGAGACCGACGGCAAGACCTACCGCGATCATCTCAATCCCGACTCGCGGCGTGTCGTCAACGGTTATGTCGAGCCCGCGGCGGCCCGCGCCGCGCCGGAAGACCGCTGCCAGTTCGAACGCCTTGGTTATTTCGTCGCCGACCGCCACGATCATGCAGCCGAGCACCCGGTGTTCAACCGCGTGGTGACCCTGCGCGACTCGTGGGCGAATGCGGCGACGCGCTGACTATGCTCTACGCCCAGGTTCACCTCACCCTGCCGCCGTGGGTGCACCAGCTGGATCTCGAGGGTCGGCTGTATGCCGATGACGACACGCGCATCGCGCTGGCGATCAAGCTGGCGCGGCACAACGTCGAGCGCCGCACCGGCGGCCCCTTCGGCGCGGCGCTGTTCAACGGCGCCGGACGCCTGCTCGGCGTCGGCGTCAACCGGGTGGTCGAGCAGAACTGTTCCGTCGCGCATGCCGAGATGATGGCCTTCATGTGCGCACAGGGACGGCTGGCGCGCCATCGCCTCAACGAGGACGGTATGCGGGTCGTGCTGGCCACCAGCGCGCAGCCATGTTGCCAATGCTATGGCGCCACCTTCTGGGCCGGCATCGACGAACTTCTGATCGGCGCGCGCAGCGAGGACGTGATGCGCCTGACCGCCTTCGACGAAGGCCCGCTGCCGGCGGACTGGATTGGCGAGCTGGAACGCCGCGGTATCGCGGTCAAACGCGATCTGCGCCGCGACGAGGCCTGCGCGGTGCTCGCCGCCTACACCGCCGCCGCCGGCGCGACGTATTGAACACGCCTGTGCTGTCGCCGCTGTGCGGCCGCCTCGCGCTGTGCCGACCCGGCTTCGAGCGCGAGTGCGTGCAGGAGCTGGAGCAGGCCGCGCGCGAAGCCGGACTCGCCGGTTATGCGCGTGCCCGCGAATCCAGCGGCTACGCCGAGTTCATCTTGCACGACGCTGCCGACACCGGCGCGCTGACGACGGAAACGCGCTGGAACGCGCTGATCTTTGCGCGCCAGGCACTGGACCTGATCGCACGGCTGGAGGACCTCGCTCCCGTCGATCGCATCGGGCCGCTGCTGGCAACGCTGACGGAACATGGCGAGCGCTTCGGCGATTTCCGCATCGAGCATGCCGACAGCGACGGCGGCCGCGAACTGGCCGGCCTCGCCCGCAGCCTGACGCCGCCGCTGCGCGTCGCGCTGCAGCGGGCGCGCCTGCTCGATGCGGCCGCGCTGCGGCATCTGCACGTGCTGCTGCTGGCCGGGGACAGCCTGCTGCTGGCCGCCGCTGTACCGAGTGCCGCCGCACCCGACGCCGGCGGCATCCCGCGCCTGCGCTTTCCGGCCGGCGCACCCAGCCGTTCGACGCTGAAACTGGAAGAAGCGCTGCTGGTGCTGCTGAACGATCGCGAACGCGAGCGCTGGCTGCGCCCGGGCATGACCGCAGTGGACCTCGGCGCCGCGCCGGGCGGCTGGACCTTCCAGCTGGTGCGCCGTTCGCTGCGCGTGATCGCGGTGGACAACGGCCCGATGGATCGCGCCCTGCTCGATTCCGGGTTGGTCGAGCATCGCCGCGAGGACGGCTTTCGCTTCCGGCCCGCGAAGCCGGTCGACTGGCTGGTCTGCGACATGGTCGAACAGCCGCGCCGGATCGCGGCACTGATGGCGGCATGGCTGGGCGAACGCCGCTGCCGGCGCGCGCTGTTCAATCTCAAGCTCCCGATGAAGAAACGGCTCGATGAGGTACGGCTGTGCCTGGCCCTGATCCGCGATGCGGTGCCGGGCGTCGAGCTGCGCGCGCGCCAGCTCTACCACGACCGCGAGGAGATCACCGTGCTGGCGCTGCCGCACGACTGATCCTGCCGCGGCGACCGGTTATGCTTGCCAACCTTTTGCCGCACCTCTGACCGATGCGACGCCTGCGCGCCCTGCTCCCGCTGCTGCTGCTGATCGTCACCGGCGCGGTTCTCGTCAGCTCGGGCGCGCTGCGGAACTTCGATCCGCGCCATCTCGCCGCCGAGCACGCGCATCTGCACCAGCTGGCCGCGGCATCACCCTGGCTGGCGCGCGCGCTGTACGTCGGCGCGCTGACGCTGAGCATCGCCACCGGCATTCCCGGCAGCCTGTTCGTGATCCTCGGCGGCGGCATGCTGTTCGGCATCGCCGAGGGCAGCCTGCTGTCGAGCATCGGCCTGACCTTGGGCTCGCTGCTGCTGTTTCTCGCCAGCCGCTACGCTTTCGGCTCCGGCGAGCGCGCGGCACCGGCACTGGCCGAGCGTCTGCGCGCGGGTTTCCAGCGGCATCCGCTGAGCTACACCCTGTCCCTGCGCCTGGTGCCGGTGTTTCCGTTCGGCGGTGTCACTCTCGCACTGGCCTGGCTGCGCTGCCCGTTGTGGCTGTTCCTGGCTGCCACCGTCGGCGGTGGCACGCTGATGCTGGTGTTCGAGACCGCGGTCGGCGCCGGCCTGTCCGGCGCCATCAGCGCCGGCGAGCGCATCGGTTTCGGACTGTTCCTGGAACCGCACGTGCTGCTGCCGCTGGGTGCGCTCAGCCTGCTGGCACTGCTGCCGGTGCTGCTGCGACGGCGCCGCGGCTGAACACCCGTCACCGTGTGGTCATGGCTGCGGTGCATGATCGATCGGGCGGCTTGAATCGGCCGCGGCACGGGCTTCGAGTGCCTGGACTCTCAGCGTCGCGCGTCCAGTGCCTGCAGCGCGGCCGTCACTTGTGCTGCGCAACCCAGCGCCGCGGCGATGGCCTGCACGCGAGCGCTCAGGACGACGGCGTCGGCGGCGCAAACGGTGGCGTGACCGACCTTGCGCCCCGGCCGCGCCGACTTGCCGTAATCATGCCAATGCGCATCCGGCACCGTCAGCACCGGTGTCGCCAGCGGCAGTTCGCCGATCCAGTTGAACATCAGGCTGCGGCCGCGCGCAGCGGTGTCGCCCAGCGGCAGTCCCAGCACCGCACGCACGTGGTTCTCGAACTGGCTGGTAACCGCGCCCTCGATGGTCCAGTGCCCGGAGTTGTGCACGCGAGGTGCCATCTCGTTGCCGAGCAGGTGCCCCTGATCGACAAACAGCTCGAGTGCGAACACGCCGACGTAATCCAGCCGCTCGGCCAGCGCTCGCGCATGCGCCGTGGCCTGCTGTTGCAACGCCTCACTGTGCGATGCCGGCGCCAGACTGACGGCGAGAATCCCGTCGTCGTGCCAGTTCTGGGTCAGCGGCCAGGTGACGAAGCGGCCATCGCGGCCGCGTGCAGCGAGCACCGACAGTTCGCGCTCGAACGCCACAAAGGCCTCGAGGACCAGGCCGTGAGCGCCGGCTTGCGGACCCAGCGCGGTCCAGGCCGCCTCGGCATCGGCCGCCGATCGGATGCGGAACTGGCCTTTGCCATCGTAGCCGAGCCGGCGCGTTTTCAGGATCGCCGGTACGCCGATCGTCGTCAGCGCCTGCGCCAGGTCCTCGCGGCTGGCGACCGCGGCAAACGCCGGCGTGGCCAGACCGATGGCGTGGAACAGGTTCTTTTCCTCGAGCCGGTCCTGGGCCACGGCCAGCGCGCGCGGGTTGGGGAATACCGGCGCGCGCGCGGCCAGCCACTCTGCGGTCGCGGCCGGCACATTCTCGAAATCGAAAGTGATCACGTCGACACGTTCGGCGAAACGCGCCAGCGCCTCATAATCGCGCCAGTCGGCGACCAGCAACGGCGCCACCTGCGCGGCGCAGGCGTCGGCCGCACTGTCGACCACCAGGGTACGCACGCCCAGTGGCGCCGCCGCCAGCGCCAGCATGCGCGCCAGTTGGCCGCCGCCGAGGACACCCAGGGTCGGCTGGCGTCTGCTCATGCCTCGCGCGGATCCGGCTTGGCCAGCACCTCGGCAGTCTGCGCGCTGCGCCACTGCTCCAGTCGCGCGGCCAGCGCAGCGTCGGTCAGCGCCAGCATCGCCGCCGCCAGCAGCGCGGCATTGATCGCGCCGGCGCGGCCGATTGCCAGCGTGCCTACCGGCACCCCGGCCGGCATCTGCACCATCGACAGCAGCGAGTCCATGCCGTTGAGCGCCTGCGAGGGCACCGGTACGCCGAGCACCGGCAGGCGGGTCTTGGCCGCCAGCATGCCCGGCAGGTGCGCCGCGCCGCCGGCACCGGCGATCAGCACCGCCAGTCCGCGCACTACGGCCTGGTCGGCGTACTCGAACAACAAATCGGGTGTGCGGTGCGCCGACACCACGCGCACCTCATGGGCGATCCCCAGACACAACAGCGTCTGCACCGCGTGCTGCATGATTTCCCAGTCGGAACGCGATCCCATCACCACGCCGACGCGCGGCGTCTGCTCGCTCGATGTCATGGCCGATCCTGCCCGAAAAACGCTATTGTACGGTCCCGCTCCACGCGATGTGCCGATCATGGACAAACGCCTGCTCGATCTGCTGGTGTGCCCGGTAAGCAAGGCGCCGCTGCGCGCGCTGAGCACGGGCGAGTTGGCCGCCGTGAATCGCGCAATCGCCACCGGCGGCGTGATCACCGTGACCGGCACCGTCGTCGCCACGCCGCTCACGGCCGGCCTGATCACCCGTGACGGACGCGTCATCTACCCGGTGGTCGACGACATCCCGGTGATGCTGAGCGATGCCAGCATCGGCACCACCCAGCTCAACGACTTCCCGCGCTGAGCCCCGTCGGGTGTGAACGCAGTCACACTTCCATGATCGCAATGTAAGACAATGTAACCCCGCGGTCCGGGCGAATGCCGCCATGAATCAGCCTCCCGAATCCACACCCGGCAAGATCGTTTCGCTCGGTCCTCGCAGCGACCCGCGCGGCGAGCGTGTCGGCGAGTTGCTGATCACTTCTCGCGGCATCTCCTACCGGCATCTGCAGGCATTGACGGGAGCCCTGTTCGACAACGTCGACGACGCCCTGTTCGATCTTGCCGAAAAAGCCGAAAGCAACGCCGCGCAGACGCAGTTCTTCGATGGCATGCGCGAGGTGCGCAAGAAGCGCACACTGACCGAACGCCTTTTTCTCGACGAGGTCGCGCGCGGCATCGCCGATCTTGCCGCCGGCAAACTGCGCTCGCGCAGCACACCCGAGCAGGTGCGTACCGGCGGCGAACTCAGCCTGGTCGAGGACAGCGAGCTCGAGGAGTCGCTTGCCGTTGGCAGCATGGGCAGCAAGGCCGAAATGCGCCTGTCGCGCGTGCTTTTCGCGCTGCATCAGCGGCTGGCGGTGATCTGCGGCGGCGTCAAGCTGGATGACACCAGCAACCCGCTGGCCCCGGCGGCGATCGCGCAGGCATTCCGCATCGCCCAGCGCGAGCTGGCCGTCGAAACCCGCGTGCGCCTGATCATCTACAAGCTGTTCGACCGCTACGTGATGAGCGGACTGGACCCGCTCTACGACGAGATCAACATCACCCTGGCGCGTGCCGGCGTGCTGCCGCAGCTGCGCTATGCCGCCGGATCGCGTGCGCGCGGCGCAGGCACCGGCAGCAGCGGCACGGCCATCGGCTCGCTGGCTGCTGATGCCGACCCCGGGGACACCGCGCTGCAGACCGAACTGGTGCAAACCCTGGGCAACCTGCTGGCAGCACGCCGTGGCCATGCCGGCGGCGGTGGCGGCGGCCACTACGGTGGCGCGACCGGCAACCACACCCCGCTGCCCGGCCCGGCCGAACTGCTGGGCGCGCTGAGCCTGCTGCAGGGCGAGATTTCCAAGGCCCACAACTACGCCGACGCCGATGAGGCCAACCTGCTGGGCGAAGTACAGCAGATCAAGGACCAGCTGCTGGCCCAGGTGGCGCAGCTCAGCGGCCAGTCCAAGGGCCGCGTCTCCGGCGCCGACGAGGACACCATCGACCTGGTCGGCATGCTGTTCGAGTTCATCCTCAAGGACCGCAACCTGCCCGCCGAAATGCAGGTGCTGCTGGCGCGGATGCAGATTCCCTACCTCAAGGTGGCGATCCTCGATCGGCGCCTGTTCGCGCAGCGCAACCATCCGGCGCGCCGCCTGCTCGATGCGCTCGCTGATGCGGCCAAGGGCTGGTCGCTGGAATCCGACCGCGACCAGCAGCTGCTTGGCTGTGTGCGTGGCATCGTCGAGCGCCTGCTGCAGGAGTTCGACGACGACCTCGGTATCTTCCAGCGCCTGCACGACGACCTGAACGCCTTCCTGGACAGTCACCGCAAGCGCGCCGACATCGCCGAGCAGCGCGCCGCCGAGGCCGCGCGCGGCCGCGAGAAGCTGCAGGATGCGCGTCGCCGCGCGGCGCGCGAAATCCTCACCCGCATCGAGGGTCGCGCGCTGCCGCCGCTGGTGCAGAACGTGCTGGTCAGGCCGTGGGCCAACTACATGGTGCTGACCCTGTTGCGTCACGGCGAGGACTCACCGGAGTTTCGCGCCACGCTGCGCTTTGTCGATGACTTTGTCTGGAGCGCCGAGCCACGTCGTGACGAGGTCGATCGCGGGCGCTTGCGCAACCTGCTGCCGGGCCTGGAAAAGGCGCTGCGCCACGGCTTGGCGACCGTGGCGTTCCAGGAAGCCGACGTCGGCCGCCTGATGGGCGAGTTGAACCTGCTCTACCGCCAGCAGCTGGGTGAGACCGCACCACTCGCCCTCGACAGCGTCGCGGCAGCGGCCGAACCGAACGTGCCGCTGATCCGACCGCTGCCGATGCCGGAGTCGATCGAAGCCATCGCGGTGCCCGAGGTTGCAGCGGCCGATGCGGTCGAAGACCACAGTACCTTGCCGGAAGCGGCACTGGTGCGCGAACTCAAGCCCGGCTGCTGGATCGAGTTCACCGATGCTCACGGCGCGCGCGAACGCGCCAAGCTGTCGTGGATCAGCCCGATCAGCGGCCGCTATCTGTTCGTCAACCGGCGCGGTCTGAAGGTAGCCGACAAGACGGTCGGGCAACTGAGCACCGAGCTGCACGCTGGTACCGCGCAGATCCTCGAGGAAGTGCCACTGTTCGACCGTGCCCTGGATGCCATCGTCGAGCGTCTGCGCCAAGCCCAGTCCGAACGCCCCGCCAGGGACGCATGAGCGAATCGCGTTTCGCCCTGCCCGATCCGGCACAGGTCGCGGCGGACGTCGCTCGCGCTCTCGCCGAGGATATCGGCGGCGGTGACGTCACCGCCGCCCTGCTGCCCGCCAGCGAGCTTGGCGCGATGCAGCTGTGCTGCCGCGAGGCGGCGGTGCTGGCGGGTCGCGACTGGTTCGCCGGCTGCTTTCGCGCGCTCGACCCGGCGGTTTCGCTGCACTGGAGCGCCGCTGCCGCCGACGGCGACCGTGTCGCAGCCGGCGACATCCTGTGCCGCATCGAGGGCAACCTGCGCGCCCTGCTCGGCGCCGAGCGCAGCGCGCTGAACTTCCTGCAGACGCTGTCCGCCACCGCTACAACCGCAGCGCGCTACGTCGGGGCAGTCGCCGGCACACGTGCGCTGATCCTCGATACTCGCAAGACCCTGCCGGGCCTGCGTCAGGCGCAGAAATATGCGGTGCGCTGCGGCGGTGCGCACAACCACCGCATCGGCCTGTTCGATGCCGTGCTGATCAAGGAAAACCACATCGCCGCGGCCGGCGGCATTGCGGCCGCAATCGCGACCGCGAGACGTCTGCAGCCGCAGCTGTTGGTGCAGGTCGAAGTGGAAAACGCCGACGAGCTGGAGCAGGCGTTGGCCGCAGGACCCGACCGCATCATGCTCGACGATTTCGATCTCGACGGCATCGCCGCGGCGGTGCACCGCGTCGCCGGACGCGTGCCGCTGGAGGTCTCCGGGGGCGTGAATCTGGCCTGCGTGCGCGCAATCGCCGAAACCGGCGTGGATTTCATCTCGATCGGTGCGCTGACCAAGCACGTGCGCGCCATCGACCTCTCGCTGCGGCTGCTGCCGCCGCCGAACTGAGAGGTTGCGAAACCTTCTGCTGCACGCGCCACTGGCCTGGTTGTGCTGCGCTGGCGACGAAAGTCTTCGTCGCCTCCGTTCCCGCGCAGCTACTTGACTACGCGCAAACGCGGCGGCCCCTTGGGGGGCGGTGGCTCGCTGTCTCCGGTTGCGCTGGCGCTCTCTACGGACACCTGCGTGTCGGCAGCCGCGGGCACAACGCCGGCGTTGGCGGCGACCGGAGAGTTGGCGTCATCCGCCGACTGAACGGGCTCGGACTCGAACATCATGCCCTGGCCGTTCTCCTGCGCGTACACGGCAAGCACGGCCTGCATCGGCACCACCACGTTGTGGCTGACCCCGCTGAAGCGGGCCATGAAGCGCACAGCGTCGTTGCCGAGTTCAAGCTGGGCCACTGCACGCGTGGCGATGTTGAGCACCACGCGCCCCTCGCGCACGGTATGCGGCGGCACGCGCACGCCGGCAACCGCGGCATCCACCAGCAGGTAGGGCGTCAGGCCGTTGTCGCTGATCCAGTCCGCCACCGCGCGCAGCAGGTAGGGGCGGTTGGAACTCATCGCCGGCGGTGGCCGCTCAGTCACGCAGACCACGCTCATCAGCGGTGAGGCTGCGTGCAAAGCCCTGGCTGGCGAACATGCGCTCGCCATAATCCAGCACCGGCTTGGCCTCGCGCGCCAGTTGCACACCCAGTACCGGCAACCGCCACAGGATCGGTGCCACCAGGCAGTCCGCCAGACTGATCTCGGGGTTGAGGAAGAACTTCGACGCCTTGAACAGCGGTACCGCCGCCAGCAGGGCCTCGCGCAGACGCCTGCGGCCGGTCTCGGCCGGCCGGCCACCGGCGCGGATGGTGGCGATCAGCGGCATCCAGTCGCGTTCGATGCGCACGCAGGCCAGGCGCAGCCGCGCCCGCGCCAATGGATCCACCGGCATCAGCGGCGGGTGCGGATAGCGTTCGTCGAGGTATTCACAGACCACCGCGGTGTCGTAGAGCACGAGGTCGCGGTCAACCAGCGTCGGCAGCGTACCGTAGGGATTGAGGTCGGCGAGATCCGCCGACGGCTTGTCCGGATTGACCGACTCACGCTCATAGGCCACCCCCTTGGCGGCGAGCACCAAGCGTGCACGATGGCACTGGATGTCGTCCGGTGCGGTATACAGCGTCAATATGGTTCGTGAACGGGCACTCAGGGCCATGCCGACCTCCCCTCAACCGCGGATTGGGTGCGCGGCGGGTCCCCGCCCGCCGCGTGTCCGCATCAGTGTACGTCCTTCCAGTACTCACGCTTCAGCAGGAACGCCAGAAAGGTGAACACCGCCAGATACAGCAGCACCCACACGCCAATGCGCTCGCGCTGCAGCGCCGCCGGCTCGGAAACGTACTGCAGGAAGGTGGTCAGGTCGCGGATGGTGCGGTCGTACTGCTCGGGAGTCAGTGCGCCGGGCTGACTGATTTGCAGCTTTTCGACCTGCGGATCGTGCCCCGGCACCGCCGGCGCGTACACCGCCGTCTGCACGCCCTGCAGTTCCCAGAGCGGGAACGGCATCGACACGTTGGGAAACACCGTGTTGTTCCAGCCCGTCGGCCGCGTCGGGTCGACGTAGAACGACTTCAGGTAGGTATAGACCCAGTCCGGCCCCCTGGCGGCGACCTCCAGCGACAGGTCCGGCGGCGGCTTGCCGAACCACTGGGTGGCGTCGGCCGCGGGCATCGCCGAGATCACCGGATCGCCGAACTTGCCCCCGGTCATGTCGAGGTTGGTCATCACCTGCGCCTCGCTCAGGTCGAGATCCTGGGCGATGCGCGAGTAGCGCATGTACTCGAGTGAGTGGCAGCCGGCACAGTAATTGAAGAACGTGCGCGCGCCGCGCTGCATCGCGGCGACGTCGTGGATGTTGGTGTGCGCGGCGTCCAGCGCGCCGCCCTCCTCGGCCAGCGCGGCGGTAGCCGTCAACAGACCCAGCGCGAGGACCAGGGAACGGAAAAATGGCTTAGTCATGCATGGTCACCCGCAGCGGAACCGGCTTGGTCTTCTCCCAGCCGAAGTAGGTGTAGGCCCAGAGGAAGATGAAGAAGGCGAAATAGACGCCGGTGAGCACACGGCCGATGTAGGTCTCGCCGATCCAGGTACTCTCGCTGCCGCCGATCTTGCCCAGCCAGATGAAGGTCAGCGCAAACAGGCCGAGCGCGATCTTGTAGGTGGCGCCGCGATAGCGCCACGACTTGACCTTGCCGCGATCGATCCAGGGCATGAAGAACAGAACCGCAATCGCCGCGAACAGCGTGAGCACCCCCAGGCCCTTGCTGGGGATCACGCGCAACATCGCGTAGAAGGGCATGAAGTACCACACCGGGTGGATCGCCGCCGGCGTCACCAGATTGTTGGCGGGCACGAAGTTGTCGTGCTCGAGGAAGAGGCCGAAAAAAGTCGGCTGGTAGAAAATGATGAAGGCGGCGATCAGCAGGAACGCGCCGACGCCGAACAGATCCTTCACCGTGTAGTAGGGATGGAACGGAATGCCGTCCAGCGGCTTGCCGTCGGCATCCTTGTGCTCCTTGATCTCGACGCCGTCGGGATTGTTGGAGCCGACCTCGTGCAGTGCCCACAGATGCAGCACCACCAGCATCAGCAGCACCAGCGGCAGCGCGATCACGTGCAGGGCGAAAAAGCGGTTGAGGGTGGCGTCGGCAGGCAGGTAATCGCCCATGATCCACTCGACCAGCTTGTTGCCGATCACCGGCACCGCGCCGAACAGCGAGATGATCACCTTGGCGCCCCAGAACGACATCTGCCCCCATGGCAGCACGTAGCCCATGAAGGCCTCGGCCATCAGCGCCAGATACACGAACATGCCGAGGATCCACAGCAGCTCGCGCGGCTTCTTGTAGGAGCCGTACATCAGCGCGCGGAACATGTGCAGATACACCACCAGAAAGAACAGCGAGGCGCCGGTGGTGTGCATGTAGCGGATCAGCCAGCCCCACTCCACGTCACGCATGATGTACTGCACCGAGGCGAAGGCTCCGGCCGCGCTCGGGTTGAAGTACATGGTCAGGAAGATGCCGGTGACAATCTGGTTGACCAGCACCAGCAGCGCCAGCGAACCGAAGTAGTACATCACGTTGAAGTTCTTCGGCGCGTAGTAGTCGGTGGTGGCCGAACGCATGAAGCCGATGATCGGCAAGCGCTCCTCGATCCAGGCGAGGGCCTTGTTGTCAGGCTTGTAGGCATTGGGCGCGGCGGCCATCACGCGGCTCCTTTCGGACTGACGCCGATACGCACGTGGGTATCGTCGATGAAGTGGTAGGGCGGGATCACCATGTTCAGCGGTGCGGGCACGCCCTGGAAGACGCGGCCGGCGACGTCGTAGCGCGACTTGTGGCAGGGGCAGAAGTAGCCGCCCTTCCAGTGGGCGTCGAAGGGTTCGGGCTCGATCTTGCCGTAGTAGTCGGGCACGCAGCCGAGATGGGTGCAGATGCCGATCATCACCAGCCACTCGGGCTTGATCGAACGCCAGGTATTCTGGCAGTAGGGGGGCTGCTGGCTGGTCTCCTTCGAGCCCGGATCGCGCAGGCGCGGATCCAGCGACGGCAGGTCGGCCAGCTGTTCCTTGGTGCGATTGGCCACGAACACCGGCAGCCCGCGCCACGCAAAGCGCACCATCTGGCCCAGCTCGATCTTGCTGATGTCCGCAGTCACCGGGGCGCCCGCCGACAGTGCGCGTGCGCTGGGTTCCCAGGATTCGATGAACGGCACCGCTGCAGCCACCACGCCCACGCCGCCGATCACGGCGGTGGTGGCTGTGAGGAAGCGGCGGCGGCCGTGGTCTACGCCTTCGTTCGCCATCAGGCTCTCCGGAACGGCATTGCGACAGGGAAAGGGATCTGCATCCCCAAAAAACGGCCTAGTGTAACGAGTGGCTTGCCCCCCTTACAATCAAGATCTGTTCCTCTGCGGCGACATTACGCATGCCCCGCCCGCTCCCCCTGCTTGCGTTTGCGCTGCGCGCCGCGGTGGCAGGACTGGCCGCGGCGCTGCTGCTGATCCTGATCTGGCCCGGCGCCGGCACGGCTCTGCGTGCGCGCCTCGGTTTCGCCGCGGCGCCGCTGCCGGCAACAACGCCGGCCGCAATCGCTGCGCCGGCGTCCTATGCCGACGCGGTCGCGCGCGCGGCACCCGCGGTGGTCAACATCTACGCCAACCGCACCGTGCTCGAACAGCCGCTGCGCGCATTCTCTGATCCCCTGCTGCAGCAATTGCTGGGCCCCCAGGCCTACGGCCCGGCGCGTCCGCGGCGGGTGCAGAACCTGGGCTCGGGAGTGATCGTCAGCAGCAAGGGCTACGTGCTGACCAACAATCACGTGATCGCCGGCGCCGACAATATCCAGGTGATGCTCTACGACGGCCGCGTGGCCAAGGCCACGGTGATCGGCAGCGATCGCGACACCGATCTGGCGGTGCTGAAGATCGACGTCCATCCGCTGCCCGCGGTGGCGATCGAGGATCCGCATCCGGTACGCGTCGGTGACGTGGTACTGGCGATCGGCAATCCGCTGGGCATCGGCCAGACGGTGACCATGGGCATCGTCAGCGCACTGGGCCGCCAGCTCAGCCTTTCCACCGACGAGGACTTCATCCAGACCGATGCCGCGATCAACTCCGGCAACTCCGGCGGCGCGCTGGTCAACTCGCTGGGCGAGCTGGTCGGCATCAACACCGCCATGCTCGGCCGCGCCTCCGGCGCCGAAGGCATCAGCTTCGCGATTCCGGCGCGCACCGCGCGCATGGTGCTGGAGCAGATTGTCCGCCACGGCCGCGTGGTGCGCGGCTGGCTGGGCGCCGAATACGCGCCGATCGCGTTGACGCGCGGCGGCCTGCCGATGGCGGCGCGCGGTGCCATCGTCACCGATGTCTATCCGGGGGGGCCTGCCGCAGAGGCGGGGCTGCGCCCCGGCGACGTGCTGTTGCGCATCGACAAAACCGATATTCTCGATCCCGCCGACCTGCGCAATCGCGAGTCGGCGCTGGCGCCGGGCAGCGAGGTCGACTTGTCCGGCCTGCGGGAAGGGGTGCCGTTTCACGTCCGTGCCCTGCTGGCGAAGCGGCCACCGCAACCGATGGGGCTGACACCCGGCAGCTGATCGGGCGTTGCCCTGACTCAGCCGCCCTGCGCCAGCGCCGGCTCGATGGCCGCCCGATAGCGTCGGTGCAGCAATGCCACGCGCTGCACATACAGCTGCGTTTCATCGTAGGGGGGCACACCGTTGTATTTGCGCACCGCCGCCTCGCCGGCATTGTAGGCCGCCGTGGCGAGACGCTCGTTGCCGTGGAAATCCCTGAGCAGTTGGGCGAGATAGCGCGCGCCGCCGTCGATATTCTGCCCGGGCAGAAAAGCGTCGCGCACGCCCATGTCGGCAGCGGTGCCTGGCATCAACTGCATCAGCCCCTGCGCGCCCTTGTCCGACACCGCGCGCGGATCGAAGGCGCTTTCGGCGTGGATCACCGCGCGCAGCAGCGCCGGATCAACGCCGTAGCGACTGGCCGCCGCGGCGATCTCGGGCGCATAAGCATGCACTCGCAGCGGCGTAGTCGCCCAGTCAATGCTGGAATGCGCACTGCAGGCGAAGCAGGTGGAAATGTAGGTGAACAGCATGTCCACGCGTTTGACCGTTATGCCCACCGGCCGCACGTTGGTGTACTCGACGGTGCCGTCGGCAAGGGTGACGCGATAGACGCTGCCGCGCAGGATGCGCGCATGCCGGCGCAGCGGCGGCAGCGTGGTGACCTGATCGGGCTGCAGTTCGGCGACCAGCGGCTGCGCCGCGGCGGCAGCGGCCACTGAACCGCCAGCGCCGGCGGCCGCGACAGGCCCGCCCGCGGGTGTCACGTGCGCTTCGGTATGGCGCGCGGCAGGATAGCTCATGCGCCGGCATTGGCTGTAACCGCCGCGACTGGTGCTGAAGACGGTTTCGCCGTGCGTCCCGGTACAGCGCCACAGCACGCCGGCATGCCCCGGCCACGCGACAAGCAGGCCGCTCAGGGCGAGCAGCAGCAGGGCAAAGCCGCGGCAGGTCAAGGAAAGGGCCGTCATGGGTCGGCAGTCTGCTACGGACCGCGCGCACTTCCAAGCGACCGCGTCACGCGGCTGGCGAGCCGGCAGCGGCGCGCGTAAACTGCCGCGTTCAGCGAAAGTCAGGCGTCGATCATGCCCGGCAAGCTCTTCATCAAGACCCACGGTTGCCAGATGAACGAGTACGACTCCGCCAGGATGGCGGACGTGCTTCGGGTCGCGCACGGCCTCGAGATCACCGCAGACGAGGCCGCAGCCGACGTGATCCTGATCAACACCTGCTCGATCCGCGAGAAGGCACAGGACAAGGTGTTCAGCCAGCTCGGCCGCTGGAAGCAGCTCAAACAGCGCAATCCGCACCTGGTGATCGGCGTCGGCGGCTGCGTCGCCAGCCAGGAGGGCGAGGCAATCGTGCAGCGTGCGCCTTACGTGGATCTGGTGTTCGGCCCGCAGACCCTGCATCGCCTGCCGGCGATGATCGAGGCGCGCCGCGAAAGCGGCCGACCGCAGGTCGACATCCGCTTCCCCGAGATCGAGAAGTTCGACCGCCTGCCCGAACCGCGCGCCGAGGGCCCGTGCGCATTCGTCTCGATCATGGAGGGCTGCTCCAAGTACTGTTCCTACTGCGTCGTGCCCTACACCCGCGGCACCGAGATCAGCCGGCCGTTCGACGACGTGCTGGCCGAAGTCGCCACCCTCGCCGAACAGGGCGTACGCGAGGTCAACCTGCTGGGCCAGAACGTCAACGCCTGGCGCGGTCCCTTGCACGGCGGCGGCGAGGCCGATCTGGCGCTGCTGATCCGCGCGATCGCCGAACTCGACGGCATCGGCCGCATCCGCTTCACCACCTCGCATCCGCTCGAATTCAGCGACAGCCTGGTCGCGGCCTATCGTGACGTGCCCAAGCTGGCCAATTACCTGCATCTGCCGGTTCAGGCCGGCAGCGACCGCATCCTCGCGGCGATGAAGCGCGGCTACACCGTGCTGGAGTACAAGCAGAAGATCCGCAAGCTGCGCGCGGTGCGGCCGGACATCGCGATCAGCACCGACCTCATCGTCGGCTTTCCCGGCGAGACCGAGGCCGAGTTCGGGCAGACCCTGAAGCTGGTCGACGATATCGGCTTCGACCAGAGCTACTCGTTCGTCTACTCGCGCCGTCCGGGTACCCCCGCTGCCAGCCTCACCGACGCCACACCCGATGCGGTCAAGCGCGAGCGCCTGGCGCGCCTGCAAGCTGCGATCAACGCCCATGCGCGCCGTTACAGCGAAGCCATGGTCGGCAGCGTGCAGACGCTGCTGGTCGAGGGACCGAGCCGGAAAGACCCGAACGAACTGACCGGACGCACCGAGAACATGCGCGCCGTCAATTTCCCCGGCCCCCCGCGCCTGGTCGGGCAATTCGTCGCCGTCACCATTACCGAGGCGCGCGCCAATTCACTGCGCGCCTGCGTCCGCCAGGCGGACGCTGTCGCGGCCTGAACCCGTCCGCAACCCGAGCCGATGACCGACGCCTCCATGCAGCGCGATTTTGCGCTCGATCCCGACGACGGCGAGCGGCTGGCCAACCTGTGCGGCCCCTTTGACGAGCACCTGCGCCAGATCGAGCTGCGCCTGGGCGTCGAGATCGCCAACCGCGGTTCGGTATTCCGCGTGATCGGCGACGAACGCGCCGCCGCCGCCGCCGAGCGCGTGCTGCGGACGCTGTACGACGCCACCATGCAGGAGGCCCTCGACGGCGCACGCGTGCACCTGCAGTTGGTCGAATCCGGCATCGAGCGCAGCACCGAGCGCGGCGTCGACGCTGCGCAGGATGTGGTGATCCGGGTCAAGCGCGGCGTGATCAAGGGCCGCGGACCGACCCAGGCGCGCTATCTGCACGCGATCGCGCGCCACGACATCAGCTTCGGCGTCGGCCCCGCCGGCACCGGCAAGACCTACCTGGCGGTCGCCAGTGCGGTCGAGGCGCTGGCGCAGAACCGCGTACAGCGGCTGATCCTGGTGCGCCCGGCGGTCGAGGCCGGCGAGAAGCTGGGCTTCCTGCCCGGCGACCTGACGCAGAAGGTTGACCCCTACCTGCGCCCTCTGTACGACGCGCTGTACGAGATGCTCGGCTTCGAGCGCGTGGCCAAGCTGATCGAGCGCAACGTGATCGAGATCGCCCCGCTGGCGTACATGCGCGGGCGCACCCTCAACGACGCCTTCGTGATCCTCGACGAGGCACAGAACACCACCGTCGAGCAGATGAAGATGTTCCTGACCCGCATCGGCTTCGGCGCGATGGCGGTGATCACCGGCGACGTCACCCAGACCGACCTGCCGCGCCAGGTGCGCTCGGGATTGCGCCATGCCGTCGAGGTGCTGCGCGAGGTCGACGGCATCAGCTTCACCTTCTTCACCTCGCGCGACGTGGTGCGCCATCCGCTGGTGGCGCGCATCGTGCGGGCGTATGAGGCGTTCGAGGAGAACGGGACCCGGGACGCAAAAGCCGGGACCGGGGACCCGGGACCCGGGACCCGGGAAAGGCAGAGCGACAGCTCAAAAGCCGGGACCGGGGACCCGGGACCCGGGACCCGGGAAATGCCGAGCAAAGGCCGGGACTCGGGACTCGGGACTCGGGACTCGGGAAATGCCGAGCAAAAGCCGGAACTCGGGACTCGGGAAGAGCCCGATCCGACGCTCTGAATCGCCCGCGCCATGCCTTGCCACCCCACGCACTCTGCTCTTCCGGGCCCCGGGTCCCGGGTCCCGGGTCCCGGCGCTCCAAGTCCCGGGTCCCGGGTCCCGGGTCCCGGCAGCCCCATCGTGCACGTCAGCTACGCCCTGCCCCGCCGTGGACTGCCGGCGGCGCGGTCGCTGCGACGCTGGGTAGCGGCGGCGCTGGCCGGTGCGCGCCGGCGCGCGGCGGCGGAGCTGGCGATCCGCGTCGTCGGCGCCGCCGAGGGTCGTGCGCTCAACCGCCGCTACCGCGGCCGCGACGACGCCACCAACGTGCTGGCGTTCGCCGCCGAGTTGCCGCCCGGACTGCGCCTGCCGCTGCTGGGCGATGTGGTGATCTGCGCGCCGGTGGTGGCGCGCGAGGCGCGCGAACAGGGCAAGCCGCTGGCCGCCCACTATGCCCATCTGACCGTCCACGGCGCGCTGCATCTGCTCGGCCACGATCATCAAGACGCGGCCCAGGCGCGGCGCATGGAAGCACTGGAAACGCGGATCCTGGCCGGCCTCGGAATCGCCGATCCGTATGCCGGATGACGGCGGACGGCGCGGTGTGCACCCGGATTCGGCTAGACTTTCAGGTTCCACCCCACCGACACGATCCACGCCGGCAATGAGCGAGGACCCGAGTACCAGCGGCCCGGCGCGTTCCTTCTGGGGCCGTCTGGGTCACATGCTTTCCGGCGAGCCGCGCAATCGCGAGGAGCTGCTCGCCGAGTTGCGTGCCGCCCACGACAACGGCCTGCTCGCGCGCGACACCCTGGCGATGATCGAGGGCGCGATCGAGGTCAGCGAGCTGATCGTGGCCGACGCCATGATCCCGCGCATGCAGATGGTGATGCTGGCCGTCGGCGCGCCGTTCGCCGACATCCTGGCGGAAGTGGTCGAATCCGGCCACTCGCGGTTTCCGGTGCACGGCGAGGACAAGGACGAGATCCTCGGCATCCTGCTGGCCAAGGATCTGCTGCGCTACTTCGGCAACGCCGAGGGCTGCGTCATCCGCACCCTGCTGAGGCCGGCGGCGCTGATTCCGGAGTCGATGCGGCTGAACGTGCTGCTGGGCGAGTTCAAGCTCACCCGCAACCACATGGCGATCGTGATGGACGAGTACGGCGGCGTCGCCGGACTGATCACCATCGAGGACGTGCTCGAGGAGATCGTCGGCGACATCGCCGACGAGCACGACGACGCCGAAGCCGCGCCGCGCGTGCAGTCGCAGCCCGACGGCAGCCATCTGGTGGACGCGCTGATGCCGATCGACGACTTCAACGAACGCTTCGGCACGCATTTCCCGGATGCGGAGTCCGACACCGTCGGCGGCCTGGTCACCGCCGCGATCGGACACCTGCCGGAAGCCGGCGAGAGTGCCGGCATCGACGGCTACGCCTTCGAGGTCATCGCCGCCGACGACCGCCGCGTGATCCGGCTGAAGGTGCGTGCACCCGATGCGGCCTGAGCGCCGTCCGGCTCGCACGGCCCTGCTGGCGATCCTGCTGGCGCTGAGCGCCCTGCTGCCCGGCGCCGCCCGTGCCGGACTGGCCGACGCGCCGGGAGCCGATCTCGAGGTGGCGCTGGTCACCTACGGCCCGGGTACCGCGGTCTGGGAGCGCTTCGGCCACATCGCGATCCTGCTGCGCGATCGCGCCAGCGGCGAGGCGCGCACCTTCAACTACGGCATCTTCGACTTCGCGCAGAAGGATTTCTATCTCAACTTCGCACGCGGCCGCATGGTCTACCGCATGGATTCCGACCCTGCCGACGACGACATCGCGTCGTACATCTCCCAGGGCCGCTCGGTGCGCGAGGAGGTGCTGGCGTTCACGCCGGCGCAGGCGGCCGCGCTGCGCGACTTCCTGTACTGGAATCTGCAACCGCAGCACGCGCGCTACCGCTACAACTACTTCACCGCCAACTGTTCGACGCAGGTGCGCGACGCGCTCGACCGCGCGCTCGGCGGCGTCATTCATGCGCAGACGCAGGCGCCCTCCAGCGGCTTCACCTATCGGATGCAGACCGATCGTCTGCTGGCGCCGGACCCGGCGCTGATGCTGCTGGTGGACCTCGGTCTCGGCCCCTACGCCGACCGCCGGCTGTCGTACTGGGACGAGAGCTTCGTGCCGATGGTGCTGGCGCGGGTGCTGCGCGAAGTGCAGGTGCCGGTTGCCGGCGGCGGCGCGCGTCCGCTGGTGGTCTCCGATCGCCTGCTGGCGCCCAACCGCATCACGGCGCCACCGGCGCTGCCGCCCGATCTGCGCCTGCCGCTGCTGGCGACGGGCCTGCTGTGGGCAGCGCTGATCGTCGTGCCGCTGCGCTGGCCGCAACGCGGCGCCCTGCGCTGGGTCAGTGCCATCGCGGGCGGGCTGTATGCCCTGCTGGGCGGGCTCGCCGGCCTGCTGATGCTGGCGCTGTGGACCCTGACCGCGCACCGCGCCGCCTGGGGCAACGAAAACCTGTGGCTGTTCAACCCCGCATCGTTGCTGCTGATCGTGCCGCTACTGCGACAGGCCGGCACCGCTGCGCGCAGCGGCGTGTTCGCGCGCGGGCTGTCGATCCTGCTGGCGCTGGCGGCCGCCTTCGCACTGTTCTCCAAGATCCTGCCCGGGTTCCCGCAACAGAACCTGCCTTGGATCCTGCTCGGCCTGCCGCTGGATCTGGCGCTGGCCGGAGTGCTGTGGCGGCGGCATTGAGCGCGCCCGCCGCGGCGGGCATGATCGGCGCATGAGTGCGTCCGCGCCGATGGTGGTCAACTGCGTCGCCTACGACCGCGGCGGTCGGCGCGTGGCCGAGATCGAGGATCTCGGCGCCATCAGCGACGTGCTGGCGGCGGGCGACCGCTTCGTCTGGGTCGGCCTGCACGAACCCGACGCGACCCTGCTGGATACCCTGCAGCAGGAGTTCGGCCTGCACAACCTGGCGGTCGAGGATGCGCACAACGCGCATCAGCGGCCGAAGATCGAGGCCTACGGCGAATCGCTGTTCGTGGTGGTGCAGACCGCGCAGCTGGTCGCCGGCGCGATCGCCTTCGGCGAGACGCATGTGTTCATGGGCGCGAACTATCTGGTCAGCGTTCGCCACGGCGCCTCGCTGTCCTACGCCGGTGCCCGGCGCAGCGCCGAGCAGTCGCCCGAGCTGCTGGGCCTGGGTCCGAGTTATGCGCTGTACGCGGTGCTGGACTTCATCGTCGACAACCTGATGCCGATCGTGGACGCCTATCGCGCCGAACTGCGTGAACTGGAAGGCGACATCTTCGCTGCGCAGTGGAAGCGCGACAGCATCCGCCGTCTGTACGAGATGCAGCGCGAGCTGATGACGCTGCGGCTGGCCTTGGCGCCGCTGCAGGACATCCTCAGCCAGCTGGTGCGGCTGTATCCCGCGCTGGTGCGTGACGAGACGCGGGTGTATTTCCGCGACGTGTTCGATCACGTCAGCCGCCTCAACGAGACGGTCAACGCGATGCGCGAAATGCTGGGCGCGGCGATGACGGTATCGCTGTCGCTGGTGACCGTGCGCCAGAACGAGGTGGTCAAGCGCCTGGCCGGCTGGGCCGCGCTGCTGGCCGCGCCGACCCTGATCGCCAGCTGGTACGGCATGAATTTCCGGCACATGCCCGAGCTGGACTCGCCGTGGGCCTACCCGGTGATCATCGGGGTGACCGCCTCGATCTGCGGCGGGTTGTTCGTCGCCCTGCGCCGCGCGCACTGGCTGTAGCCGCCGCGGCGCCGCGCCACGGGGCGGCACCGCACCGACCTCGCGGTCTCACTCTGCGCCCGTCGTTGCCGTCCAGCGCCTGATCCAAGCCAGCACGGTGTCGTGCCACATCACGCTGTTCTGCGGCTTGAGCACGTGGTGGTGTTCATCGGGGAAGTACAGCAACTGGCTGGGGATGCCGCGCCGCTGCAGCGCGGTGAATGCACCCAGGCTCTGTGCGTCGGGAATGCGGTAGTCGCGGCCGCCCTGGATCACCAGCATCGGCACGCGCCAGTCGCCGACGTGGTTGAGGGGGTTGAATTTCTCGTAGCTCGCCGGATGCATGTACTGCGGGCCGCCGTGTTCCCACTCCTCGAACCACAGCTCGTCGGTGGCGTAGTACATCGAGCGGCTGTCGAACACGCCGTCGTGGTCGACAAAGCACTTCCACGGCTGATTCCACACGCCGGCCATCCAGTACACCATATAGCCGCCGTAGCTGGCACCCAGGGCGCAAGCTCGATCGGCATCGAGGAACGGGTACTCCCGCAGCGCGGCAGCCCAGCCGCGCTTGAGGTCCTCGAGCGGCTTGCCGCCCCAGTCACCCGAGATCGAGTCGGTGAACGCCTGGCCGTAGCCGGTCGAGCCGTGGAAATTGATCGCCACCACGGCAAATCCTGCGCCGGCGTACACCTGCGGATTCCAGCGGTAGTGAAAGTCGTTGTGCCAAGCGCCCTGCGGGCCGCCGTGGATCAGGAACGCCACCGGGTATTTCCGGCCCGGCTGGTAGTCGACCGGCTTGATCACATAGCCCTGAACCGGCGCGTCGTTCCAGCCCCTGAAGGTGAAAAACCCGGCGTCGCCAAAGCGCATCCCGGCCAGGCGCTCGGCATTGAAGTGCGTCACCGGCGTCAGGTTTTCTCCGCCGGCACCGGCGCTGTAGAGATCGGTCGGATGGGTGAAGTCCTGGCGCGCGACGACCAGCCCGCGCGGGCCGACCGCGAAACCGGTGACGGTGCCGTCGGCGACCAGGCGGCGCGCTGCACCGCTCGCCACATCGATCGCGAACAGCGGACGCTGGCCCTCGTCGTCGGTAACGGTATAGAGCGTGCGACCGTCGGCGCTGATCGCCAGCGGCCCGGCCGAGCGGTCCCAGTGCGCAGCGACCTCACGGTGGGTTCCGCTGGCCAGATCCAGCGCCATGATCGCGAAGCGGTCGGCCTCGAAACCCGCGCGCCGCATCGCCAGGTAGTACAGCGTGCGGCCGTCGGGCGACGGCAGCGGAAAGGCATCCCAGGCCGGGTTGCCGGCAGTGAGGTTGCGCGGCGCGGCGTCGCCGTCGAGCGCCACCGCATGGACGTCGAAATTGGTCGACCACGGCTCGCTGCGACCGGCGCTGCGCACACCGAAGTAGAGCGTGCGCCCATCCGGACTGAAGACGTACTCGTCGGCGCTGCCGTCGGGCTTCGAGGGCACGTCGCCGTCGATGCCGGGCGTCAGCCGGCGCGGTTCGGCGGATGCCTTGCCGTCGGCGCCGAGCGCGGCCAGAAACAGCTGCGAGCGACGGCCATCGGCCCACTGGTCCCAGTGACGCACAAACAGCTTGTCGTAAAGACGGCCGCTGGCCCGGGCCGGCACATGCGTGTCCAGCCGCGCCCTGGTGCAGGCCAGAGTGTCGCAATCGGCAAACACCTCGATCGACAGCGCCAGATGGCGGCCGTCCGGCGACACGCGATAGGTACCCACGTCGAGCGGGTAGTCGGTGACCTGCAGCGGCTCCCCGCCGTCGGCCGGCAGGCGCCAGACCTGGCTGCGGCCCGTGGTGTCAGCGCGATAGAAGATCGACGCGCCATCCATCGACCAGCGCGGATCGCTGCCGATGGCGAGCTTCACCGGCGTCGCGTTCGCCTGCACGAGATCAAGCACCCAGACCGAGGTGACACCCTTGTTGGCGGCGTAGTCGGTGCTGCGTACGCTGAAGGCAACCGCGTGACCATCCGGCGCCAGCTGCGGATCGGACACGCGATCCAGCATCACCAGATCGCGCACATCGAACGGATGCGCACCGCGGCGAGATTCGGGCGCCTCGGCGGCCACGGCCAGCAGCGGCGCCGCCGCAATCGCGAACGCGGCCAGCAGGGATGTCGGATTCATGGGGCTCCCGGGGGGCAACAGACGAATCGCGACGCTAGCCAGCGTCCCGCACCGGCGCAAGCGCCATGGGTCACGGCGCAGCGAAATCCGTGGCTATATCCGGCGCGCGATTCGCGCCGCCCTCTTCCCGGCGTCGAGCCCCGCATGTCCGCCCACGCCGCCGCGCTGAAGTGATCCGCCGCACGCAGAGCATGTTCTCAGCCCTCGGCCGGCTGCGGATGCGGAAAGCGCACCGTGATCGCGGTGCCGACGTTGAGTTCGCTCTCGAACTCGACCTGCCAGCCGAAGCGGTCGGCCAGCCGGCGCACGATGGTCAGCCCGACGCCGTAGCCGTCCGAGCGGCTGCGACCGGCGCGGAAGAACGGCTGCGCGACGCGCGCCAGCTCCTCGGCGCTCATGCCGATGCCGGTATCGGCGATGCGCACCGTGCCCTCGCCGATGCTGGCGGTGACGCTGCCACGCTCGGTGTACAGGCAGGCGTTGCGGATCAGGTTGCCGATCAGGACCGCGAACACGCGCGGCGACGCATGCAGCGCGAACCGCTGCGGTTGTTCCAGCAGCAGCTGCACCGGCTTGCCGATCACCAGGTCCTGCGCGCGCTCCAGCTCATCGCGCACCACCTCGTTGGCGATGAAGTCCTCTTCAGGCAGGCCGGTGTTGTCCTCCCGCGCAAGGATCAGGAACGACTCGATCAGAGCTTCCATGTCGCGCGCGGCACGGCGGATGCGATGCACCGAGCGCTGGCCGAACGGTGACAGCGCGGGCTCTTCCTCGAGCACGCCGGCGGCAACCTTGACCACGGTCAACGGCGTACGCAGTTCGTGGCTGGCATCGCGGGTGAAGTTGCGCTCACGCTCGATGAACGACTCGATGCGGCTGGCAAAGCCGTGTAGCGCGCGCGCCAGCACCTCGACGTCGCCGTCGCTGTTGGGTGGCAGGTTGGCCGGCTCCAGCGCGACGAGGTCGGGATGCTTGGGATCCCAGCGCCGTACCACGCTGGCCAGTCCGATCACCGGCGACAGCGCGCGTCGCGACGCCCGGTAGGTCAGATAGTGGGTGATGTAAATGATCAGTAGCACCACCGACAGCGGTACGAAGCCGAACAGAAAGGCCAGCCGGTCGACCTGTTCCTGCTTGAACACCAGATACAGCTGGCCGGGTGCGGCGTCGGTGACGAAGACCAGGTCTTCGTGCCCGGAACTGCCCAGGCGGTGGTAACCGGGCGCCAGCGTGCGCAGAATCGGCGGCAGCGCTGCGCGCGCGCCGCCGGGCGGCAGCAGGTAGCCACGCATGTTGGCGGTGTTGGGCAGCTGCGCCGAGGGATCGGCGGCGCGGTAGGCCCAGAAGTGCGCGGCCTCCTCCTTCAGCGCCTGCTTGATCAGCACGTCCTCGAGGATGGTCGCGGCGCCGTACACGCTGAGCACGGTGGCGAAGCTGATCGCCACCAGCTGCATCACGAACACGACCCAGAGCTTGCGGCGGATGCCGGCGGGACGACGCATCGGAGCCTCATGGTGGACAGGTACAACCCGCTTGCATGCGGCGGGTACGCTCAAGACAACCGGCCGCGCGGCGCGCGAAAGACGCGAGTATCGGCAATCTACGCGATCGGCGCGCGTCGCGGATGCAGGCCCGGCGATGATCTCCTGCCGCGGTCAGCCAACCTGCTGGGCGGCGCCGGACACCTCGCTGTCGAGATCGGCCAGACGATAGCCCGCGCTGTGGATGGTGTGCAGCAGAGATTTCTGGAACGGTTTGTCGATCACCTTGCGCAGGTTGTAGAGGTGGCTGCGCAGGGTGTCGGAGTCCGGCAACAGGTCACCCCAGATTTCGCGCTCGATGTCGCGCCGGCTGACCACGCGCGGGGATTCGCGCATCAGGATCGTCAGCAGCTTGAGGCCGATCGGTGAAATCTGCAGGTCCTGCCCGGCACGGGTCAGGCGCAGGGTCGCGGTGTCCAGCACCAGATCACCCACCTTCAGCACCTCGGCCGAAACCTGGCGGCGATCGCGACGGATCAGGGCCTTGACCCGCGCCTCGAGCTCGCGGATCTCGAAGGGTTTGATCAGATAATCGTCGGCGCCGGCGTCGAGGCCGACCAGCTTGTCGTCCAGCGTGTCGCGCGCGGTCAGCATCAGGACCGGGGTCGATTTTTTGGCTTCCTGGCGCAGTTTGCGGCACAGGTCGAGCCCGTCCATGCCCGGCAACATCAGGTCCAGCACGATCACGTCGTAGCTGTTGGACACCGCCAGATGCAGGCCGGTGATGCCGTCAGCGGCGTAGTCCACCGAATAGCCGCGGCGTTCCAGGAACTCGCCCACCATCTCGGCGATGCTGCGGTTGTCCTCGATCAGCAGGATCAAGCCTGCCTGTTCGTCGCGTGCGTTCATCGGGCTGCTCCGGGTCATTTCACCAATGTGAAGATTGAACCCAGGGCCGGGTGATTCTGCCGTGAAGAGATGCAGGCCATGCGGCGTCAGAGGGTTTTCAACGTCGGCACCAGCACCTTCCACACATTGGCCAGCACGCGCGGCTCGCCGGCCGCCGTCGGATGCAGGCCGTCGGCCTGCATCAGGGCCGGGTCCAGCGCCACACCCTGCAGCAGGAACGGCAGCAGCGGCGCATGGTGCTCGCGCGCAAGATCGGCATAGATCTGCTGCAGACCCTCGCGATAGGGCGGCCCGTAGTTGACCGGCAGTTCGATGCCCAGCAGCACGACCTTGGCGCCGGCATGGCGGCAGTCGCGGATCATGGTCTCGAGATTGGCGCGGATCTCGGCCAACGGCAGGCCGCGCAGACCGTCGTTGGCGCCCAGTTCCAGCAGCACCAGCGCCGGGCGATAGCGTTTCAGCAATCCGGGCAGGCGGCTGACGCCATCGGCCGTGGTCGCGCCACTGATGCTGGCATTGATCACCACGCGCGGTGGCCGCATGTTGGCAAGACGCGCGCCGAGCAGATGCACCCAGCCGTCCTGTTCGGCGATGTTGTGCGCGGCGGACAGCGAATCGCCCAGCACCAGGACGGGCCTTGCGACGGAAGCAGCCGCCGGCGCGGCGCAGGCCAGCACCGGCAGCCACAACAACAGCAACAGCAACAGGACACGCCGCATGACCGCAGATTCTCTCTTGCTCAGTGCACGCGATGTTAGCAAGGCGCTGGTCGGACCCGAGGGTCGCATCGACATTCTTGCCGGCATCGACATCGAGGTCGCGGTCGGCGCCAGCATCGCCATCGTCGGTGCTTCGGGTTCGGGCAAGACCACCCTGCTGGGTCTGCTCGCCGGACTCGACCTGCCGAGCAGCGGCAGCATCCGCCTCGACGGCCACGCGCTGGAAACGCTGGACGAGGAAGCCCGTGCCGCGCTGCGCCGGCGCCTGGTCGGCTTCGTGTTCCAGTCGTTTCATCTGCTGCCGGCGCTGACCGCGCTGGAAAACGTGATGCTGCCGCTGGAGCTCGAGGGCGAGCCCGCGGCGCGCACGCGTGCGCGCGAGGCGCTGCAGGCTGTGGGCCTCGGCGCGCGCGGCGGTCACTACCCGTACCAGCTTTCCGGCGGCGAGCAGCAGCGCGTGGCGCTGGCGCGCGCCTTCGTGCACCGGCCGCGGCTGCTGTTCGCCGACGAGCCCACCGGCAATCTGGATCGTCGCACCGGCGCCGGCGTTGCCGAGCTGCTGTTCGCGCTCAACCGCGCGCACGCCACCACGCTGGTGCTGGTGACCCACGATCTGGCGCTGGCCGAGCGCTGCGGACGCACGCTGGAGCTGGTCGACGGACGGCTGACCGACGGCGCGCGCGCATGAACACGCTGCGCTTGGGTCTGCGCACCCTGCGCCGCGAGTGGCGCCTGCCCGAGCTGCGCACGCTGGCCGCGGCACTGCTGCTGGCGGTCGCCGCGCTGGGCGCGGTGGCGACGCTGGCCGCGCGCGTCGAGGCGGCGCTGCTGGCCAGCGCCGCCGAGCTGATCGGCGGCGACGCCGGGATCAGCGACAACAACCCGCTGCCGCCGGCGGTCACGGCCGAAGCGCGGCGCCTCGCGCTCACGATCAACCGCAGCAGCACGTTTCCTTCGGTCGCCTTCAACAACACGCGCAGCCAGCTGCTCGATGTTCGCGCCACCGATGCCGCCTATCCTCTGCGCGGCACGCTGCAACTGGCCAATCGCACCGGGCGCGTTTACGCCGGTCGCGGCCCCGCCGCAGGCAGCGTCGATCTCGACCATCGCGCGCTGGTGGCGCTGGGTCTGACCGTCGGCGATCGCGTGCAGATCGGCGGCCGCGAGCTGACCATCGGCGCCGAGATCGTGCGTGAGCCGGACGGCGGCGAGCTGTTCGCGATCGCCCCGCGCGCGCTGATGAATCTCGGCGACGCCAAGGCCGCGGGCCTGCTCGGCGTCGGCAGCCGCACGCAGCATCGCCTGCTGGTGGCGGGACCTGCGGCCAGCGTCGATGAATTTGTCGTCTGGCTGAAAGCCCATCGGCCGCCGGACGCCGAGCTGATCACGCCCGAGCGCACGCAGCAGCGATTGCGCATCGCCTTTGACCGCGCCGGCGCCTTCCTGCGTCTGTCGGCGCTGCTGTCGGCGCTGCTGGCCGGTGTGGCCATCGCGCTGTCGGCGCAGCGCTACACCCGGCGCAAGACCGACGAGATCGCCCTGCTGCGCGCGCTGGGTGCGCCGCGTGGCCAGGTGCGCGTGCTGGTGCTGGTCACCCTGCTGGGCATGGCGCTGCCGGCGCTGCTGCTGGGCGCGCTGCTGGCGCTGGGCCTGTCGAGCGCGGCGTGGACGCTGGCACGCGGACTGCTGCCCGGCACCGCGGGCGGTCTGCCGTTGCTGCCCGCGCTGGCGGCCGCGATCGCCGGCCTCGCCCTGTTGCTGGGCTTTGCGCTGCCGCCGCTGGCGCGATTGGCCGAGGTCCCGCCGGTCGCGGTGTTCCGGCGCGGCGCACGGCAACGCGTGCGCGCGCTCGATGCGCTGTATCTGCTGCCGGTGCTGGTCGCGGTCGGTCTGGCCTGGTTCGAAAGCGGCTCATTCCGACTCGCCGGCATCCTCGCCGCCAGTCTGGCCGGCGTGGCCGTGGTCGCGGCCCTGCTGGCGGCGCTGCTGCTGGCGCTGATCCGCGGCCTCGCGCCCGGTGCCCATCCGGCGCTGCGGCTGGGGCTGGCTGCGCTGGCGCGACGGCGCGCGCTCAGCCTGATCCAGGCCACCGCGCTGGCGCTGGGCCTGACCGCGCTGCTGCTGCTCGCGGTGATCGCGCCGGCATTGCTCGACCGCTGGCGAACCGAACTGCCGGCCAACACACCCAACTGGTTTGCGCTCAACATCCAGGGCGCCCAACGCGGCGCGGTAACGGCGGCTCTGCACCCGCTCGGGGCCCAGCAGATCAACATGCTGCCACTGGCGGTCGGCAAGCTGGCCAGCATCGACGGCGTGCCGATCGCGCAGGTGCATTTCCACGACCGCGCCACGCGCGACTGGGCCAAACAGCAGCTGCGGCTGTCGTGGAGCGCCGCGCTGCCTCCGGCCAACACGCTGGTCGCGGGTCACTGGTTTGCGGCCGAGCCCGCGCAACCCCAGGTCTCGGTCGAACAGGGCTGGGCGCAGCGCTTCGGCGTCAAGTTGGGCGACACCCTGGGCTTTCGCATCGGCGAAGACACCTTCACCGCGCGCGTCACCAGCCTGCGCAAGGTCGACTGGACCAGCTTCCGGGTGAACTTCTTCCTGCTTCTGGATCCGGTGCACGCCCGCGCACTGCCGCACAGCTGGCTGGCCAGCTGGTACCTGCCGCGCAACCGGGCACCGGCACTGGCCGCTTTCAACCGCAGCTACAGCAACCTAAGCCTGATCGACGTCAACGCCCTGCTCGACCGTGTACGCAGCATCATCGCCCGCGTCACCGCCGCGGTGCGCTGGGTGCTGGGCTTCAGCCTGCTGGCCGGGGCGCTGGTGCTGGTCGCGGCGCTGGCGGCCAGCGCCACCGAGCGCCGCCGCGAAGCCGCGCTGCTGCGTACGCTGGGCGCGTCCTCGACCCAGTTGCGCGCGGCGGCCGCGGCGGAGTTCGCCCTGCTCGGCCTGATCGCCGGCCTGACCGCCGCGCTGGGCGCGGCTGGCGCCGGCGTGTGGATCGCCGGCAGCGTGATGGACCTGCCCGGCTTCGTGCCGCCGCTGCTGCCGCTGGCACTGACCGCGCTGGCTGCAGCGCTGGGCGTAATGCTGCTGGGGCTGGCGGGCACGCGCCGCGTGCTGGCGACCTCGCCGCTGGCCCTGCTGCGCCGCGGCTGAAGGCGCGCTGCGTCAACCGTCGCGCCGACTGCGCGTTGTCATGGGTGGCGGCCCCCTCTCGCCGCCGACAAGAAAATCCCCTTGCTTGCATTTGCAGGCGGACCCGGATGGTCCGCCTTTTTGTTGGGCGCTCAATCGCCACGCTGCGGCACGCTGACCGCGCCCTTGACGTCGCGGTAGTGGATATCACCGCTGCCGGTGGCGCCGACCGTCAGGTTGCCGGCGACGCCACTGACGACGACATCACCGGAGCCTGTGGCGCCGACATGCACGTTGCCGCGCACGTCGCGCGCGCTGATGTCGCCGGAGCCGGTGCCGGCCACATCGATGCTGCCGCCGACATCCTCGAAGCCGAGATCGCCCGAACCGGAGTGCCCCGCACGCACATCGCCGCGCACGCGCTCGGCGTGCACGTCGCCCGAGCCGGTGCCGCGCAGGTCGAGGCTGCCGATATCGGTCAGCTGCGCGTCCCCGGAGCCCAGGCGCAGGCCGACCGCACCGGCAATGCCGTGCGCGCTGAGGTCACCCGAGCCCGAGGTCACGTCCAGCGCTGCGACCTGCTGCGCGTCGACATCGCCCGAGCCGGTGTCCACCGCCAGCGCCAGCGTCGCCGGAACCCGCACGCTCAGCGTGAAGCGGCGCGTGTCCCAGAAAAACCAGCCGCCGCTGCCGTTCGGCATCCTTGCGGTCACGGCCACCCCATCGCCCTGGCGCTGCGATGCCAGGATCATGCCGGCCAGGACTTTCGGATCCGAGGCACAAGCCCGGCCACGCACCTCGATCCTGGCCAGTCCGGGCACGCCGATCACCTTGAGATCGGCCGCACCCAGCACGAACCGCGCCTGGCGCAAGCCCGCGGCGTCGAGATCGAGCGTGCGCAGGGCCTCGTGAGGACAGGGGCCGGCCGCGGCCAGCGCGGGCAGCAACAGCAGGGCGAGACAGGCAAGCAGGCGGTGCATGGCGGGCTCCATCGGAGGGTGGGCGGTTCGTGTGTCGCGTGAATGAAAGATCGGGTGGCGGGTGACGCCGCTCAATCGCGGATGTGGCGGTGCCGCGCGAAGTCGGAAAACTCCGGCCAGCCATCCTCGCCGAAGGTCAGGATCGCGCCGATCGTCAGTGCGCCGCAGAGCACCAGGCAGGGCCACAGCGCCTGCACCAGCAGCGGCAGATCCCGAGGCCATGCCAGACCGGCAAGCCCAGGCAGCCGGAACCCGGAGGCGACGAGGGCGACGGCGATCGCCGCGAACATGCCCAGCACGGGCAGGGTCCGGACCCAGGGCGCCGCGGTGCGGCGCGGCGGAATGTGCGCGGTGACGCGCTCGCTGAAGCCGGCATCCGCGAGCTGTGGGCCGCGGCGCGCATCCGCGCGTAACAGGGCCTCGACGCGCGCGGCACCGTCCGGCAGGTCGGAAGAATCATGGGATGAATGCCAGTGACCGTTCATGTCAGATCCTCACCGGGATGTCCTCACCCAGCCGCCTGCGCAATTTCTGCAGGGCCCGCGCGAGGTGCGATTTCAGTGTACCCAGCGGGCAGCCGATGACGAAGGCGGCCTCGCTGTGGCTGAGGTCGAGGTAATAGCAATGCACGATGACGACGCGCTCCGGCTCGCTCAGGCAGGCCAGCGCGCGCCGTACCTCGCCCTGCGCGACCAGGTCCGTCCCGGCGGACTCCGCGATCGGGCCTGCGTCATCACCGCTCCAGCGCTGGTCGAGCGCCTGCGTGGAGCGGACGGACGGGTGCCGCACGTGCATCAGGAACGTGTTGTAGGCGATGCGATAGAGCCAGGTTCCGAAGGCCGCTTCACCGCGAAAGTGTTCCAGCCTGCGCCAAGCCTGGACAAACGCATCCTGCGCCAGATCGTCCGCGAGCGCCGCATCCTCCCGGCACAGCCGGCGCAACAGCGCCCGCACGCGGCCCTGATGCCGACGCACCAGCTCGCCGTAGGCCTGGCGGTCGCCGGCCACGGCCTGCCGGACCAGCAGCGCCTCGGCGCCAGCGTCCGCATCCATCCGCGATCCTCCGCCGCGCAAGGCCGATGTCGTCAGGGCAGCCGTTCCGGCGTGCCGGCGTCCGTGCGCGGCGCCTCACGCCGGCTTTCGATCCGGTGCACGAGCAGCAATCCGAGGCCGACCAGCAGCGGAATGAAGCCCGCCGCCAGAATCGGGCGTTGATCGATCATGGCACCAAAGACGATCAGACCCAGACCGACCGCGGCCCAGACGATCGCCGCGCGCAGCGGCGAGCGCGGCGTCGAGTTCGGCTGCAGCAGTTCGGCCGGGATCGGCTGGCCCGATTCGACCAGTTTCAGCAGCAATTGCTGACGCAGCTTCGCCCGCCGATAGCTGTAGATCAGCCCGGCGACCACGATGATGACGGGCATCCCCAGACTCAGCCCCACTGCGAGCACAGGAACCAGCTGATCCATACGGCCTCCTTCGCGAACCTTTCGCGATAGTTGCCGATTTGGATGCGGCGCGGGGGCGTTTGGTTGCGTCAGGGACAGGCGTCGTCACGGGGGCAAGGGCCGCCCGCGCCTGCCGACGCCGCGCTACTCGAGATTCGCAGGTGCCGGATGCCCGCTGCAAACGGTCACTGGCGCGGTCGCCCGCGAACACTCGCCAGGTAGTGATCCGCCTCACCGTGCGCCCAGGCCGTGGTCAGTCGCTGCCAGGCTCGCCGTGCCAGCAGCGTGTTGGCAACCAGGGCCATCAGCATCACGGCGCTCAGGATCAAGGCATGGCCATTGTGGGCAAAACGGCAGGCCAGGACCGGCATGCCGAACGCCAGCAGGACCACAGCCTGGGCAAGCAGATAGCGATCGGTCAATCGCGAACAATCCTGGCGCAGTCGTTCCATCGCACGGCCCTCCCGGGCAAGCCTGTTGAAGGTGCTGGCGCCTTCGCGCCGGCATCCACTTCACTGCCGAATCGGTCCCCGCGCTGACGGCTGCATCGCCGATTGACGATCCGTCACAATCAGGTCGGGAAAATGCGACTGCGCGCACACGGCAATGCGGCTCGCCCCGCGTCAGGAATGCGCGGGATCGGATCGCTGGGCGACTCCTGCGATTGATGGGCCTGATGCCCGCACAACGAGCGGCGTCACGGCAGCGAGCCCCGCGCATTCGTCAGCGGACGCTCTGGACGCCTCAGGCAAGTCCGGCGCGTGACCGCATCTCTGCGGCCTTCTCCTCCGCCTTCGCTGCGTCCCACAGCCGGTCCTGCTCGGCCAGCGCCAACACGGCGAGATCAAGGCCGCGCTCGCGGGCGATGCGCTCCATGGCGCGGAAGCGGCGCTCGAACTTGGTGTTGGCGTGGCGCAGCGCGCGCGCCGGATCGATGCCGGCATGGCGGGCCAGATTGGCGGCGACGAACAGCAGGTCGCCCAGCTCGTCCTCGATACGCTCGACACTGTGCGTCGCGGCATCGGCGTCGGCGAACTCGGCGCGCAGTTCGGCGACTTCCTCGTCAAGCTTGTCCAGCACCGGCGCGGGGCCGGGCCAGTCGAAGCCGACGCTGGCGGCGCGCTGCTGCAGTTTCAGTGCGCGCTGCCATTCGGAGTGGCCGCGGGCGACGCCGTCGAGCACGCTTTCCGTCGCCACCTCGCCGCGGGCACGGCGCTCTTCCGCCTTGATCGCGTCCCAGGCACGGGTCTGCTCTTCGACGTCGGCATAGCGCGCAGCGCCGAACACGTGCGGATGCCGGCGCACCAGCTTGTCGCCGATGGCCTGCACCACGTCGGCGTAGGCGAAAAGCCCCGCCTCCTCGGCCATGCGCGCATGAAACACCACCTGCAGCAGCAGGTCGCCCAGCTCGTCGCGCAGATCGACAAAGTCGCGCCGCTCGATGGCATCGACGACTTCGTAGGCTTCCTCCAGCGTGTAGCGGGCGATCGAATCGAAATCCTGCTGCACGTCCCAGGGACAACCGCCTTCGGGATCGCGCAGGCGGACCATGATCGCGAGCAGGGCGGCAGTGTCGTAGCGCGGCGTATCGGTCATGCGGGAAGTGTCTCAGGAAACCCAGATCAAGGCAGGCGGTGCGCAGCCCATGGATGGGCTGCTCGCGCATCAGGCGTCTTCAGCCTGATGCGGCGGCGCCGAGTCCGGACACGCGCCGGACTTGGCGCGTCTGACACGTCCGGGATGGACGCGTTCAGACCCTCCGTCAGGAGACCAACCCGAGCTTTGTGCGCCAATCCTGCGCGGGGTCGCCGACGGCGACGAAGTGCGGGTTGAGCAAGGACTCTTTCGTGTTGTAGGCCAACGGCGCGCCGCCGAGGCCGAGCACCGCGCCGCCCGCCTGCTCGAGTACGCACTGCGCGGCAGCGGTGTCCCATTCCGAGGTCGGGCCGAGGCGGATGTAGAGATCGGCCGCGCCGGCGGCCAGGCGCAGGAACTTCAGCGACGAGCCCAGCGCCAGCGCCTCATGCGGCCCGAGCAGGGCCAGCAACGCCTGTTCCGCGGGCGAGGCGTGCGAGCGGCTGCCGGCCACCATCGGCCGCTCCGGCAGCGCGCGGCTGTGCAGTCGCTGCGGTGTCGCGCCCGGTCCTGCCTCGCGCCAGGCACCGCCGCCCTGCCAGGCCAGCGCCAGCTCGCCACTGACCGGCGCCAGTACCACGCCGAGGATGGGCCGGTGGCCGTCGATCAACGCCACGTTGACGGTGAACTCGCCGTTGCGCTTGACGAACTCGCGGGTGCCGTCCAGCGGATCGACCAGCCAGTAGCGCGACCATCGCTGGCGTTCGTTCCAGGGCACGTCGGCGGACTCCTCCGACAGCACCGGCCACGGCGGCGCCAGCGCGACCAGGCCGGCGACAAGGATGCGATGTGCGGCGAGATCGGCCGCGGTCAGCGGCGAGGCGTCGTCCTTGAGCTCGACCGCGAAAGCGCCGGCGTACACCGCCATGATCGCCTCGCCCGCGCGCCGCACGAGGTCAGCCACGGCGCGCGCCAGCGCGGGCAGCCCGCTCATCGCGGCCGCAGCCGTCCGGCCAGATGTTCGCGGGCGATGAACAGCGCGGCGATCGAACGGCCTTCGCTGACGTCCTCGCGCGCCAGCAGCGTGTGCAGCTCGGACAGCCTCCACGGCACCACTTCGAGTTCCTCCGGCTCGTCGCCGGGCAGGCGTTCGGGATAGAGCTCCTCGGCCAGCACCACGTGGGTCATGTGCGTCATGTAAGCCGGCGACAGCGACAACGTGGTGAGAATGCGCAGGTGGCGCGCGCCATGACCGATCTCTTCCTTGAGCTCGCGGTTGGCGCCCTGCTCGACGGTCTCGTCGCGATCCAGGCGGCCCTTGGGCAGGCCGAGTTCGTAGCGCTCGACGCCGACCGCATACTCGCGCACCAGCAGCACGGTGTCGGCGTCCAGCATCGGCACGATGATCACGGCGCCGAGGCCGGAGGGCATCAGGCGCTCGAAGGTACGGCGTTCGCCGTTGGAGAACTCCAGGTCCACGCGCTCGACGCGCAGAAACGGCGTGGAATCGGCGGAATGCGTGGCGAGGATGCGCGGCAGGCGGGGCATGCGCGCGATTGTAGCCGTCCGAGCATCCGCCAGCGGCGCTTGAGCCGCAGGGCATGGCGCGCGGATGATAGGCGGATGGACGACTCCACCGCCGCGCTGGCCGCGCGTGATCTCGCCGTGCTCTGGCATCCCTGCACGCAGATGCACGATCACCCGCGCGTACCGATGATCCCGATCGCGCGCGGCGAGGGCGCGTGGCTGATCGGCAGCGACGGCCGCCGCTACCTCGATGCGATCAGCTCGTGGTGGACCAACCTGTTCGGCCACGCCAACCCGCGCATCGCCGGCGCGCTCAAGGACCAGCTTGACCGCCTCGAACACGTGATCTTTGCCGGCTTCACCCACGCGCCTGCGATCGAACTGGCCGAACGCCTGCTGCAGATCGCGCCGGCCGGACTCGAACGCGTGTTCCTCGCCGACAACGGCTCGGCCGCGGTCGAGGTAGCGCTGAAGATGAGCTTCCACTACTGGCGCAACCAGGGCGAGGGGGAGCGCACGCGCTTCATCGCGTTGAGCGGCGGCTACCACGGCGAGACCCTGGGCGCGCTGGCGGTCAGCGACGTCGGCCTGTATCGCGAAACCTATGCGCCGCTGCTGTTCGAGCGCCTGCTGGCGCCCTCGCCCGATGCGTACCAGCGCCTGCCCGGCGAGTCCGTTGCGGAGGTCGCGGCACGCCGCCTCGGCGAGCTGCGTACCCTGCTCGAGCGCCATGCCGCGCAGACCTGCGCGGTGATCGTCGAGCCGCTGGTGCAATGCGCGGGCGGCATGCGCATGTACGACGCGAGCTACCTCACCGGTCTGCGCGCGCTCTGCGACGCGTTTCGCGTGCATCTGATCGTCGACGAGATCGCGGTCGGCTTCGGCCGCACCGGCACGCTGTTCGCCTGCGAGCAGGCGGATATCACGCCGGATTTCATGCTGTTGTCCAAAGGCTTGACGGGCGGCTACCTGCCGCTGTCGGTCGTGGTGACCCGCGAAGAAATCTATCAGGCGTTCTACGACAACTACGAAACCCTGA
>DATLSL010000170.1:0-6556 GCA_035534135.1 Rhodanobacteraceae bacterium | reverse complement strand
CTGAAGGTGATGAGCAGCCTCGACATCGCCGAACGCCGCATCCCGCAGGACGGCCGCATGAAGCTGGCGATTTCCAAGTCGAAGGCGATGGATTTTCGCGTCAGCACGTTGCCGGTGCTGGCCGGCGAAAAGGTGGTGATGCGCATCCTCGATGGCGGTGCGGCCAAGCTGGGCATCGAAAAGCTGGGCTATGAGGAAGACCAGAAGAAGCTCTTCCTCGACGCCATCGAGAAGCCCTACGGCATGGTGCTGGTGACCGGACCGACCGGCTCCGGCAAGACGGTGTCGCTGTATACCGCGCTCAACATCCTCAACATCGACGGGCGCAACATCTCCACCGTCGAGGATCCGGTCGAGATCCGCGTTGCCGGCATCAACCAGGTACAGCATAACGAGAAGCGCGGCATGACCTTCGCCGCCGCGCTGCGCTCGTTCCTGCGCCAGGATCCCGACGTGATCATGGTCGGCGAGATCCGCGACCTCGAGACCGCCGAGATCGCGATCAAGGCCGCGCAGACCGGCCACATGGTGCTGTCCACCCTGCACACCAACGACGCCCCGCAGACCATCGCGCGCCTGATGAACATGGGCATCGCGCCCTACAACATCACCTCGTCGGTGACGCTGGTGATCGCGCAGCGCCTGGCGCGGCGACTGCACGACTGCAAGAAGCCACTGCTGCTGCCGGCAGCGGCGCTGAAGGCCGAGGGCTTCAGCGATGCCGAAATCGCCGACATCAGCACCGGCAAGACCACGATCTACGATGCCGTCGGCTGCACGGGCTGCACCGAGGGCTACAAGGGCCGCGTCGGCATCTACCAGGTGATGCCGATGACCGACGACATCCAGCGCATCATCCTCGAGGGCGGCAGCGCCCTGAAGATCGCCGAGGTGGCACGCAAGGACGGCATCCGCGACCTGCGCGCCTCGGCGATGATGAAGGTTCGCAACGGCGTCACCAGCCTCGCCGAAATCAACCGCGTCACCAAGGATTAGGGGGATTCCTCATGGCCATCGCCGCCACCGCCAAGAACCGGCAGGACGTCGGCGCCACACGCGCCGAGGTCAGCAAGCTGACTTCCTATGAGTGGATCGCGCTGGACCGGCGCGGCCAGAAAATGCGCGGCGAGATGCAGGCCAAGAACGCCAGCCTGGTCAAGGCCGAACTGCGCAAGCAGGGCATGAATCCGCAGACGGTCAAGGAGAAATCCAAGCCGCTGTTCGGCTCCGCCGGCAGCAGCATCAAGCCGCGCGACATCGCCATCTTCAGCCGCCAGCTCGCCACCATGATGGCGGCCGGCGTACCGATGGTGCAGTCCTTCGACATCATCGCCAGCGGCCAGCGCAACGTGCGCATGAAGAACATGCTGGTCGACGTCAAGCAGGCAATCGAGGGCGGTTCGTCCCTGCACGAGGCGCTCGCCCGCCATCCGGTGCAGTTCGACGAACTGTTCCGCAATCTGGTCAAGGCCGGCGAATCCGCCGGCGTGCTCGACACCGTGCTCGACACCGTTGCCACCTACAAGGAGCGCATGGAGGCGATCAAGTCGAAGATCAAGAAGGCGCTGTTCTATCCCGCGATGGTGTTCGCGGTGGCGCTCCTGGTCAGCGTGATCCTGCTGATTTTCGTGGTGCCGGTATTCCAGCAGGTGTTCAAGGACGCCGGCGCCAACCTGCCGGCATTCACCCAGATGATCGTCAACATGTCGGAGTTCATGCAGTCGTACTGGTGGCTGCTGCTGATCATCGTCGTCGGCAGCGTCGTGTTCATCGTCAGCGCCTACAAGCGCTCGGAGAGCTTTGCCCACACCGTCGACCGGCTATCGCTGAAAATGCCGGTGATCGGCAACATCCTGCGGCAGTCGGCGATCGCGCGCTTCGCCCGCACCCTCGGCGTCACCTTCCGTGCCGGCGTGCCGCTGGTCGAGGCGATGGACGCCGTGGCCGGCGCCACCGGCAGCGTGGTCTACGCCAAGGCGATCCGGCAGATGCGCGACGACATCGCCGTCGGCCACCAGATGCAGCTGGCGATGCGCCAGACCGGCCTGTTCCCCAACATGGTCGTGCAGATGACCGCGATCGGCGAGGAATCCGGCGCGCTGGACTCGATGCTGTTCAAGGTCGCCGAGTTCTACGAGGAAGAGGTGAACAACGCCGTCGACACCCTGAGCACCCTGCTCGAGCCGATGATCATGGTCGTGATCGGCGTGATGGTCGGCGGCATGGTCGTCGGTCTGTACCTGCCGATCTTCAAGCTGGCCGGCACGTTCTGACCTGCCGCTGCACGAGCCCCGCGCCCGCCCTCGCCGGCCGCGACGGCGGGCGCTCCGTTGCTGCAGTCCGCTGTGACCGCGGTCCCGCTGAGGATGCCGACCGATGTCCTTCATCGCCCTGCTCTCCCCCGCCGAACTGATCGCCCTCGTCGGGGTGCTCGGCCTGCTGGTCGGCAGCTTTCTCAACGTCGTCATCCTGCGCCTGCCGGCGCGCCTCGAGCATGCCTGGCGCAGCGAAGCGCAGGAGGTGCTGGGTCTGCCCGCAGACGCGTCCGCCGCGCCGCCGGGACTGGTGCGCGAACCCTCGCACTGCCCGCGCTGCCGGCATGCGCTGGGCGCCCGCGACAACATTCCGCTGCTGTCGTGGCTGCTGCTGCGCGGCCGCTGTCGCCACTGCCGCGCACCGATCTCGATCCAGTACCCGCTGGTCGAGCTGGCGACCGCGTTGCTGAGCGCGGCGATCGCCTGGCGCTTCGGTCCCGGCGTGCAGACGCTGGCCGGGCTGGCACTGACCTGGACGCTGGTGGCCCTGACCGGCATCGACCTGCGCACGCAACTGCTGCCCGATCCGATCACCCTGCCGCTGCTGTGGCTGGGTCTGCTGCTGGGGCTGGGGCACGTCTTCATCAGCGCGCCGCAGGCCATCCTCGGCGCGGCGCTCGGTTACCTCAGCCTGTGGAGCGTGTACTGGCTGTTCAAGCTGCTGACCGGCAAGGAAGGCATGGGCTACGGCGACTTCAAGCTGCTGGCCGCGCTGGGTGCCTGGATGGGCGCCGGCGCGCTGCTGCCGATCGTGCTGATCTCGTCGCTGGTCGGCGCCGTGGTCGGCAGCGCGATGCTGGCCCTGCGCGGACGTGATCGCAGCATCCCGATCGCCTTCGGACCCTATCTCGCGGCCGCCGGCTGGATCTGGTTCGTCGCCGGCGACACCTTGCTGCACGCCTACCTGACCCTGTTCGTGCACTGAAGCCATGGCCGCCACCCGCCCGCGCCCGTACACGGTCGCCATGACCGGCGGCGTCGCAGCCGGCAAGAGCGCGGTCGCCCGGCATTTCGCGGCGCTGGGTGTCCCGGTGCTGGATGCCGATGCGGCGGCACGCGCGGTGGTGCAGCCGGGCCAGCCGGCGCTGGCAGAAATCGCAGCGGCTTTCGGAGCCGACTCGATCGCCGCCGACGGCAGCCTCGATCGCGGCTGGATGCGCCAGCGCGTTTTCGCCGATGCGCAGCAACGGCGCCGGCTCGAAGCCATCGTGCATCCGCGCGTGCGCGCATGGATCGAGGCCCGCCTGGACGAAGTCCGCGCGCCTTACGTGCTGCTGGACATTCCGCTGCTGGCTGAAACCTGGCCGGCCTACGCCTGGGTCGATCGCGTGCTGCTGGTGGAGGCGCCGGCGGCGCTGCGCCGGGCGCGGCTGATGCAGCGCGACCGCAAAGACGCCGACGCCGCGCAGCGCGTACTCGACGTCCAGGCCAGCGACGCCGCACGCCGGCAACGGGCCGACGACGTGCTCGACAACAGCGGCGGCGAGCCGGCACTGGAGGCCGCGGTCGCCGCGCTGCACGCGCATTACCACCTGCTCGCCGCGGCAGCGGAGCACTGACGCCATGTGTCTGCTGCTGCTCGCGCTTCGCGTCGATCCGCAGCGGCCGCTGCTGCTGCTCGGCAATCGCGACGAGTTTCACGCCCGCCCCAGCGCCGCCGCCGCGCCGTGGCCGGAGGACCCGCGCGTCGTCGGCGGGCGCGACCTGCAGGCCGGCGGCGCCTGGCTGGGCCTGCGCGCCGGCGGGCGCTTTGCGGTGGTCACCAACCGCCGCCAGCCGCAGCTGCAAACAGCGCCACGTTCGCGCGGCGCGCTGGTGCGCGACTATCTTCTGGGCGACGCCGACGCCGCGGCATTCGCCGCGCAAGCGGCGCGCGATCATGATGCGTACGCGCCATTCAACCTGCTGTTGGGTGATGCCGCGGCCGCGTTCGGCGTCGACGGCGTCAGCGGACGCGCGTTCCCCCTCGAATCCGGCCTGCATGGGATGAGCAACGGCCCGTGGGACGCACGCTGGCCCAAGACCGAGCGACTGCGCGAGGGTGTCGCGGCGCGACTCGCCGACGGCGACGACGACACCCTGCTCGATCTGCTGGCCGACACCGCGCAGCCCCCCGACGCTGTGCTGCCGGACACCGGCGCAGGCATCGAACGCGAACGTCTGCTGGCGCCGATCTTCATTCGCGGCGCCGATTACGGCACCCGCGCCTGCAGCCTGGTCTGGGTGCGCGCGGATGGCGCTTGCGGCCTGTGCGAACGCCGCTACGGCCGCGACGGCGTGGCGCAGGGCGCGACGCGCTGGCGGCGCGATCCTGGCGCATCGCGCTGGGCGCCGGACTGATCCGGCGCCACGAGCGCTGTGCCATCAGGGCCGGTCCTGGCCCTCCGGCACCGGCTGCACCTGCACGTGGTCGGGGCTGGGGATGCGAATCGCGGCCAGCCCGGCCTTCGCCAGGCGTGCGTTGAGCGCGGCCAGCGGTCCGGCCTGCAGCGTCTGCCAGCGCCGCTGCGCCGCATTCACGCGGGTCGCGGCTGCGCTCAACACCTGCCGCTGCGCCGCGGTCGGTGCGGCATCGGCGTAACCGGCGTCGGTCGCCAGGGCGGCCAGTTCGCTGCTGGCATGTTCGAAAGCACCGATCCCGGCCGTGTCGGCGCCGGCGGGCTGCAGCTGTGCCGTCAGCGCAGTGATCGACGCCCGCAACGGCGCCTTGATCGCCGGACGTGTCTGCAAAGTCGCCAGCTGCGCCGCGACCGCCTGCACCTGACCGGTGCCGACATAGGCCTGCGCCAGGCTTGCCTGCACGGCGTGCTGGAAGTCCAGCAGCTGCGCGAGGTCGGCCGGCGACGCTGTCACCCGCGGATCCTCGGTCACCGTCAGCGGCACGCGCTGCGTCCGCCCGTCGGCGCTCAGTTCGACGCTGTAGCGGCCGGGCAGCACGAACGGCCCGCGCGGCAGGACCGGGGTGTTCTCGCCCCAGACCGCGGCGATGCTGTAGCCGTAGCGGATCGCCAGCGGTCGCGGCTCGCGCAGATCCCAGACGAAACGGTGCATGCCCGGCGTTGCCGCCAGCACCGGCGCCGGCTTGATCCAGCCGGCGGCGAAGTAGCGTTCGGCGTTGAGCGGACGCGGCGTGTCGGCACTGCTGAAGCGCCGCACCACGTGGCCGGCGGCGTCGCGGATCGTCAGCGTCACCGTGCCCTGCGCGTTGGCCCCCAGCCAGTAGTCGATCGGCGCACGCGCCGGCGGATTCTGGCCGACCGGGGTTTCCGGCGGCAATGGCGTGTCCTTGTTGTTGTCGGCGTGCACGCGCACCGCGGCAGCCGGCGCGAACAGGTGCAGCGGCTGATCGGCGATGCCGGCCGTCACTTCGCGCAGCGGCGTGACGTCGTCCAGCACCCAGATCGCGCGGCCCTGGGTGCCGGCGATCAGGTCGTTGCCGTGCACCAGCAGATCGCGCACCCAGGCGGTCGGCAGGTTGAGCTGCAGCGGCTGCCAGGCACCGCCGTCGTCGAAGCTCACATACACGCCGGTGTCGGTGCCGGCATACAGCAGTCCGGGCTTGACCGGATCGGCACGCACCACGGCGACGTAGTGATCGCGCGGCAGACCGCCGTCGATCGCCTGCCAGGTCTTGCCGCCATCGTGCGTGCGAAACGCGTACGGCCGGAAATCGTCGTTGCGATGGTTGTCGACCGCGATGTAGGCCGTGTCCGGATCGGTCGCGGACACGTCCACGCTGTCGATGCGCGCCCACTGCGGCACGCCCCGAGGCGTGACGTTGCTCCAGTGCCGGCCGCCGTCGTGCGTGACCTGCACCAGGCCATCGTCGGTGCCGATCCAGATCGTCTGCGGAGCAGACGGCGCCAATCCGATGCTGTAGATCACGCCGTAGCCGCAGGCCTTGGCGTGAGCCAGATCCACCGTGTGCTCGCAATCCTTGCTGCCCGCGACCGCGCCGGTGAGATCGGGGCTGATCACCGACCAGTGCCGGCCCTGATCAACCGAGCGGAACAGCACCTGCGCACCGAGATAGATCGGATACGGCGCCTGCTGGCTGATCACCAGCGGCGTGATCCAGGTGTAGCGGTACTTCACGCCGGTTGGGCGCTTGCCGTAGCTCATCACCGGCCACGGCGAGACGTTCTCGACCTGGCCGGTGCGCGCGTCCCAGCGCGAGACGCGACCGCCCAGTCCGGTGCCGAACACGATGTCGGGATCGGCCGGATACGGCACGTCGTAAT
>DATLSL010000169.1:0-5814 GCA_035534135.1 Rhodanobacteraceae bacterium | reverse complement strand
CGCCGCATGGGGCTAGCGTCGCCACGTGCGTACCGTCTATCACGCCGAATCGCTGGTCGATGCCCAACTCGTCAAGGACGCGTTGGAGGCCGCGGGCATCCCGGCCTTTGTCAGCGGCGCCTACCTGACCGGCGGCATTGGTCTGCTGCCCGCGCGCGACCTGGTCACGGTGATGGTGCCTGATTCGGCCGTCGAAGAAGCGACGCGCATCGTCACCGACACCCTGCCGCCGGTTGACCCTGAGACCGCACCGGTTGCGGTCAGCGGCTTCGATCCCCTGCCGACCTGAACCACTCCTGCGGCTTTCACCTTTTTCCGCTTGTGCCTCGTTTTGCTCGGTATTAGCATTTGCCGGCAACTTATTACTCATAAAGAGTATAACCATGGCGGCCGTCGCTTTGCCCCTCTCGCTTGATGCGCTGCGCGCACGCACCCGCGCGGTGATCCCCGATCTCGAATGGGAGGCGGAGCGCCCGTTGATCGAGGCCATCCGTCGTCTCAAGGTCGAGCGCCAGGCGCTGATCCTCGCCCATAACTACATGACGCCGGCCATTTTCCACGGTGTCGCCGACATCACCGGCGATTCGCTGGCGCTGGCGCGCGAAGCCGCGCGTGCCGAGGCCGAAGTGTTGGTGGTGTGCGGCGTGCACTTCATGGCCGAGACGGCCAAGGTGCTCAACCCTTCGCGCACGGTGCTGATCCCGGACCCGCGGGCCGGCTGTTCGCTGGCCGAATCGATCACCGTCGCCGACGTGCGCGCGCTGCGCCGCCAGCATCCCGGCGTGCCGGTGGTGACCTACGTCAACACCTCGGCCGCGGTGAAGGCGGAGTCGGACATCTGCTGCACCTCGGGCAATGCGGTGCCGGTGGTCGAATCGCTGGGCGTGCCCAAGGTGATCTTTCTGCCGGACCGGTATCTGGGTCGCTACGTGGCGACGCAGACCGCGGTCGAGATCGTGCTCTGGCAGGGCGCCTGCGAGGTGCATGAGCGTTTCAGCGGCGCGCAACTGCGCGGCCTGCGCGCCGAGCAGCCCGGCCTGCACGTGATCGCCCATCCCGAGTGCCCGCCGGACGTGCTCGCCGAGGCCGACTTCGTCGGTTCGACGCATGGCATGGTCGAGCACCTCGATCGCGCACGGCCGGCGCGGGTGGCGCTGATCACCGAGTGCTCGATGAGCGCCAACGTCACCGTGCAGTTCCCCGACATCCAGTTCGTGCAACCGTGCAATCTGTGTCCGCACATGAAGCGCATCACTCTGACCGGGATCCGTGATGCGCTGCAGTTCCTGCAGCACCCGGTCGAGGTCGATGCGGCGGTGGCCGACGGCGCGCGGCGCGCGGTGGAGCGCATGCTGGCGGTGCGCTGAGCGCCGCGGCTGCGGTCGACAACGGCATGGGCTCGACCTGATGAAGAACGATTCGCTGTTTGACGTACTGGTGATCGGCTCCGGTGCCGCCGGACTGGCCACCGCGCTGGCCGCGGCGCCGCGGCGAGTGGCGGTGCTGACGCCAGGCGCGACAGCCGCGGGCGATGGCGCCAGCCGCTGGGCGCAGGGCGGCATCGCCGCCGCGATGGCCGCCGACGACAGCCCGCAGCTGCACGCCGAAGACACGCTGACGGCCGGGGCGGGCTTGAATGATCCGCTGGCCGTGGCGCAACTGACCGCCGCCGCGCCGGCGGCGATCGATTGGCTGCAGACGCTGGGGGCGCGCTTTGATCGTGCCGGCGAAGTGTTGACCCTGGGCCGTGAAGCCGCGCATCGCCGTGCCCGCATCGTGCACGCGCAAGGCGATGCCACCGGCGCCGAGGTGATGCGTGCATTGGCGGTTGCCGCCACAGCGCGTTCCGATCTGACCCTCGCGCTTGGGCGCACCGCGTTTGCACTGGCACGCGACGCCGCCGGGCGTGTCATCGGCGCCTGGGTGCAGGGGCCTGACGGCAGCGAGCTGTGGCGCGCCCGCGCCGTCGTTCTGGCGAGCGGCGGCTACGCCGGTCTGTATCGCCATACCACCAACCCGCCCGGTAGCGACGGCAGCGGCATCGCGCTGGCACTGGCGGCCGGCGCGGCACTCGCCGATCTCGAGTTCGTGCAGTTCCATCCCACCGCGCTGGCCCCGGGCGCCGACGCGCATGGCCAGCTGCCGTTGCTGACCGAGGCCCTGCGCGGCGCCGGTGCGGTGTTGCTCGACGCGCGTGGCAAGCGGTTCATGCCGGTCCTGCATGCCGAGGCGGAACTGGCGCCGCGCGACGTGGTGGCGCGCGCGGTGTGGTGCGAGACGCAGCGCGGCGGCGCCTGGCTCGATGCCTGCGAAGCGGTCGGCGCCAGCTTCCCGCAGCGTTTTCCGACCGTATTTGCCGCCTGTATGGCGCGCGGCCTCGACCCGCGCACGCAGCCGGTCCCGGTGGTGCCGGCGGCGCATTACTGCATGGGCGGCGTGCGTACCGACGCCGCCTGTGCGACGTCGCTGCCGGGGCTGTACGCGGTCGGTGAGGCCGCCTGCAGCGGCGTGCATGGTGCCAACCGGCTGGCCAGCAACTCGCTGCTCGAAGGCCTGGCGCTCGGCCGTGCGCTGGGCGCGGCGCTGGCGTCGCGTTCGCTGCCCGAGCCGGGTGCGGCGCTGCCGGTGCAGCGACGCTGGCAGCCGCTGTCCGCTGCGCAGCGCGCGCGCCTTGGCGATCTGCTCTGGCGTGACGCCGCAGTGCAACGCAGCGACGATGGCCTGGCACGCGCCGAAGCCGCGCTGGCGCAGCTCGCCGCGGAGGTACCGACCGCGTCCAGCGGGCGTGACGTGCTGGCGCTGACGGCGACGATGCTGGCCGCGATGCGCGCGCGCCGCCGCAGTATCGGCGCGCACTTTCGCGTCGACACCGATGCCGTCGCCGCGGCCTGAGCGGCCACGCTTGGCGATCTGCTAGCCTGCGCCGACCGCGCCCGCGCGCTGCCTGCCTATCGCCTAAGGAGACCGACGATGACGATGCCCACGCTGGTGATCGGCGACAAGAATCTGTCCTCGTGGTCGTTGCGGCCATGGCTCGCGCTGCGCGCGTTCGGCGTCGATTTCGAGGAGCTGCGTCTGCCGCTGGACACGCCCGAGTTTCGTGCCCGCATCGGCGAGTTCTCGCCGACCGGCAAGGTGCCGGCACTGCTGCATGATGGCGTTGCAGTGTGGGAATCGCTGGCGATACTCGAATACATCAACGAGACCTTTCTCGATGGCCGTGGTTGGCCGCGCGAACGGGCGCCGCGCGCGCATGCGCGCGCGATTGCCGCCGAGATGCACGCCGGCTTCGCTGCGCTGCGCCGCGAACTGCCTCTGAATCTGAAGCGTCGCGGTGCGCCGGCGATACCGGGTCCCGAGGCGGCGCGCGACATCGCCCGCGTGCAGCAGCTGTGGCGCGATGCGCGTGCGCGCTTTGGCGCGAGCGGCCCATTCCTGTTCGGCGGATTCGGCCTGGCGGACGCGATGTATGCGCCAGTGGCGCTGCGCTTCGTCGTTTACGGCGTCGCGCTGACGGCCGAGGCGCAGGCCTATGTCGAGGCGATCACCGCGCTGCCGGCGGTGATCGAATGGCGAGCCGCGGCCGAAACCGAACGCGAACGTGGCTGAAGCCGTCGCAGAGCGGACCCGCGAGTCGGCGTCGGCGCGCAGAGGCGTGAGTGCCGCCGATGCCGATCGCCCGCATCGGAGCGGATCTGCCGCGGCCTGTCCGCACCGGGAAGTCGTCGATGCATGAGCTGACCGCCTACGTCCGCGACGTGCCCGACTTCCCCAAGCCGGGGGTGCTGTTCAAGGACCTCGCGCCGCTGCTGGCGGACGCTCGCGCGTTGGGTCTGTGCATCGGTGCGCTGGCGGCACCCTGGCGCGGCGAAGGCGTCGGCGTGGTCTGCGGCATCGAGGCGCGCGGTTTTGCGCTGGGCGGTGCGCTGGCACATGCGCTGGGCGCCGGCTTCGTGCCGTTGCGCAAGGCCGGCAAGCTGCCCGGCGCACGCGTCGGCGTCGATTATGTGCTGGAGTATGGCGTCGATCGGCTGGAGGCGCATGTCGATGCGCTGGTGCCCGGAACGCGTGCGCTGATCGTCGACGACGTGCTGGCCAGTGGCGGCACGCTGCAGGCCGCGCAGCGGCTGGTCGAGCATCTCGGTGCCGAGATCGTCGGTGCGGCGGTGGTGCTGGAGATCGCCGCGCTGGGCGGCCGCGCGCGCTGGTCTGCGCCGCCGCCCCTGGTGACGCTGCTGCGCTACTGAGTTGCCGTGTCGCTGTCGGGCACGAATTCCAGCGCCGCCGAGTTCAGACAGTAGCGCAGGCCGGTTGGCGGCGGCCCGTCGGGAAAGACGTGGCCAAGATGCCCGTCGCAGCGGCGACAGCGGATCTCGGTGCGCCGCACGCCGAGGCTGTCGTCACTGATCTCGCGGATATGCTCGGGATCGCAAGGCGTGTCGAAGCTCGGCCAGCCGGTGCCGGAGTCGAACTTGGCGCCGGCGCGGAACAGCGGCAGGCCGCACAGGCGGCAGGCGTAATGGCCAGGTGCTTTCTGCTGCAGCAGGACACCGCAGAACGGGCGCTCGGTACCGTGTTCGAGCAGGATGCGGCGTTCTTCGGGGCTGAGCCGCCGCGCCAGACGCTCGCGCTCGACGGCGGACAGCGGCCCGAGGTCATGGCCGGAACGCGAACGTCGGATCGTGTCGGTACTCATCGATGGCTCCGGGTCATGCCTTGTCGTGCCGGCTCTTGAGCCGATCGCCGAAGTAATCGCGCAGCTTGTCCACCTTGGGCGTCGACACCGCGGTGATGTAGGGCTGTTGCGGATGGCGCGCGGCGTAGTTCTGATGATCGGCTTCGGCCACGTGGAAGGCCGTCAGCGGCTCGACGGCGGTCACGATCGGTGCGGCGAACACGCCGGCGGCATCGAGTTGGCGGATGTAGGCCGTTGCGACGCCCCGCTGGGCGTCGTCGGCGGGAAAGATCGCCGAACGGTACTGGCTGCCGACGTCGTTGCCCTGGCGATTGCGCTGGGTGGGATCATGGGCAACGGCGAAGAACACCTTGAGCAGCTGACCATAGCTGAGCAGGCGCGGATCGAAGCGCACCTGCACGGCCTCGGCGTGACCACTGTGCCCGCCGCAGACGCTGCGGTAATCGGCATCCTCGGCGCGGCCGCCGGTGTAGCCGGAGGTCACCTCGAGCACGCCGTCGAGTTCGCGCAACACCGCCTCCACGCACCAGAAGCAGCCGCCGGCCAGCACTGCGGTCTGCGGGTCTGTGCCGTGCGCGTCGAGATCGCGCAGCGGATCAGGGAAACGGTCGGGTGGCACGGTCAGGCTGGCGCCGCGCAGGTCGCAACTGGCGTTCATCAGGGTCTCCACTCGGTGCGCCGCCCGCTGCGGCGGAGCGGGCACGGTCATCAGGATGGGGCATCGACGAGCGAATGCAATCGGCGCGCCGCGCTCATCACGTGTTTCGCCGCCGCAGGCGTCCGAGCAGCGCATCCAGCGACAGCGTGCCCGGCCCCCAGGCGATCACCGCCAGCAGCATCATGGCCCAGACCTTGTGGTCGTTGAAATCACCGCCGATCAGGCCGGTCCAGAAGCCGTGCGGCCACAGGTCAGGATAGGAGATCACCGCGATGATGTTGTAGACGAACAGGAACAGGGCGGTCAGTCGGCCGGCGAGGCCGACGACCAGCAGCCACGGCGTGATCAGCTCGATCCAGGTGCCGAGGAAGGCGGCGACGTCGCCCGACAGCAGCGGCACGTGGTACTCGTTGTTGAACAGGTATTGCGTGCCGTAGGGGTCCTCGATCTTGACCACGCC
>DATLSL010000168.1:0-2570 GCA_035534135.1 Rhodanobacteraceae bacterium | reverse complement strand
GACGGCGGCGGTCGATCCGACCCTGCTCGGCGTCGGCAGTCAGTATTTTCGGGTGCGCATCGAGGTCCGGCTGGGTCGTCTGCGCACCACGCTGGCGAGCGTGCTCGAAGTCGACAATGGCGGTAAGGTCCGGGTTCTGCTGCGCACGCGAAACACCACGCCCTGATGGATACCCTGCTGCTGCGCTGGATCGACGATGAGCATGCCGCCTGGCGCCTCGCAGGCATGTCCGGCCGCGGCCGCCTGGCCGATGCCGCACCGCTGGCGCGCGGCCGGCGCGTGCTGCTGCTGGTGCCCGGCGAAACCGTGCTGCTGGCGCAGGCGGCGATGCCCAGCCGCAAGCCGGCGGAGATCGCGCGCGCCTTGCCCTACGCGCTGGAGGAATGGCTGCTGGAACCCCCGGAAACCCAGCACTTCGCCTGGCAGCGCACGCCCGCGGGCGTGGCCGCGGCGGTCGTCGCGCGCGCCACGATCGAGCACTGGCTCGCGCACCTGGGCGAGGTCGGCATCGAGCCCGACCTGCTGCTGCCCGACACGCTGGTCCTGCCGTGGACCGAAGACCGCTGGAGTCTGCTGTACGAATCGACAGGGTCGGACACGCGTCTGCTGCTGCGCAGCGGACACCACGACGGCCTGGTTTGCACGCGTGCGAATCTGCCGTTGGTGCTCGCCGCGCTGCTTGAGCGCACCCCGCTCGAAGCACGTCCGCAGGCGCTGGCGATCTGGGGTTTCGAGGCCGGCGAGGCTGCGACTCTCGGCGCCGAGCTCGCCGATTTCGACGTACCCATCGAGTGGCATGCCGCACCCGCGGACTTGCTGGCGCTCGATATCGAGGCGACGCTGCCCGGTGACTTCAACCTGCTGCAGGGCGCCTACGCACCGCGTCGCGCACAGGCCCGGCGCAGCGGCCCGCGCCGCGCCGTGGTGATCGCCGCGGCACTATGGCTGTTCAGTGCGTTCGTCTACGCCGGCGTGCACGCGACGGTCCTGGCCCGCGAGTCGCAGGTGCTGCAGGACGCCATCGGCACGGCGTTTCGCGCTGCCGTTCCCGGTACGCACCGCATCGTCGATGCGCGCGTGCAAATGCAGCAGGCGCTGGATGCGATGCAGCACGGCCATGCAACCGGTGATCCGCTGTCATTGCTGGCCGCTGCGGCCGCGCCGTTGACGCAGACTCCGGCAACGATCCGGCACCTGGCGTACCGCGACGGTCACCTGGAGATTGCGTTCGCGAGCGCCGATGCGGCTGTCCTGCAGCGTCTGCCGGCGCTGCTCGCCGCACACGGCCTGCACGCCGAGCTGAAGCCGCAGGGCGACGGCGCCACGACAGCACCCGTGCTGCGCGTGGATGCGCAGGCGCCATGATCGCGCGCTGGCAGGAACTGGCGCCGCGCGAGCGCAGCATGCTCGTCCTCGGCGCGGCCGCGCTGGCGCTGGGTCTCGCCTACGCGCTGGTCTGGCACCCGCTGGCGCAAGGCATCCTGCGCAACGAGGCGCACGTTGCGCAGCAGCGCGCCGATCTCGCCTGGATGCAGCAGGCCGCACTGCAAATGCACGCGTTGCGGCCGCAGGCCGGCGGCCAACCCGTGCCACGAGCGAAGGCCGATCAGCCGTTGCACGTCGTGCTCAATGCCGCCCTGCGCGCGCAGGGACTCGACAGCGCCGTTACCGAGCGCACGCAGGACGAGGATGGCAGTATCCGCCTCACGTTCAAAGCCGTGCCTTTCGATGCCCTGCTGCGCTGCCTGGCCAGCCTGCAGGCCGAAGGCTTGCAGGTGCAGACATTCGATCTGGATCGCGTCGGCGCAGGGCAGGTGGCAGGCTCGCTGCAGGTAGCGCGCGTTGCCGGGAGCTGAGCGCAGACGATGTGTGCAGACGTGGTCCATGGCCCGACGCCAGACCAGGGAAGTGGCAAACATCTCGCCGCTCGCATTGCTGCGCAGGCTCACTTCACCAGCTGATCCAGCTGGAAGATCGGCAGCAGGATCGCCAGCACGATGCTGAACACGATCATGCCCATGACCACGATGGTCAGCGGCTCGAACAGCGCCAGCGCGGTGCCGATGGTGGCCGAGGTTTCGCGCTCCTGCTGCTCGGCCGCGCGCCAGAGCATGTCCTCGAGGTTGCCACCGGCCTCGCCGCTGGCGATCAGGTACACCGCCACCGGCGGGAAGTAGCCACTGCGATCCAGTGCAGCGGCGACGCCGGAACCCTCGCGCACGCGCGCCGCGACCTCCTGCAGGGCGTGGCGCATCGGCAGGCTGCCGATCACCTGACTGGCGATACCCAGGCCTTCGAGCAGCGGTACGCCGCTGGCGGCGAGAATGCTGAGCGTGCGCGTGAAGCGCGCGGTCTCGATGCCGCGCACCAGCCGGCCGATCAGCGGCAGGCGCAGCACCATGCGCTGCCAGCGCTCGCGCACGGCCGGATCGCGCAGGGCGCGGCGGATCAGCCACGCGGCGGCGATCAAGACGATGACCAGCGCGATGCCCCAGTGTCTGAGAAATCCGCTGGTCGTTATCAGCACCCGCGTCAGCAGCGGCAGTTGGGCGTGCATGGTCGCGAACACC
>DATLSL010000167.1:0-28146 GCA_035534135.1 Rhodanobacteraceae bacterium | reverse complement strand
AGCCGGCGCGCCGCCAGCTCGAACGAGGTGCGCGTGCGCGTGGACGGCTCGAAGAACAGGTTGAGCACGGTGCGCCCGGCCAGCAGGTCGAGCTTGCGGGTGCCGTGCGCGCAGGCCTCGCGCAGCGACTCGGCGCGATCGAGCAGGCGCATCAGGGTGTCAGCATCGAGGTGTTCGAGACTGATCAGGTGACGCAGGCGTGCGCTCATGCGGATTCGCTCAACCAGGTTTCGAGAATGACGGCTGCTGCCATGGCGTCGAGGCTCTGTGCGTCGCGTCGCCGCGACAGCCCCGCCGCGCGTGCGCCGGCGAAGCGACGCGCTGCTTCCTGCGAGGTGTGGCGCTCGTCGGCCAGATGCACCGGCAGGCCGTATCGCGCGCCGAGACGCGCCGCGAAGCGCCGCGCGCCGCGTGACACGGCCTGCTCGCCGCCCTCGAGGGTCAGCGGCAGGCCGACCACCAGCGCGGCCGGCTGCCATGCGCCGATCAGGGCGTCGAGGTGCGGCCATTCCGGTTCACCGCCGCGTGCGGCGACCGTTTTCAACGCGCGCGCACTGGCGGTGACGCGTTCGCCGACAGCGACGCCAATGCAGCGGGTACCGTAGTCGAAGCCGAGCACGCAGGCCGGCGCCGCGCTCATGCGTGGCCGGCGTAATGGGTCAGGCGGGCCGTATCGACGCCGACGCGCGCGGCGGCGGTTGTCCAGCGCTGCCCGAGCGCGGTGTCGAACAGCAGCGGCTCGTCGGCCTCGACCGTCAGCCAGGCGTTGTCGCGCAGCTCCTGCTCGAGCTGGCCGGCTTCCCAGCCGGCGTAACCCAGCGCCACCAGCGCTCGACTGGGGCCGCGGCCGGCAGCCATCGCCTCGAGGATGTCGCGCGAGGTGGTCAGCGCCAGGCGGTCGTTGATGCGGTAGCTGGATGTCCAGTGACCCTCGGCGGGGTGCAGCACGAAACCGCGTTCGGGCTGCACCGGGCCGCCGCTGAGGACCGGCTGTTCGGCAGCGCCGCTGTCCTCGCAGGGCAGCTGCATCTGTTGCAGCAGCGCACCCAGCCGGTAGTCGGACAGGCGATTGATCAGCAGGCCCATGGCGCCGTCCTCGCCGTGCTGGCAGACGAACGCCACGCCGTGCTCGAAGTTGGGGTCGCGCAGGCCCGGCATCGCGATCAGCAGATGGCCGGTGAGGGATGAGGTCGCGCTCATGGCGGCATTCTAAGGGCAGCGGGCTGAATGCCGTCAGCCGCCATCGCTGGCGTCGCGCAGCACGTTGCCGGGCAGGAACTGCCAGGTGCGGGTGATATACAGTTCATCGACGCGATTCTTGACGGCGGGCAGCGGCGGAAACGGCGCCGCCAGATGCACGATGCGGATCGCAGCGTCGTCGAGCACCTTGTGTCCCGAGCCCTGGATCACGTCGATGCTGGCAATGCTGCCGTCGCGGTGCAGGCCGACCGTGAGCACCAGTTGCCCATGCAGTTCGCGGCGCCGCGCCTGGTCGGGGTAATTGAGGTTGCCGACGCGCTCGATGCGCGCCACCCAGGCGCGCATGTAGGCTGCGTAGGCGTATTCGCGGGTATTGGCCGAGATGAACTTGCGCCGCGGGCGCTTGGCGTAGGCCTGGTTCTCGGCACGCACCTCGGCGGCCAGGCGCGCCATCTCCAGGCGCTGCTCGATCGGTATCACGGAGACCGGCAGCGGTTGCGTTGGCGCCAGAACGTGCTGCGGCGTGCTGAGCATCTGCACCGGCGCCCGGTGCTGGGTGAGCACCTCGGGGCCGCTGGTCGTCTGCGGTTGCGGGGCCGCCGGATCAAGCGCCTTCGGCGCGACGCCATCGGCTTCCGGCAGCGGGCCGCTGGCCGGGCTGCCGGGCAGTCGCGCACGGGCGTTGTCGCCGCCGCCGGCGTTGTTGGCCTGTGCGAGAAAATCGGCCCGGCGCGGCGTTTCGCCATTGGCGGTGTTGAGCAGGGTGACGTCGAGCGCCGGCAGGCTTGGGCGCGGTTTCTCGATGCGGAAAGTGATGCCGAGGATCACCACTGCGTGCAGCAGCAGCGAAAACAGCAGGGTCACGCCAAGGCGATCTCCGGCCGCGGCAGGGCGGACCGACGCATTCACGCGGGCAGGTTCTCGATGGCATCGAACAGCATGCCGGCGATATTAAGGCCGAAGGCGGCGTCGAGTTCCCGCACGCAGGTCGGCGATGTGACGTTGATCTCGGTGAGATAGTCGCCGATCACGTCGAGACCGACGAACAGCAGACCGCGCCGCACGAGGTCCGGCGCCACCTGGGCGACGATCCAGCGGTCGCGCTCGCTCAGCGGCACGGCGACGCCGCGGCCGCCGGCGGCGAGGTTGCCGCGGAACTCGTCGCCCTGCGGCACGCGCGCCAGTGCATGGGGCACCGCGGTGCCGGCGATCACCAGAATGCGCTTGTCGCCGTCGCGGATCTCGGGAATGAACCGCTGCGCCAGCGCGAAGTGCTCGTCGTCGCCGACCAGGGTTTCCAGGATCACGTTGAGGTTGGGATCGTGGCCATGGGTGCGGAAAATGCCGCGGCCGCCCATGCCGTCCAGCGGCTTCAGCACCACTTCGCCGTGGTGCCCGGCGAATTGCCGCAGCGCGTCGCGATCGCGTGCCACCAGGCTCGGCGCGCAGCACTGGGGAAACTGCAGCGCATAAAGCTTCTCGTTGCAGTCGCGCAACGCGCGTGGATCGTTGACCACGCGCACCCCGAGGCGCTGCGCCGCTTCCAGCACCAGGGTGTCGTACAGGAACTGCGCGTCCAGCGGCGGATCCTTGCGCGCCAGCAGCATGTCCACCGCGGTCAGAGGTTGCCACTGCGCGTCACCCCGCTGGAACCACTGCGCGGCGTCGTCGCTGACCGTCAGGGGGGCCAGTCGCGCCCATGGCGCACCGTCGCGCAGGGCGAGGTCGCCCTGCTGCAGGTAGCGCAGGATGTGGCCGCGGCGTTGCGCCTCCAGCAGCAGCGCGAAGGTAGTGTCCTTGTGGATCTTGATGTGCTCGATGGGGTCCATCAGGACGGCAACGGTCAGGGCCATGATCTGCTCCGCAGGAGGTTTGCTGAAGTGTGGAATGACAAGGACTTGCAGGATGAACTTGACAGAGTTGATAAACGCGCGTTAAACAGCCGTCGGAGCGATGATGATCGCGCATGGGGCGACAGCGGGGGCGCAGTCGGTGCGGCCACGATCTGGCGCCGGTCGATGTTGCCGGTTCAAGGCATGCGATTTGCTTTATATACAGCCGCGCGACCTGGGCGCAGCAAGGGTGGATACGTGGAAGAGAATACGAAACAGGGCGGTCTCAGCGGTTTGCGGGTGATGGTGATCGATGATTCCAAGACCATCCGGCGCACTGCCGAAACGCTGCTCAAGAAGGAGGGCTGCGACGTCGTCACTGCGGTGGACGGCTTCGAGGCGCTGGCCAAGATTTCCGATCTGCAGCCGCACATCATCTTCGTCGACATCATGATGCCGCGCCTCGACGGCTACCAGACCTGCGCGCTGATCAAGAACAACCAGGCGTTTCGCGCCATTCCGGTGATCATGCTCAGTTCGAAGGATGGTCTGTTCGACAAGGCCCGTGGCCGCATTTGCGGTTCTGACCAGTATCTGACCAAGCCCTTCACCCGCGAAGAGCTGCTTGGCGCCATCCGGCGCCATGTCGAGATTCATCCGAGCTGACGCGAACTCCGGACCTCATGGCGCACATCCTCATCATCGACGACTCCCCCACCGACGTGCGCGTGTTCACCACGCTGCTCGAAAAGGCGGGACATCGCGTCTCCAGCGCCGGCAATGCTGACGACGGCATCGCCTTGGTCAAGCGCGCGCGCCCGGACCTGGTGATCATGGACGTCATCATGCCCGGCATGAACGGCTTCCAGGCCACGCGCACGCTCAGCCGCGACGCCGAGACGCAGCACGTGCCGATCCTGATCATCACCACCAAGTCGATGGAAACCGATCGCGTCTGGGGCCTGCGTCAGGGTGCCAAGGACTTCATCACCAAGCCGGTGGCCGAGAAAGAGCTGCTGGCGCGCATCCAGAAACTCCTGCCGGGTGGCGGGTGAGGCCGCGATGAGCGCGATCGCCATCATGCCTCCGTTCGAGCTGCTCGCCGAGTACGAGCGGCTCAGTCTCGCCCACGTCGCCGGCATGCCGGAGCAGATCGAGGCGGAAGGGTTGTGGCGCGGCATCGGCTTTCGCATTGGCGCGCGCCTGCTGGTAAGCAGCATCAGCGAAGTCAACGAATTGCTGACCCCGCCGGCGCTGACGCCGGTGCCCGGCACCCGCGGCTGGCTGCTGGGGGTCGCCAACGTGCGCGGCAACCTGATCCCGGTGGTGGATTTGGGCGGTTTCCTGTTCGGCGAGCGTGTGTTGCTGACGGATCAGAGCCGCGTGCTGCTGGTGCGCCAGCAGGGCGGCAGCGTCGGCCTGCTGGTCGACGAGGTGCTGGGCCAGCGCAACCTGACCCTTGACCAGCGCGTTGGCGCGGAAGGCGAAGCCGACGAGCGCCTGCAGCGCTTTGTCGAGGAAAACGTGACGGTGGCGGAACAGCGCCTCGGTTTATTCAGCATGACGCGTCTGGCGCGAGCGCCGGATTTCCAGCAAGCGGCGGTGTAAGCCAGACCGCGGTCCGATTCGAGGGTGAGGTGAAGCATGAGTGCGACCAGTGGTGCCATCGGTAGGGAACGCGGCTACACGGGGCTGATCGTCCTGCTGGTGCTGGCGATCGGTTTTGCAGCGTTCGATTTCTTCCTGCTCAACCAGAAGAACGGCGAAGACCGCCAGGCGGCGCAGATCACCACGCAGATCCAGGTGCTCTCGCAGCAGACGGCCAAGTTCGCGATCGAGTCGGCGAGCGGCAACATCGACTCCTTCAAGGAGCTCGACGCCACCCGCAACACCGTCGACGCGCTGATCAGGAAGCTCAACAGCGGCGACCCCGAAACCGGCATGCCGGGTTACGCCAACGCCGGTGCCGGTGTGGCCGGCGCAATGACCGGGCTGAACAAGTCCTGGGCCCAGCTGGATGGCGACCTCAGCAAGATCCTGCGCAACCAGGCGCTGGTGCTGAACTCGGCGCAGCAGGCCGCCACCTTCGACAGCCAGATGCCGGTGCTCAACTCGCGCATGGACGAGGTGGTCAACATCCTGCAGCAGATGAACGGCAGCGCGACGCAAACCTTCACCGCCGCACGCCAGATGCTGCTGGCCGACCGCATGATCCGCCGCACCCAGGAAATCCTGCAGGGCGGCGATTCCGCGCAGACCGCCGCTGACGGCCTCGCCCGCGACGCCCAGCTCTATGGCGCGGTGCTCTCCGGCCTGATCGACGGCAACGCCGAAGTGGGCGTGCACGCGCTCAACAACGCCGCGGGCACGCGCATTCTCGGCGACATCCGCAAGAACTGGATCAGCCTGTCCGACCCCGTCAACAAGCTGCTGGCCGCCGCGCCGACGCTGGTCGAGGTCAAGGACGCCGCCAACCAGGCCTCGGTCGATTCGCAGACCGTGCTGCTGCGCGCCAATGACGTCTCCACTCGCCTGGGCAAGCTGCCGACCCTGCGCCTGTTCCCGAACGTCTGGTTCGGCCTGCTGGGCGCCGGCGCCGCGGTGCTGTTCGCGCTGCTGCTGGTGTTCACCCTGGTGCGCGACCAGCGTCGCCGTTATGAAGTCACCGCCGACCTCAACCAGCGCAACCAGGAGGCGATTCTGCGCCTGCTGGACGAAATGGGTTCGCTGGCCGAGGGCGACCTGACCGTCAAGGCGACCGTCACCGAGGACATCACCGGCGCCATTGCCGACTCGGTCAACTTCGCGGTCGAGGCACTGCGCAGCCTCGTGTCCACCATCAACGAGACGGCGGTGCAGGTCTCCGCCGCGGCGCAGGAAACCCAGGCGACCGCCATGCATCTGGCCGAAGCCGCCGAGCACCAGGCGCAGCAGATCACCTCGGCCTCCGCAGCGATCAACGAGATCGCGGTGTCGATCGACGAGGTGTCGAAGAACTCGGCCGAGTCGGCCGAGGTGGCGCAGCGCTCGGTGCAGATCGCCGGCAAGGGTGCGGGCATCGTGCGCCAGACCATCGCCGGCATGGATTCGATTCGTGACCAGATCCAGGAAACGTCCAAGCGCATCAAGCGCCTCGGCGAGTCCTCGCAGGAGATCGGCTCGATCGTCGAGCTGATCAACGACATCGCCGAGCAGACCAACATCCTGGCGCTGAACGCGGCCATCCAGGCGGCTTCGGCCGGCGAGGCCGGCCGCGGTTTCGCGGTCGTCGCCGACGAGGTGCAGCGACTGGCCGAACGTTCGTCCAACGCCACCAAGCGCATCGAGACCCTGGTGCAGACGATTCAGTCCGATACCAACGAGGCGGTCAGCTCGATGGAGCAGACCACCGCCGAGGTGGTTTCAGGTGCACGCCTGGCCGAGGACGCCGGCACCGCGCTGGGCGACATCGAAAAGGTGTCCAGCGACCTTGCCGACCTGATTCAGAACATCTCCGAGGCGGCACGCCAGCAGTCGGCGGCCGCGACCAACATCTCGGCGACGATGAATGTGATTCAGGAGATCACGACGCAGACTTCGACGGGCGCCAGCCAGACTGCTGAATCGATCGGCAACCTGGCGCAGATGGCCAACGATCTGCGCCGTTCGGTCGCGGACTTCAAGCTGCCTGGTTGACGGGCAGCGCTGAGCGGAGGCGGCGAAGCGCATGGCGGTGGCGATCGGCCCCACGACTCCCGGCATGGCCCTGCCCGGCATGGACGAGGAACTGTTTGCGCGCTGGGCGCAGCTGCTGGAGCAGCGCACCGGCGTGGTGGTTGCACCGGCACGCATGACGTTTCTGGTCGGCGCGGTGCGCTCGCGCATGCGCGAGGCCGGTTTCGGCGACTACGAGGCCTACTTCCGCCTCGTCAGCGCCGGTGCCGCGGGCGCGGTCGAGTGGGCCACTCTCGTCGACCGCCTGACCGTGCATGAAACGCGTTTCTTCCGCCATGCGCCCTCGCTGGATCTGATCGCCCGGCGCTGGCTGCCGGAGCGCATCGCCGCCGGCCGGGAGCGCCTGCACGCCTGGAGTGTCGGCTGCGCCAGTGGCGAGGAGGCGTGGTCGATGGCCATGGTGATCGACCATGCGCTGGCCGCGCTCGGTCACGGCCCGACTTACGGCATCACCGCGAGCGACGTCAGCCATGCGGCGCTGGCGGCGGCACGCAGTGCGCAGTACCCGGCCGCACGACTGGCCGAGATTCCGCTGGAATACCGCAGTGTCTATGTCGAGATGAACGACAGCGACGTCTTTGCGCCAATCGAGCGCCTGCGCCGTCGCGTCGGCTTTGCGCGCGTCAACCTGCTGCATGCCGCCGCCGCGCCGCTGAAGCGACTCGACCTGATCTACTGCCAGAACGTGCTGATCTACTTCGCGCGCGAGCGCCGCCGCGAGTTGCTGGACGCACTGGCCGGGCTGCTCGAGCCGGGCGGCCTGCTGGTGCTCGGCGCCGGCGAAGTCACCAGCTTCAGTCATCCCGCGCTGACCCGCGTTGCCGCCCCCGGCACGCTGGCCTATCTGCGCAACCGCTGAGACCCGCCATGCGCCTCGACGAAGACATCGACTTCACCACGCTGACCTGGGTCAAGGGTGAGCTTGACGAAACCCTGAAGCAGGCGCGCCAGGCGCTCGAGGTCTACGTCGAGGATCCGGCCGACGCCAGCCAGATGCGGTTCTGCGCGACCTACCTGCACCAGGTGCAGGGCACCCTGCGCATGGTCGAGCTGTACGGCGCGGCGATGGTGATCGAGGACATGGAACAGTTGGCGCAGGCTCTGCTCGAAGGCCGCGTGCGCCAGCCGGACGAAGCCTATGCCGCGCTGATGCGCGGCATGGTGCAGATGCCCGACTACCTCGAGCGCCTGCAGAGCGGCCATCGCGACATACCGATCGTGCTGCTGCCGCTGCTCAACGACTTGCGTGCCTGCCGCGGCGAGAAGCTGGTGTCGGAGGCGATGCTGTTCACGCCGGAACTGAACACGCCGCTGCCGTCCGATGCGCCCGGCGCCGCCTCCGCACGGGCGCCAGCCGCCCAGCAGAGCGCGCTGACCGCGTTGCGGTCACGCTTCCAGCCGCCGTTGCTGGCGTGGTTCCGCAATCAAGGCAGCGCGCAGGCCCACCTGGCGACGATGCGGCAGGTACTCGATGCTGTCGGCGCCGAGTGCTACAGCGTGGCCGGGCGACGCCTGTGGTGGATCACCTCGGGCGTGGTCGAGGGTCTGGAGCAGGGCCTGCTCGAAGAGCACAGCGTCGCCGTCAAGCAGCTGATCGGCCGTGTCGATCGTTGCATGCGCATGCTGATCGAGCAGGGCGAGGTGGCGCTGGCGCGCGGCGAGGCCGAGGAGCTGGCACGCAGTCTGCTGTACTACGTCGCCCAGGCCAAGCCCGGTTCCACGCGTCTGGACTCCATCCGCCACACCTATCGCCTGGATCGCCTGCTGCCCAGCCAGCGCGAGCTGGAACACGCACGCGGGGCGATGGCGGGGCAGAATCGTGCCCTGCTCGACACGGTCGCCAAGGCGATCAAGGAAGATCTGCTGCGGGTCAAGGACGCGCTCGACCTGTTCCTGCGCAACGCCAGCGGCGACCCCGCGCAGCTCGGCAGCCAGGCCGACGTGCTTGGTCGCGTCGCCGACACCCTGGGCATGCTCGGACTGGGCGTGCCGCGGCGGGTGGTCAACGAGCAGCGCCAGATCGTCAACGAGATCGCCAGTCAGGCCCGGGGCGCCGACGAGAGCACCCTGCTCGATGTGGCTGGCGCGCTGCTGTATGTCGAGGCCTCGCTGGACGACCACATCGACCGCCTGGGCGCCGAGGATACCGACGAGACTCCCGCCATGCTGCCCAAGGCCGAGGCACGGCGCATTCTCGAGGCGTTGACGCACGAGGCGGCGATCAATCTGGGCAAGGTGAAGGAAGACATCGTCGCCTTCATCGAATCGCCCTGGGACCACGCCCGCGTCGAGCAGATCCCCACCCTGCTGGAGGAGATCGGCGGCGCCCTGCGCATGCTCGACCTGCAGCGGCCCGCCGAATTGCTAGTCGGCATCGCACGCTTCGTGCACAACGAGCTGGTCGCCGATCGCCGCATTCCCACCGCCGAACAGATGGATCTGCTGGCCGATGCGCTGGCGTCGGTGGAGTACTACCTGGAGGCGGCGCGCGAGCAGCGTCCCAATCGCGAGCGCATTCTTGACGTCACCGAGCGCAGCCTGGCCGCACTGGGGTACTGGCCGGTGCCACCCCTGCGCCAGCCCGATGCATCGATCGCCGCGGCACAGACGTTCCCGACTTCGAGCGAGCCGCTGCCCGCAGGCACGTCGACCATGTCGTCGCCGGCCATGCAGATCTCGGGCGCCATCGAGTTGACCGAATCGGTGAGCATTGCCGCGGGCAGCGACCTGAGCGATCTGGTGGTCGGCGAGTTCGGCTTGCCGGCGACGCAGGGAGCGGATGTCGCCGGACTGCGACTGGCCGAAACCGAGGCCACCGCACCGCCGGCCGGCACAGACGCCGACTGGATCGAAATCGAAGAGGAAGTCGAAGAGCAGGTGCAGGTCGGCGAATGGGCCGCGTCAGCCGGCTTCCAGGCCGCGGCCGACGAGATCGACGCCGAGATACGCGAGGTGTTCGTCGAGGAAGTGCAGGAAGAGATCAACGGCCTCGGTGCCAGCGTGCCGGCGTGGCTCGCGCAGACCGACCATCTCGATGCGCTGAAGCCGATCCGGCGCGCCTTCCATACCCTCAAGGGATCGGGACGGCTGGTCGGCGCGCTGACCCTGGGCGAATTCGCCTGGAAGGTCGAGAACATGCTCAACCGCGTGCTCGACCACAGCATCGCGCCCGACACCAAGGTGCAGGCGCTGCTGCGGCATGCGGTCGCCGCCCTGCCCGCACTGCTGGCGGCGCTGCGCGGCGATGCCGATCAACACGCACCGCTGGCGGCGATCATGCAGGCTGCCGATCGCCTTGCGGCCGGCGAGCCGGCCAGCGTCGAGCAGTTCCAGCAGCCGACGCGATTCGAAACCGTGCGCCGGGTGGTCAAACGCCGCGTGCCGCGTGCGCTCGATGCAGCCGCGCTCGCCGCCGTGGTGCCGGGGGCGACACTGGCCGGTATCGAGGCCGAGGGTGCCGCGGTCGCACCATTCGATCATGCCGTCATCGACCTCCCGGTGCTGCCACCGGTTGACGCGGTGCTGCTGGAAATTTTGCGCAGCGAAGTCGTGCAGCATCTGGCCACCGTGCGTGACTATCTGTCCACGTGCCAAGAGAGCCCGCAGCCGGTCAGTGAGCCGCTGCTGCGCGCCGTGCATACGCTCAACGGCGCCATCGCGATGGTCGACATTCCGGTGATCGGGCACGTGCTAGCGCCGTTCGAGAGTTATCTCAAGCGCTTGCGTGCACTGGAACAGGTGCCCGCTGCGGACGGCGTGCAGGCTCTCACCGATGCAGCCGCCCTGATCGAGCAGGTGATGGCGCAATACGACGCGATGGCCCCCGTGCTTCCGGATTCCGATCCGCTGGCAGCGCGCGTGGCCGCCCTGCGCGACGCGCTGCCGGAGCCGCAGTTGGCGCATCCGGTCTACGAATTGCCACCCGGAGACGCCCCCGATGCAGTGGCGGACCTGCCGCTGCCGGCGGCTGCCGAGGAGGAGGAGACGCAGCTGTCCGTGCAGGTGCCGGTGGATGCTGCCGCGGCAGACGCAGAGGATGCGCGCATTGAAGCCTGGCTGGCCGAGTTCACTGCCGCCAGCGCGGCGGCGCCGGCCGTGTCGTCTCCGCGAGTGACTGCGGAAGACGATCTCACCGCCTTGCTGATGGCTTCGTTCGAGTCCGAAACGCAGGCCGCCACATCTGCGTCCGAGCATGCGGCGGCGTTCGCTGCCGCCGAACCGGCTGTCGACGCGGAATCGCCATACCCGTCGCAAGACGACGCGGTCAGCGCCGCGTTCACGGCGGATGCGGCTGCTGCTGAAGCCGAAGCCCAGGCAGACGCCGAAGAAGCCGAATCGTCAGCCCGCGTAGCCGCAGAAGAAGAACCTGTCGAAGCGGTGACGAGCACGATCAAAAACGTCGACGCCGACGCCGACGCCGATGCCGATGCCGATGCCGATGCCGATGCGGCAGCACTGACCGCAGCCGACTCGTATGTGCGTGAAGAGTCGGAGCTGGTCGCGGAGTCCGCCCCCGCGGCGTTCGCGGCCTCGGTGCCGCTACCGCCGTTCCCCGAGGATGCGCAGCCGGACGGCGCACTCGATCTGCCCGACCTTGATGCTGATCTGCTGGAGATCTTCGTGCAGGAGGGTGCGGACATCCTCGATCACGCGGATGGCCAGATCGCCGGCCTGCGGGTGGCGCCCCATCAGCGCGAGTTCGTGGCGGGCCTGCAGCGCGATCTGCACACCCTCAAGGGTGGTGCGCGCATGGCCGGGCTGGCGCCGATCGGCGACCTGGCGCATGCCATGGAGACGCTGCTGGAGGCGGTCAGCGAGGGCCGCCGCGTGCCCGAGCCGCTGGTGATCGAGTCGCTTGAACGCGGCTTCGACCGCCTGCACGAGCTGGTGCAGCGCATCGCCCAGCATCGCGCCATCGCGATGCCCGAGCTGGCGATCGAGCGTTTCGAAGCGTTGGCGGCAGGCCGCAGCGTTGCGGGCGAGCCTGCAGCGGCCGCAACCACCGTGATCGCCGGGCGGACGGCCCATGTCGAACCGGAAGTGCCTGCAGCCGCCGAGCGTGTGCCGCTGCGGCCGCTGCCGCCGCTCGAGCCCGAGGAGATCCGCGCGCCGCAGGAGATGATCCGCGTGCGCTCGGACCTGCTCGACTCGCTGGTCAACTACGCCGGCGAGGTATCGATCTACCGCTCGCGTCTGGAGCAGCAGGTCGCCACCTTCCGCTTCAACCTGGTCGAGTTCGAGCAGACCGTCAGCCGTCTGCGCGAGCAGCTGCGCAAGCTCGAGATCGAGACCGAGGCGCAGATCATCGCCCGCTACCAGCGCGAGCACCAGGAAACCGGCAGCGCGACGTTCGATCCGCTCGAGCTCGACCGCTTCTCGCAGCTGCAGCAGCTTTCGCGCGCACTGGCCGAGTCGGTGTCCGATCTGGTGTCCATCCAGGGCCTGCTCGACGACATCACGCGCCAGTCCGAAACCCTGCTGCTGCAGCAGTCGCGCGTCAGCTCGGATCTGCAGGAAGGCCTCATGCGCACGCGCATGGTGCCGTTCGATGCGCTGGTGCCGAGTCTGCGTCGCACCCTGCGCCAGGCCGCGCAGGAGCTCGGCAAGCGCGCGCAACTGCGCGTCGAGGGCGCCCACGGCGAAATGGATCGCAACCTGCTCGAGCGCATGAAGGCGCCGTTCGAACACATGCTGCGCAACGCCTTGGCGCACGGCATCGAGACGCCGGTTGAGCGCCTGCGCGCCGGCAAGCCGGAAGAGGGCCAGGTCACCATCCAGGTCGGCCGCGAGGCGACCGAAGTGGTGATCGGAGTCAGTGATGACGGCCACGGCTTCGATCGCGACGCCATCCGTGCCAAGGCGCTTGAGCGCGGCCTGCTGCACGAGGACGCGCAGTTGTCCGATCGTGATCTTTACGCTTTCGTGCTTGAAACGGGCTTCTCCACCGCCGAGACGGTGACCCAGCTGGCCGGCCGCGGCGTCGGCATGGACGTCGTCGCCAGCGAGATCAAGCAGCTCGGCGGCACGCTGGTGATCGATTCGCAGCGCGGGCGCGGCACTACATTCTCGATCCGGCTGCCGTTCACGCTGGCGGTGACTCAGGCGATCCTGGTCAAACTCGGCGAGAGTGTCTACGCGTTGCCGATGACCTCGGTGCAGGGCGTGGCGCGCATCGCCCGCGAAGATCTTGCGACGCGGCTGCTGCATGACTCGCCCACCTTCACCTATGCCGGCGAGACGTACGCCATCCACGATCTCGGCATCCTGCTGGGTATCGGCGCCGGACGCGTCGGCGACGAGCCGCAACTGCCGCTGCTGATGATGCGCAGCGGCGATCAACGCGCCGCGGTGCGCATCGACGCCGTGGTCGGCTCGCGTGAAATCGTGGTCAAGTCGGTCGGGCCGCAGATCAGTTCGGTGCCGGGTATCTTTGGCGCCACCATCATGGGCGACGGCTCGGTGGTGATGATCCTCGACCTTGCGCCGCTGGTGCGCCGCAGCGCGGCGCTGGGTCAGCGCGCCGATGTGGAAACGGTCGAGGAACTGCTCGAACTGCAGCTGCCGGAGCCGGTCTCCGAGCCGCGCGCGCGGCCGCTGGTGATGGTGGTCGACGACTCGATCACGATGCGCAAGGTCACCACCCGCGTGCTCGAGCGCAACGATCTCGACGTGATCACCGCCAAGGACGGACTCGACGCGGTCGAGAAGCTGCAGGAGCGCGTGCCGGACGTGATGCTGCTCGACATCGAGATGCCGCGCATGGACGGCTACGAGGTCGCCACCTACATGAAGAACGACGTGCGCCTGAAGCGGGTGCCGATCGTGATGATCACCTCGCGCACCGGTGAAAAGCACCGTCAGCGCGCGCTGGAAATCGGCGTCGAGCGCTACCTCGGCAAGCCGTACCAGGAAGCCGAGCTGCTGCGCAACGTGCTGGAGCTTCTGGAACTGCGTCGTGTCTGAGCCCGCCATCACGGTTCCCGCAGTGGCGCTGCTGTTCGAGGACGCGGCGCTTGGCGCAAGCCTGCGCCAGGCCCTGCAGGAGCGCGGGGCGCAGATCGTGCTCGAGGATTCCGCCACGCACACGACGCCGGCCATGGTGGCCGGCTGTGGTGCCGAGGTGGTCGTGATCAGCCTGGAGTCGGCGGCCGAGGACGCGATCGAGAGTTTTTGCGATGCTCTCGATTTGTCGCGGCAGCGTCTGGTATTCAACGATGCCGAGGTCTCGCGTCGACTGTCCGGGTGGGATCAGGCGCGTTGGGCGCGGCATCTGGCCGCCAAGATCCTTGGCAGCGCCGACGTCGATCCCCCGCGGCCCGCCGGCGCGCGAGCGGTGGACGTACCCACGGCAGCGATGCCGTCGCCCGCCGTGGCCGCCGCGCCGGTGCCCGTCAGCGCCGCGTCGCCGCCGCAGGCTGATGCGGCGCGCGAGCCGGTTGATGACTCGGATCAGCCGGTTGCGTTGTCAGCGCCGCAGCCCTTGGAGATTGCCGAGCACGACACGGCAGCGACCGGCGGTGATGCGCCGGCGCCCGCAGCCGAACCGATCAGCGATGCCGATCTGGCAGCGCTGTTCGAATTGCTTCCGGTGGCCACCGAGCCGGTGGTCACGGGCGGGACCGCGGCAGCACCGCGTGCCGATGCAGCCGGACTGGACGCCGAAATTGCCGCGCTGCTGGCGGCCTCGCCGCTGCTGGATGCTGCGGATGCCGAGCCGCATGCGCCTGCGCCGTCGCCAGCCACGACCGAGCCGACATCGATCGAAGACATCGACGCATGGCTTGCGCGCGTCAGCACCGAGCAGGGGCAGGACACGCCGCCCGCGGCCGTCGCCGATGCGCCGGTCACGCCGCCAGCAGCGATCCTCGATACCGACTTCAGTCTGGCGCCGCTGGACGAATTGCCGCCCATCATCGCGCCCGCATCGGCGCCCACGCCCGCGGCGCTCCCCGATGCACCGGACTGGGGGCTGCTCGAATTCGATCTGCCGGATGGGTTCGAGTCGCCGTCGCCGACGCCGACGCCGACGCCGACGCGTGCCACGGTGCCCGGTGCGGCCGTCGAGTTTGGTATCGAGACCGTGCCGGCAGCGGACTACCTGGCCCCTCTTTCTCCCGATGCGGACGCGGCGATGCTGTTCGAGATTGATCCTGGCGGTCTCGAACTGATCCCGTTCGAGCAGGCACTGGCGCCGCATGTCGAGGCGGCGTCACACGAAATGAACCTGGCGGAGCGGCGGTCGGCGCTGCGCCGCATCGTGGTCATCGGCGCCTCGATCGGCGGCCCTGAGGCGCTGCACGAGTTTCTCGCTGCGTTGCCCGCCGATTTGCCGGCAGCCCTGGTGGTGGTGCAGCACCTGGATGCCGCCTTCAACGGCTCACTGACCCAGCAGCTGGGCAAGGCCAGCATGCTGCCGGTGCGACTGGCGGTTACCGGCGAGTTGCTGCGGCACGGCGAGGTGCTGGTGGTACCCAGCGGCAAGCGTCTGCGCGTCGAGCGCAGCGGACGCGTGCAGACCGAGCCGCTGCCCACGGATAGCCCCTACGATCCGTCCATCGATGACACCTTCACCGCGATCGCCGAGACGTTTGGCCCGGATGCGATGGCGCTGATCCTGTCGGGGATGGCCAGCGATGCCGTGGCGGGTGCACACATCGTCGCTGCGCGTGGCGGCCGCGTCTGGGGGCAGGAACCTTCGAGCTGCGTGGTCAGCTCGATGGTCGACGCCGCCGCTGCCGCCGGCTTGATCGGTTACTTCGCCACGCCGCGCGATCTCGCCGCACGGCTCGCTTCCGAACTGGGCAGGGGACAGGCATGAACGAATTACCGCGCGAAATCCGCGGTGTGATGATTCCGGTCAGCGGTACTCGCGTGCTGCTGCCCAACGCCACCGTGGCCGAGGTGATCACCTTCGCGACGCCGGAACTGGTCGCCGGCGCACCGGCGTGGCTGCTCGGGCGCATCCGTTGGCGTGGCTGGCGCGTGCCGCTGGTGTCCTTCTCGACCCTCGCCGGCTATGGCAGTGGCGAGGGCGCGCTGCATGCGCGCGTGGCGGTATTGAAGGCACTGGGCGGGCATCCCAAGCTGCCGTTCCTGGCGATGCTGACGCAGGGGTTCCCGCGCCTGACCACGCTGACGCCGGATCTGCTGATGCCAACTGGCGACGGCCACGCGCTGCCTCCCTGCGTGCGCGAAGAGGTGTTGTTGCGCGATGACCTTGCAGTGATCCCGGACATGCCGGCACTCGAGGATCTTCTGGCCGAGGTGCTGGCGGCAGCCGCCTGAGCGGCGTGCCGGAACCGCGGCACCTCCCCGGCGGTCACAGAGCGCTCAGCGTACCAGTGAGCGTTCCGAGCGTTCGATGAAGGTCAGCATGGCGGCGACGTCATCGCTCTCTTGCGCCTGCTCGGCGAGCCGTGCGCGCGCCTCGATCAGCGGCAGACCGGCCATGTACAGCGTGCGATAGGCACGCTTGATCGCGGCGATGCGTGCAGGGTCGAAGCCACGCCGCTTCAGACCCTCGCTGTTGACGCCGCGCGGTTCGGCGAACTGCCCGGCGACATAGCAGAAGGGCGGCACGTCGCGGTTGATCGCCGAGTACATCGCGGCGAAAGCGTGCGCGCCGATCTTGCAGAACTGGTGCGCGCCGGCGAAGCCGCCGAGAATGGCGTGATCGCCAACCTCGACGTGTCCGGCCAGGGTGGCGTTGTTGGCCAGCACGGTGTGGTCACCGACCACGCAGTCGTGCGCGATGTGCACGTACGCCATGATCCAGTTGTCGTTGCCGACGCGGGTGACGTGCGCGCCATCGCCGGTGCCGCGATTGATGCTGACGTATTCGCGGATGGTGTTGCGGTCGCCGATCACCAGTTCGCTGGGCTCGCCGTGGAACTTCTTGTCCTGCGCATCGCTGCCGATCGCGCTGAACGGCCAGATGCGGTTGTCACGACCGATACGCGTCGGACCGTCGATCACGACGTGCGCGCCGATGCGGGATCCGGCGCCTATCTCGACGTCGGCGCCGATCACGCTGTAGGGACCGATCTCGACGCCCGCTGCGAGTCGTGCGGCGGGATCGACCACGGCGGTGGGGTGCACGCTCATCGTGATGTCCCGGAAAGCCCATGTCCGCGAAGGACGCAAAGCTCGCGAAGGACATTCATTTCGCATGTCTCTTCGCGCCCTTGGCGTTCTTTGCGGACAGCCCGGACGTTCCATCCAGTCATCGTGATGTCCCGGAAAGCCCATGTCCGCGAAGGACGCAAAGCTCGCGAAGGACATTCATTTCGCATGTCTCTTCGCGCCCTTGGCGTTCTTTGCGGACAGCTCGGACGTTCCATCCAGTCATTCGGCGCGCCCGGCGCACATGATCTCGCAGCTGGTGGCGACGCTGCCTTCGACCCGTGCCTCGGCCTCGAACAGGCCCATGCCGCGCAGCATGCGCTTGAGCGTCACCTTGAGCAGCAACTGGTCGCCAGGCACGACGATGCGGTTGAAGCGCGCCTTGTCGATCTTGACCAGGTAGAACAGCATGCGGGTGCCCTGGGTCGGTTCCGGCGGATCGCCGGACAGCTGCACCAGCAGGCCGGAGGCCTGCGCCAGCGCCTCGATGATCAGCACACCCGGCATCACCGGGTGGTCGGGGAAGTGGCCCTGGAAGTACGGCTCGTTGATGGTGACGTTCTTGATCGCGGTGATCGAGCGTCCCGGCTCCAGCGCGATCACGCGATCGACCAGCAGGAACGGGTAGCGGTGCGGCAGCAAGCCCTGGATCGCGTTCACGTCCACGGGCAGGCTGAGTGCGGTTTCAGTCATCGCGAGCTTCCTTTTCCAGCGCCGCCAGGCGGCGCACGTATTCGTCCAGGTGCTTCAGGCGCGCGGCGTTGCGACGCCACTGACGGTTGCTCTGCAGCGCGGTCCCCGAAGAGTATTCGCCGGGCTCACGGATGGAATGCGTCACCAGGCTCATGGCCGTGATCGTAACCCGGTCCGCCAGATCGAGGTGACCGAGAATGCCGGCGCTGCCGCCGATCAGGCAGTAGCGGCCGATGCGCGCGCTGCCGGCCACCGCGGAACAGCCTGCCATCGCGGTGTGCGCGCCGATGCAGACGTTGTGCGCGATCTGGATCTGGTTGTCGAGGCGCACGTCCTCCTCGAGCACAGTGTCGCCCAGCGCGCCGCGGTCGATGGTGGTGTTGGCGCCGATCTCGCAATCGTCACCGATGCGCACGCCGCCGAGCTGCGGCAGCTTGATCCAGTGGTCTTTGTCGAAGGCGAGGCCGAAACCGTCGGCACCCAGCACCGCGCCCGGGTGCACCAGCACGCGGCGGCCGAGAGTCACGCGTTCGACCAGGGTCACGCGCGCCACCAGCCGCGACTGGGCTCCCACCGTGCAGTCGGGTCCGACCACGCAGTGCGGGCCCAGCTCGGCGCCGTCCTCGATCCGCGCGCCGGCCGCGATCACGCACAGCGGACCGATGCTGGCCCCGGTGCTGATCTGCGCGCCCGGCGCGATCACCGCGCTGGGATGGATGCCCGGCTGCGGATGCGGGCGCTGCTCGAACAGCGCGGCGATGCGGGCGAAGGCCACATAGGGATCGGCAGCGATCAGCGCCGGTACCGGGCAGGCGCTGGCATCCTCGGCACGCAGCACCACGGCGCCGGCACGTGTTGTCGCCAGCTGCGCGGCATAGCGCGGGTTGGCCAGAAACGCCAGCTGCTGCGGACCGGCATCGGCCAGGCTGGCGACGCCGGCGATCGGCGTCGCGGCGTCACCGCGCCGCCCAAGACCGAAGCGCGACGCCAGTTCGTCGAGACGATGGGACACGGTTGCCGACATGCGCGGAGCCTCCCCGAACCGCGCGGCGCCGGCCGTGGCCGGCGCCCACGCCTCAGAACGTCGAGCCGAAGGTGAACTGGAAGCGCTCGATGAACGGCGCGTCGGTGACCCGGTTGTATTTGATCGGCATCGCGTAGCTGATGTTGATCGGTCCGATCGGCGCGCGCCACTGCAGGCCGATGCCAACCGAGGAACGCAGCTGGCCCCAGGCAAACTGGTTGTAGGTGCTGAACACATTGCCGGTGTCGTAGAAAAGCGACACGCGCGCGGTGTTGCTGTTCTTGAGGAAGGGCAGCGGCAAAAACAGCTCGGCGCGTCCCAGCACCTTGAACGCGCCGCCGATCGGCTCCGCATTGAGGTAGCCCGGCACGGTCAGGCGCGGGCCGAGAGTGTTTTGCATGAAGCCGCGCACATCGGTGACGCCGCCGCCGAAGTAGTTCTGCCAGAACGGAAACGCCAGACCGCTGTCGCGTCCGTAGGTCTTGCCATAGCCGACGTTGCCGGTCAGGCCCAGCACGAAGTCCTTGGGCAGCGGAAAGTAGTTGCTGCTGACCGCGAACAGTTTGTAGTACTGCACGGTCGAGCCGGGCAGGGCGATCTCGGCGGAGATCGACTGCAGGCCGCCGCGGGTCGGCGTGAAGTACTCGTTGCGCGTGTCGTGGGCGTACGAGATGGTCGCCGTCCACGAGTGGATGGTGCGGTGCCCGAGCAGGTTCTGGTAGTCGATCAGCGGCTGGGGCGTGATGTTGGGATAGGTGTTGATGGTGTTGCTGCTCAGCCCGAGGCCGACATTGATGGTGTCGGTCTCGGAAATCGGAATGCCGAGATAACCCGAGAACGACTTGGTGTTGTAGAGATAACTGGCGATGTTCGCCTGGCCCTGGTTCAGCTCGGTGTAGCTGGCGTTGTAGCCGAGGCTGATGCCGCTGTCGGTGAAGTAGGGGTCGAGGTAGCTCAGGCTGTACTGCTTGAGGAACGAACTCTGCTGCACCTGTGCCGAAATCTGCTTGCCGGTGCCGAGGAAATTGCGCTCGGAGACCGAGAAACTGCCGATCACGCCCGAATACTGCGAATAGCCGAGGCCGAACTGCAGCGCGCCGGAGGGTTCCTCCGCGACCTTGACCAGCAGGTCGACCTCGTCGGGCGAGCCGGGCACGCGTTCATTCTTGATCTCCACCGACTTGAAGAAGCCGAGGCGCTCCAGGCGCACCTTGGAACGGTCGATCGCCGCCTGCGAGTACCAGCCGCCCTCGAACTGGCGCATCTCGCGGCGCATCACCTCGTCCTCGGTGCTGCTGTTGCCCTTGAACACGATGCGGCGCACGTAGACGCGCTGGCCCGGCTCGACGAACAGGGTCAAATCGACGGTGCGCTTGACCTTGTCGATCTTAGGCACCGGCGTGACCTTGGCGAAGGCATAGCCGATGTTCGACAACACCAGGGTGATCGCGTTGGTGCTGGCCTCGATGCGGCGGCGCGAGAAGGTGTCGCCGGGCTTGACCATGACCAGGCGGCGCAGCGCTTCCTCGGGTAGCACCAGCCGGCCCAGCAGCTTGACGTCGGCGATCTTGTACTTGTGGCCCTCGTGCACGTCGGCGTCGATGTACATGTCGCGCTTGTCGGGGCTGATCGCCACCTCGGTCGAGTTGATCGCGAAGTTGGCGTAGCCGCGGTCGAGGTAGAAGTTCTGCAGTTTTTCCAGATCGCCGGTGAATTTCTCGCGCGAATACTGGTCGTCGTGCGAGTACCACGAGGTCCAGTTGCTGGTGCTGGACTCGAAGTCGCTGCGGATCTGCTTGTCGCTGTAGGCGGTGTTGCCGACGATGTTGATTTCCTTGATGCGCGCCGCCTGGCCCTCGCGGATCTCGATGTCGATGGTGACGCGGTTGCGGTCGAGGTGGGTGACGTGCGGAGCGATGGTGACGTTGTACTTGCCGCGGTTGTAGTACTGCCGGGTCAGCTCCTGCTGCACGCGCTCGAGAGCGAGGCGGTCGAAGGTGTCGCCCTCGGCCAGCCCGATCTGCTTGAGGCCCTTCATCAGCTCTTCGGTCTTGATGTCCTTGTTGCCGCGGATGTCGATCTTGGCGATCGACGGCCGCTCGACCACCTTGACCACGAGGATGGTGCCCTGGCGATCCAGCGCCACGTCGCTGAAGAAACCGGTGCGGAACAGGGCGCGGATCGCTTCCTGCGCGCGCGCGTCGGTGAGGGTGTCGCCCTGCTCGACGGACAGGTAGCTGAACACGGTGCCGGGCGCGATGCGGGTCAGCCCGTCCACGCGGATGCCCGAAACCACGAACGGTTCGAAGGCATTTGCCTTGGCGGTCAGGCAGGCAAGCAGGATCAGGGCGGCAATACGCTTCATCGGGTTTTCCAGTGGGTGAACCGCAGAGCATTGCAGCGCCGGCATTCAGGCCGGCAAGGAGCTGCGGTCAGGACGCCAGGCGCATCAAGTCGTTGTAGAACGCAAGACCCATCAGTGCGACCAGCAAGGCCATGCCGAAATACTGACCGGTGGCCATGACCCGTTCGCTCACCGGGCTGCCCTTGATGGACTCGATAAGGTAATACACGAGGTGGCCGCCGTCCAAGATCGGGATCGGCAGCAGGTTCATGATCGCCAGGCTCAGCGAGACGATGCCGAGAAAGTACAGGAACCACGCCGCGCCGAGATCGGCCGAGGCGTTGGCGTATCGGGCAATCGATATCGGTCCGGAAATGTTCTTCAGCGAGGCCTGGCCGGTGACCATGCGACCGAGCATGCCGAATGTCTGTCCGGCCAGGTCCCAGGTCTGCGCGAAGGCGGCCGGGATCGCGGCCAGCGGACCCTTGCGCTGCACCGTGTCGTAATGGGCAGCGACCGCGATGCGTTCGATGCCGAGCAGGTAGCCCGAGCTGCCGTCCGCGCGCCGCGCATAGACCGGCGTGGCCAGCAGATCCAGACGCCGGCCGTTGCGCTCGATGGCGATCGTCAGCGGCCGCTGCGGGCCCGCCTGCGCTTGCAGCGCCTGCACCAGGCCGGCCCAGTCGCGCACCGGCTGGCCGGCGATCGCCAGCACGCGGTCGCCGGGGCGGAAGCCGGCGCGCGCGGCGGCGCTGCCGGTTTCGACTTTGGCGACCACCGCCGGGACCATCAGCTGTTTGGGCACCAGACCGATGCGCTGCATGCTGGCGTCGGGGCCGAGGCCGGACGGCAGCTGCTGCAGCGGCAGGGTCAGGGTCTGCTCGGCACCACCTGGCGTGCGCACGCCCAGCGTCACCGCGCGCCGTGCGGTGGCGGCATCGGCCAGCGCCAGACCGACGTCGCTCCAGGTGCCGACGGCGCGGCCGTCCACGCGCTCGATGCGGTCGCCGGCAACCACACCCGCCGCTGCGGCCAGCTGGTCGGCTGCACCGACGATCGGCAGGTAGTCGGGCTTGCCCACCACCAGCATCGCCCAGAACGCGACGACCGCGAACAGCAGGTTGAAGGCCGGGCCGGCGGCGACGATGGCGATGCGTTGCCAGGCCGGCTTGGCGGTGAACTCGCAACCGCGGTCGGCGGCAGCCACCTCGCCTTCGCGGGCGTCGAGCATCTTGACGTAACCGCCCAGCGGGATCGCCGCGATCACGTATTCGGTGCCGTCGCGACCGACTCGCTTCCACAGCGGCTTGCCGAAACCGATCGAAAACCGCAGCACGCGCACGCCGCAACGGCGCGCGACCCAGTAGTGACCGAATTCATGGAAGGTCACCAGCAGCCCGAGGGTGACGACCATCCACCACACAGAACCTAGAATTTCGCTCATCCGTTCACGCCGCTCCGCTGGTCTGCAACCCCCGCTGCCGCAGTCTGGCACGCCGCCGCTTCAGCAGCGCAGGCGGGCGCCGATGATACGGTGCGCCGCCTCACGCGCCGTTAAGTCGCGGTAAATCAGGGTTTCAAGATCGGTGACGGGTTGTGACGGCAGCGCGTCCAGCACCGCCTCGACGACGTCGGCGATCATCAGGAACGGCAGGCTGCCGGCGAGGAAGGCGGCGACCGCCACCTCGTTGGCGGCGTTGAGCACGGCCGGGGCGTCACCGCCGGCCGCCAGCGCGGCATAGGCCAGCGGCAGGCAGCGAAAGGTAGCGGTGTCGGGCGCCTCGAAGGTCAGCGCTGGCCGCGTCGCCAGGTCCAGCCCCGGCACCCCGGCCTCGATGCGTTCGGGCCAGGCCAGCGCGCAGGCCAGCGCGGTGCGCATGTCCGGATGGCCCAGTTCGGCCAGCACCGAACCGTCGGCGTATTCGACCAGCGAATGCACCAGACTCTGCGGGTGCACCAGCACCTCGATGCAGGCGGCCGGGGCGCCGAACAGCACGTGCGCCTCGATCACCTCCAGGCCCTTGTTCATCAGCGTGGCCGAGTCCACCGAAATCTTGCGCCCCATCACCCAGTTCGGATGCGCGCAGGCCTGATCCGGAGTCACCGCGGCGAGGTCCGCGCGGCGGCGGCCGCGGAACGGTCCGCCCGAGGCGGTCAGGATCAGCCGCCGCACACCGGCCGCGGCGAGATCGGCCGGACGGCCGCCGGGCAGGCACTGGAACAGGGCGTTGTGCTCGGAATCCACCGGCAGCAGGGGACCGCCGCCCGCGTCCAGCGCCGCGCGCAGCAGCGGTCCGGCGCACACGGCGGATTCCTTGTTGGCCAGCAGCAGGCGCTTGCCGGCACGCGCCGCGGCCAGCGTCGAACCCAGCCCGGCGGCGCCGACGATGGCGGCGACGACCGTGTCGCACAGCGCACCGCCGGCGGCCTGCTCCAGTGCGGCGGGGCCGGTGGCCGTGACGGTGGTCATTCCCGCCGTCGCCAGCCGTCGTGCCAGGGTGCCTTCCAGCGCCGGGTCGGCGATCACCGCCAGTTCCGGTCGGAAGCGTTCGCACAGCGCCACCAGGGCATCGACATCGCGGTGCGCCGACAACACGCTGACACGGAAACGCCCGGGATGGCGCGCGATCACGTCCAGCGCGCTGGCGCCGATCGAGCCGGTGGCGCCGAGGACGGCGATCTGTCTCACAGGCCCAGCAGCAGCTTGCCGAGCACAAACAGCGGCAGCGCCGCGAACACGCTGTCGAGGCGGTCGAGGATGCCGCCGTGGCCCGGAAAGAACGTGCCCGAGTCCTTCACCAGCGCGTGGCGCTTGAGCAGACTCTCGAACAGGTCGCCGACCACCGCCGCGGCCACTGTGACCAGCGTCAGCGCCAGCAGCAGTGCGTAGCCGATACCACGCACGCCCAGCAGTCCGCCGCCCGCGGCCGCCGCCGCCAGCGCCAGCAGCATGCCGCCGGCGACCCCTTCCCAGGTCTTGCCGGGGCTGATCGTCGGCGCCAGCTTGTGGCGACCGAAGCGGGTGCCCGCGAGGTAGGCGCCGGTATCGGCGGACCAGACCAGCATCAGGCCCAGCAGGGTCCAGGCGTGGCCAAGCGGCTCGCTGCGATGCAGCGCCACCAGACCCAGCCATGCCGGCACGATGGCCAGCAACGCCGCACCCAGCTTCAGCCAGGCGTGTGTGCGGGTCGGCGCGTCGGCATAGTTGATATGACGCAGCCACAGCAGGACGAGCAGCCACCACGCCACGCTCGCGGCGAGCACGGCGCTGAGCAGGGGCGGGGTGTCGGCGATCCAGAGCAGGGCCAGCAGCCCGGCGGCCACGGTCAGCATCAGTGCGCGCAGCGGGCGGCTGCGGAAACCTGCCAGACGCGTCCATTCCCACAGCGCCTGCAGGGCCATCACCGCGATCACCAGCGCAAACAGCGCCGTCGGTGCCAGCAGGATCAGCGCGATCGCCAGTGGCGCCAGCAGCAGGGCGGTCAAGGTGCGCTGGTTGATCGCGATGCTGCTCATGCGTGCGCCGCGCGCGCTGTGCCGGCGCCGCCAAAGCGGCGTTCGCGCGCGGCGAAGTCGGCCAGTGCGCGGTCGAGTTCGGCGGCGTCGACGTCCGGCCACAGCGTGTCGGTGAAATACAGCTCGGCGTAGGCGATCTGCCAGAGCAGGAAATTGCTGACCCGGCGTTCGCCGCCGGTGCGGATCAGCAGGTCCGGCGGCGGCAGTTCGGCCAGACAGAAATAGGGCGCCAGGCCGGCCTCGTCGAGAGCCGCCGGATCGAGCGCGCCGCGCACGGCGTCGGCGGCGGCGCGGCGCGCGGCCTGGGCGATGTCCCAGCGACCGCCGTAGTTGACGGCGACGTTGAGCGCCAGCGCCGTGTTGCCCGCCGTGCGCGCCATCGCGGCGCGCATGCGCGCGTGCAGCTCGGGTGCAAAGGCATCGAGGTCGCCGACGAAGCGCACGCGCACGCCGTTGCCGTGCAGCTCGTCCAGCTCGCGATCCAGCGCCTTCAGGAACAGCTCCATCAGCGCGCCGACCTCGGCCTGCGGCCGGTTCCAGTTTTCGCTGGAGAACGCGAACAGGGTCAGCGCACCGACGCCGCGGCGCAGGCAGTGTTCGACCACGGCGCGTACCGCTTTCTGTCCGGCGCGATGGCCGAAGCTGCGCGGATGGTGGCGGCGTTCGGCCCAGCGGCCGTTGCCGTCCATCACGATCGCGATGTGGCGCGGGATGGCGGACACGGACGCGGTCATGGCGCTCCAGAAGCCGTTGGATACGAGGGATACAAGGGGTTTCCCTCACCCTTTGCCCGCTCCCCGAATTGGAGAGGGAAACGAACGCTGCCGTGCGGGGGCGTGCTTGCAGCCGGCAGAGTGTCGGCCACCCGGGCGTTCATCCGCCGGGGCGCCTTACAGCGCCATCAGTTCGTCTTCCTTGGCCTTCACCACCGTGTCGACTTCCCTGATGAAGCGGTCGGTGAGCTTCTGCACCTCGTCCTCGGCGCGGCGCTCCTCGTCCTCGGTGATCTGCTTTTGCTTGTGCAGGTCCTTGACGTGCTGCAGGGCGTCGCGGCGCACGTTGCGGACCGCCACCTTGGCCGTCTCGCCCTCATGGGCGACGTGTTTGGCCAGATCCTTGCGCCGCTCCTCGGTCAGCGGCGGCAGGTTGATGCGGATCACGGTGCCGGCGGTGGTCGGGGTGATGCCGAGATCGGAGCCGAGAATGGCTTTTTCGACCGGCCCGACCATCTGCTTTTCCCACGGTGTGATGGTCAGCGAGCGGGCGTCGGCCACGGCGACCGTGGCGACCTGGCTCAGCGGCATGTCGGTGCCGTAATAGTTGACCCGGATGGTTTCGACCAGCGCGGTACTGGCGCGGCCGGTGCGCAGCCGCTGCAGCTCGTGGCGAAGCACGTCGACGCATTTGCCCATGCGCGTCTGGGCGTCGGTCTTGATCTCGTTGAGCATGGTCGTCACCGGCCTTGCGAAAGGTCGCGAGTATAGCCCAGCGCTGCCGCGGCGCTGCCAGCGCCCGGCACGATCCGGCGCTCAGTGGCCGCTGTCGACCAGGGTCCCCAGCGGCTCTCCGCGCATGATCCGCATCAGGTTGCCGGGCACGCCCATGTCGTAGATGCGCAGCGGCAGACGGTGATCGCGGCACAGCGCAATGGCGGCGGTGTCCATCACCGCCAGCTTGCGTTCGATCACCTGGTCGTAGGACAGGCGCTCGAAGCGCTCGGCGCCGGCCACCTTCTTGGGATCGGCCGAGTAGACGCCGTCCACCTTGGTGGCCTTCAGCAGCAGTTGCGCGCCGACCTCGATCGCGCGCAGCGCGGCGGCGGAGTCGGTAGTGAAGAACGGATTGCCGGTGCCGGCCGCGAACAGCACGATGCGGCCTTTCTCGAGGTGGCGGATCGCGCGCCGGCGGATGAAATCCTCGCAGACCTCGTTGATCTTGATCGCGCTCATGGTGCGCGCGTAGGCGCCCAGTTTTTCCAGCGCGTCCTGCAGTGCCAGCGCGTTCATCACCGTCGCCAGCATGCCCATATGGTCGCCGGTGACGCGGTCCATGCCGGCGGCGGCCAGGCCGGCGCCGCGGAAGATGTTGCCGCCGCCGATCACCACGCCGATCTGGATGCCGGCGCGCTGCACATCGAGGATTTCCTGCGCCAGGCGAATGATCATCTTGGGGTCGATGCCGTAATCGACCTCGCCCATCAGCGCCTCGCCGGAAAGCTTGAGCAGGATGCGCTTGTACTTCGGCTCGGCGGTCATGCGATCCTCGCGGCGGCGGGCAAACGGCCGTAGTGTAATCGAGCCGCCGCGGCCGTGGTGCCGCGGGGTTTCCGGCGTGCCGGCCGTTGCCGTGCCCCGGTTAGAATCCGGTCCCCGCCCCGGAGCCCGCGCATGAAGCCTTTCGGCACCCCGCAAACCGACACCGCGATCCGCGTCCTGCTGCTGGGCTCCGGCGAGCTGGGCAAGGAGGTGGCGATCGAGTTGCAGCGGCTGGCCTGCGAGGTGATCGCGGTCGATCGTTATGCGCACGCGCCGGCGATGCAGGTGGCGCACCGCAGTCACGTCATCAACATGCTGGATGGCGCCGCGATCCGGCGCGTGATCGCACTGGAAAAACCCGATCTGGTGGTGCCCGAGATCGAGGCCATCCACACGCCGACGCTGCTCGAACTCGAGGCTGAGGGGTTCACCGTGATCCCGACCGCGCGCGCGGCGCGGCTGACCATGGACCGCGAGGGCATCCGCCGCCTTGCCGCCGAGGAGCTGCGCCTGCCGACCTCGCCCTACCGCTTCTGCGGCACGCGCGCCGAGTACGAGGCGGCCCTGCGCGAGTTGGGCCTGCCGTGCGTGGTCAAGCCGGTGATGAGTTCGTCGGGCAAGGGCCAGAGCGTGGTCCGCACGGCGGCCGCTGCGGACCCGGCCTGGGACTACGCACAGTCGGGCGGACGCGCCGGGCAGGGCCGGGTGATCGTCGAGGGTTTCATCGACTTCGACTACGAGATCACCCTGCTGACCGTGCGCCACCGCGACGGCGTCAGTTTCTGCGCGCCGATCGGCCATCGCCAGGAGGACGGCGACTACCGCGAGTCCTGGCAACCGCAACCGATGCCGGCGGCGGCACTGGCCGAGGCCGAGCGCCAGGCCGCGGCGGTCACCGCGGCGCTGGGCGGTCGCGGCGTGTTCGGCGTCGAGTTCTTCGTCCACGGCGAGCGCGTGATCTTCTCCGAGGTCAGCCCCCGCCCGCACGACACCGGTCTGGTCACGTTGATCTCGCAGGACCTCTCGGAGTTCGCGCTGCACGCACGCGCCATCCTCGGCCTGCCGATTCCGCTGATCCGCCAGTTCGGACCCTCCGCGTCCTGCGCGGTGCTGGCCGAGGGCGAGGGCGCGTCACCGCGCTATCACGGCGTGGCCGAGGCGCTGACCGAGCCCGACACCGCGCTGCGTCTGTTCGGCAAGCCCGAGGTGCGCGGTCGCCGGCGCATGGCGGTGACGCTGGCGCGTGCCGACGACGTCGAGGCTGCGCGCGCCAAGGCGCGGCGCGCGGCGGCGGCGCTGCGTGTCGAGCTGTAAGGCCGGGTCTGGCGCGGTCCCGCGGGCTTGCCCGGTCGCCTCATGCCAAGTTGCGTTCAATCGATACGATGAGTAGCCCGGATGGAGCCCCATGGAGGGCGGAATCCGGGGCTCGATGAAGCATCATTCCCG
>DATLSL010000166.1:0-3301 GCA_035534135.1 Rhodanobacteraceae bacterium | reverse complement strand
CCGGGGCAGTCGGCGGTGGACAGCTATCCGCAGGTGGCGCCGGCACTGGAGCCGCTGCTGCAGCATCGCAATATCGTCCTGCTCGACCAGCGCGGTACCGGCGGCTCCAACGCGCTGGAGTGTCCGCGGGCCGACAAGGCGGCCGAGGCGCGCGCGCCGCAGCCCGGTTTCGACGCCGCGCAGGTCGAGGCCGACACCCGCGCCTGTCTGGCCGAAGTCGAGCAGAAGGCCGATCCGCGCTACTACACCACCACCGACGCGGTGCGTGATCTGATCGCCTTGCGCAAGGCACTGGGCGATCCGCAGTTCAATCTGATCGGCGTGTCCTACGGCACTCGCGTCGCCCAGCAGTATGCGTTGCGCGACCCCGGTGGCGTGCGCAGCATGGTCCTCGACAGCGTGGTGCCCGACACGCTGGTGCTGGGCCAGGACTTCGCGCGCAATCTCGACGCTGCGCTCAAGGCCGACTTCGCGCTGTGCACCGGCACGCCGGCCTGCGCCAAGGCGTTCGGCGATCCCTGGGCGGCGCTGCAGCAACTGCGCGACAAGCTCGAGGCGGCACCGCCGACGGTGAGCTTTCCCGATCCGGCGACGTTCGCGCCGACCACGCGCGCGCTGACCGCCGATCGCCTGGTCGGCACCGTGCGCCTGTTCGCCTACTCGCCGGTGACCGCCGCGCTGCTGCCGCTGACCATCCACGCCGCGCTGGCCGGCGACTATGCCCCGCTGCTGGGGCAGAGCGCGCTGATCCACCGCGAAGTGGGGGGATCGATCAATGGCGCGATGGAGCTGTCGGTGGTGTGCAGCGAGGACGCGGCGCTGCTCAAGCCCGATCCGCGCGACGCCGGCACCCTGCTCGGCGCGCTGTTCCAGCAGCAGCTGGGCGCGCAGTGCGCGGTCTGGCCGCACGGCGCGATGCCGGCTGATTTCCATGCGCCGTTGAAAACGGCGACGCCGGTGCTGATCCTCGAGGGCCAGTACGACCCGGTGACGCCGCCGCGCTACGGAGAAGCCGTGCTCAAGGGCCTGTCCGACGGTCGCCTGCTGATCGCCAGGGGGCAGGGCCACAGCGTCATCGGCGCCGGCTGCATGCCGCGGCTGGTGGCGCGCTTCGTCAAGGACCTCAAGCCGAAGACGCTGGACGCGCAGTGCCTGGACGCGCTGGGTCCGACGCCGCCGTTCGTCAACTTCAGCGGGGCCACGCCATGATCGAGGTGCAGAACCTGCACAAGAGCTTCGGCGCGGTGAAGGCGGTCGAGGACGTCAGCTTCAGCGCGCGCGACGGCGAGATCACCGGCCTGCTCGGGCCCAACGGCGCCGGCAAGACCACCACCCTGCGCATGCTCTACACGCTGATGAAACCGGAACGCGGGCGCGTGCTGGTCGACGGCCGCGACGCCGCCAGCGATCCGCTCGGCGTGCGCCGCGCGCTGGGCGTGCTGCCGGACGCACGTGGCCTGTACAAGCGCCTGACCGCGCGCGAGAACATCGAATACTTCGGCCGCCTGCACGGCCTCGACGAGGCGACGCTGCGTCAGCGCTGCGACGCGTTGATCGCCGCCCTGGACATGGCCGCCATCGCCGGTCGCCGCACCGAGGGCTTCTCGCAGGGCGAGCGCGTCAAGACCGCGATCGCGCGCGCTTTGGTACACGACCCGAAGAACCTGATCCTCGACGAACCGACCAACGGGCTCGACGTGATGGCGACGCGGGCGATGCGCGAGTTCCTGTTCGGGCTGCGCGCCGAGGGCCGCTGCGTGCTGTTCTCCAGCCACATCATGCAGGAGGTGGTGGCGCTGTGCGATCGCGTGGTGGTGATCGCGCACGGCCGCGTGGTCGCCGACGCCGCGCCGCAGGTGCTGCGCGAGCAGACCGGTGCAGCCAGCCTCGAAGACGCCTTCGTGCAGATCATCAGCCGCAGCGAAACCCGCGCGGCCTGATGGGAAGGCTGCTGCCGGGAAAGCAGCCTGACAGGCGGGACAGGGATGTCCCGCTCGTGAAGCAAGCTCGTACGAGCTTGCTTCAACGGGAGCGAGTCCGGACCTGCGCCGGGCTCGCGACGCTGAAGAAGGGCAGGAAAGCCCTTGCTTCAGCACCCTGGTTATGCGCCTTCCGGAGCCACGCATGCACGCCACCCTGACCGTGTTCCTCAAGGAAGTGCGCGAGAACCTGCGCGACCGCCGCACCCTGATCAATGCGCTGCTGACCGGACCACTGCTGGCGCCGGTGCTGTTCGTGGTGCTGATCAACGTGCAGCTGCACATCGAGCTGGACAAGGCCGGCAAGCCGCTGCCGGTGCCGGTGGTCGGCGCCGCCAACGCACCCAACCTGGTCGCAGCGCTGGTGCAGATGGGCATGGTGGTCAAGCCGGCGCCGCGCGACCCCGAGGCCGCGGTGCGCGAGCAGAAGGCCGACGTGGTGCTGCGCATCCCGGCCGGCTACGCCGCGCACTGGCGCAAGGGCGAGCCGGCCGAGGTCGAGCTGATCTACGACTCCTCGCGTCGCGACACCCACGAGGACGTCAGCCGCTTGCGCGACATGGTCAAGCGTTACGCACAGATCGTCGGTGCGCAGCGCCTGCTGGTACGCGGCCTGTCGCCGTCGCTGGCGCGGCCGCTGGTCGCCGCCGACCGCGACCAGGCCACGCCGCAGGCGCGCGGCGCGCTGATCTTCTCGATGCTGCCCTATTTCTTCGTGCTGACCGCGTTTCTCGGCGGCATGTATCTGGCCATCGACACCACCGCCGGCGAGCGCGAACGGCAGTCGCTGGAGCCGCTGTTCGCCAATCCGGTGCCGCGCCGGCGCATCCTGCTGGGCAAGCTGGCCGCGACCACCGCGTTCGCGCTGGTCAGCCTGGCGCTGAGCATCACCGCCTTCGCCATCGCCGGGCGTTTCATCGATACCAGCCGGCTGGACATGGTGCTGGACCTCGGCGCGCACTTCGCCGCCTTCGTCCTGCTGCTGATGCTGCCCTTGGTGCTGCTGCTGGCCGCGCTGCAGACCCTGGTTGCGGCCTTCGCCAAGAGCTACCGCGAGGCGCAGACCTACCTGTCGCTGCTGATGTTCGTGCCGGTGATTCCGTCGGTCCTGCTGCTGGTGATTCCGGTCAAGGCACAGCTGTGGATGTACGCGGTGCCGCTGCTCGGCCAGCAGCTCGGCATCATGCAGCTGGTGCGCGGCGAGGCGCTGGGCGCGGCGCCGATCGCGGCCTGTCTGGCCGGCACCGCGCTGGCGGCGCTGCTGGCGGTGCTGGCCACGATGCGGGTGTACGCCTCGGAGCGGCTGGCGATCTCGGGCTGAG
>DATLSL010000165.1:0-11756 GCA_035534135.1 Rhodanobacteraceae bacterium | reverse complement strand
GCCGCCGAAGGTCGAGTACTTCGAGTAACGCGTGGCGGCGTCGAAATCCAGCGCCTTGACGCCCGGCAGATCCTTCAGCAGCGGCGCATTCAACTCCAGGTAGTACTCGTTGACCGAGTACTGGCCCGAGGTCGGCAGCGAGGGCACACCATTGGATTCGCCCGCGACCACGATCGCGTCCGGCTGATAGAAGCCCGAATACTTGCGGTGCTCGTAACCGGTGGCGAACTTCAGCTCGCCGGCGGGCAGGGTGAACAGCGCGCCATTGAGGTTGGCGGTATACAGCTCGATGTTCTGTTCGCTGGTGTCATGCTCGATGTAGCCGATGTAGGCCAGCATCGCCGGCGTGAGCGTGCCGGGACCGCCGAACAGGTTCAACGGCACGCACGAGCCGGTGCACTGGCTGACCGGACCCAGCGCGCGCTGGATGTGGGCGACGTTGTAGGTGCCCTGCACGGTCTGTGCCGCGCTGTTGCTGCCGCGCGAGTAGTTGACGTCCCAGTAGTAGTCGCGCTCGCCAAGGTTGAAGCTGCCGGTCAGGCCGGTCGCGAACTCCCAGGTGTTGACGGTCTGGCTGAAGATGCGCGGGCCGCCCTCGATCGGGCGGCGGCCGATCAGGATCAGGTTGCCGGTGTTCGGATCCGGGTTCAGCGTGTAGCCGAACGGGTTGTAGGGATTGGTGACATCGACGCCGACGGTGTCGGCCAGTCCGCCGGTGCCGGCGCCCGGGCCGAGGAAAATCGGTTCCGGCGCCGCCTGATTGACCGACTTGCGCTGGTTGTACAGCCCGCGCATGTACCAGGTGATGCTGTCCGTGACCTGGTAGTGCGTGGAGGCGAACACGGCGTTGCGCGTGCTCGGCGTCAGCAGCAGGTTGTAGGGCGCGTAGTTGAAGCGGTCGGCGGTGGTGAAGTGATGGAAATCGGTCGGATACACCGCGCCGTTGGGATACGCGCCGTTGAGCGTGACACTCTGGGTGTTGCCCTGCGGATCGACGAAGATGAAGCGGCCGGTCGGCGTCGCCGACGAGCAGTTGGCCAACCCGGTGCCCGGCACGCAGGCGCCGCCGGCCTGGCTCCATGCGCTGGAGCTGATCGCGTCCTGCTGGGTGTGGCTGAAATCGATGTAGAACTCGTACTTGTCTCCCTTGCCGCCCAGCGAGGCGTCGCCGGTATTGGTGAAGCCACCGCGCAGGCCGTTGTAGTCGCCGGCGTAATAGTTGACCGCCGCACCGTCCTGGCTGCGCTTGGTGATGATGTTGACCACGCCGGCGATCGCATCCGAGCCATACAGCGCCGAAGCCCCGTCCTGCAGGATCTCGATGCGGTCGATGATGCTGACCGGGATGGTGTTGAGGTCGACCGCGGCGGACACGCCGGAGGCCGAAGACTCGTTCACCCAGCGCAGGCCGTCGACCAGGATCAGCACGCGCTTGGCGCCGAGATTGCGCAGGTCGAGCGTGGCCGAGCCGGAACCGACGCCGCTGCCGTCCGGCGGAAAGCCGAAGTTGCCGGCCGAGTTGAATTTGGTATTGAGCGCCGAGCCCGACGAGGTCAGCTGCTGCAGCACGTCGCCGATGCTGGTCAGGCCGGCCTGCTGGATGTCCTTGGCGGTGATCGTGATCACCGGCGTCTGCGTGGCGATGTCGGCGCCGCGGATGCGCGAGCCGGTGACCTCGACCGCTTCGAGCCGCGCGGCTTTCTTGGCATCCTGGGTGGAGGGGGGCTGCGCCGCATCCTGGGCATGCAGCATCGCCGGTGCGAGGCAGGCGGCGATGGCGAGGAACAAATGCTGTCGACGGAATGGTGTACGCATGGGGAGTCCCCTGGTTTGGGTGGCAAAGCCCCGGGCGTCGTGGCGCCCCAAATGTAAAGCTTTTGTTCACAAAGAACTACACTTCGATGACGGATTCACATCGATACCGCCATATGCCTTGCGCTGGCGTAGACATCACGCAAGCTGCGCGGCATTCTGCAAGCCCACTCCCGACTGCCACCCATGTCGCGTCTGCGCACCTTTCATCGGATCGTGCCGTGGCTGGTCGCGATCGCGACGGGCCTGGTCGCTGCCTGGCTGCGCTACCGGCTGGTGGAACCGGCCACGCTGGCGCAGGCCTGTGCGGCCGGCGCGGGCGGACTGCGCTGCGCGCTGCGTGCGGCGACGGTCGTCGCTTTCCACAGCCATGGATTGACGCTGGTCTGCGCCGCGCTGACCCTGCTCGCGCTGATCACGCGCGGGCGCCTGATCGCGGCGCTGGCCCTGGCCGCAGGCGCCGCCGGGCTGATCCTGTACAGCTTCGAGACCGGCGCGGCGGCCCTGCTGGCCGGCGTGCTGGTGCTGGCGCGGCCGCCGCCGCACTCAAACGGGGCGAATACGCCCGAGGCTTGAGCCCAGCAGCAGATTCAGGCCCAGCCAGGCCCAGGTCCAGGGATTGAGGCCGCGCTCCTGCAGCACGATCACGGTCGCCAGCAGCACGATGCCCAGCGCGAGCAGCTGCGGTCGGCGATCGGCGCGCGCAGTCGCCGGTGCCAGCCCAGCGATGCGCAGCAGCGCAAAGCCCAGCGCCGCGGGAGCGACCAGCGCCAGCGGCAGGTCGCGGTAGCGCGGGTCGAACACCAGCAGCAGATCGAGCCAGGCCAGCGCGATCAGCCAGCCGCAGTGCATGCGAGTCAGCATGAGTGTCGCGACCGGCACGGCCGGTGCCGCGTCGTCGTCGCCGATCCAGCGCGCGAGGCGTGCGGTCAGGATCCAGACCGTGACCACCATCGCCGCCAGCGCGGCGCTGCCCACGACCCATTCGAGCGCGCTGCGTGCGCCATCGGCGAGTTGCTGCCAGGCCGCCGCCAGCGCCAGCCCGCTGCCGAAGCCGGCCAATATGCGCAACGCCCATGCATGCGGGCGACGACGGCGCCACGCCGGCAGCGCGAATGCCAGCGCCAGCAGCGCCGCGGGCGCCAGCGCATGCCATGCCTGCGGGTCTTCGGTGACCGGCCCATGCAGCGGAAACTTCGGCTGGCGTGCGTCGTCATACAGCCCCCAGTAACCGCCGACGGTGCCTTCGAGCCGGCGCTTCCACGGCTGGTCGAAGGCCTCGATCAGGTTGTACGGGACGTGGTTCTGCTGCGCGTAGAGCAGAAACTCGCGCACGAAGCGCGCCTCGTTGACGAGGCTCGGCACCGCAGCCTGGTGCGCGCGGCCGCGGCTGGGCCAGCCGGTCTCGCCGATCAGCATCGGCTTGCCGGGAAACGCCGCGCGCACCTGACTGACCACAGCGGCGACGTGCTGCACCGCCCGGCCCACCGCGACCGGACGGTCCTCCCAGTACGGCAGGATGTGGATCGTCACAAAGTCGACGTGCGCGGCCAGCTGCGGATGCTGCAGCCAGAACTCCCAGACGTCGGCATAGGTCACCGGCAGGCCGGTCGCGGCGCGCACCTGGTCGAGATCGGTGGCGATCGCGGACGCCGGCAGCTCGCCGCGCAGCAGCACCTCGTTGCCGACCACGATCGCGCGGATCGCGGTGCGATGCGCGCGCGCGGTGGCGATGCCCAGCGTCATCTCGCGTGCATTGGCGGCTGGATCACGGCCCAGCCAGATGCCCAGCAGCACCTGCATGCCGTCACGCTGTGCAATCGCCGGCACCTGGTCCATGCCCTGGCCAACCGAGTAGGTGCGCACGCAGCCGAAGCGTCGCGACAGCACCGCCAGATCGGCTTCGATGCGCGCGGCACTGACGCGTACATGCGGATCGAGCGGGCTTTCGCCCGGCCGGTAGAACGGCGTGTAGGAAACGCAGGCGATGCGCCCGGGCGGCGCGTCCGGCAGCGCCACCGGTTCGGCGCGCAGCGCCAGTCGCAGCAGACCGCCCGCCACCGCGAGCAGCAGCAGCGCCACCACCGCCCGCCGGCGCCCGTCGAGGCTTGCCATGCTCAGTGCCCGCTCGCGATTAGCGCGCCGACGATCAGCAGGAACGCGGCGAACACGCGCTTGAGCTGCTGCGCATGCAGCCGGTGCGCCAGGCGGACGCCGATCGGTGCCATCAGCATCGAAGCCAGAGCGACCGCCAGCGCCGCCGGCACATAGATGTAGCCGAGCGAGCCCGCCGGCAGTCCCCGGGCGTCGTGGCCGCCGCGCGCATAGCCCGCCGCGCTGGCCAGCGCGATCACCAGTCCGCAGGCGGCGCTGGTACCGACCGCGCGCACCGGGCGCGCCTTCAGCGCCACCAGCAGCGGTACCGTCAGCGTGCCGCCGCCGATGCCGACCAGTGCCGACAGCGCGCCGATGCCGGTGCCCGCCGCCAGCAGCCATGGCGATCGCGGCTCCCGTTCCTGATCGGTGCCGGCGCTGGCGCCGAACGCCATCCGCCAGGCACTGAACGCACAGAACACCGCCACGCCGATGCGCAGCGCGGTGCCCGGCAGCCGGCTGGCGACCGCGGCGCCGGTCAGCCCGCCGGCCACCAGGCCCGGCGCCAGCCACGCCAGCGTGTGCGGCAACACCGAGCCGCGCCGCCAGTGCGCGCGTGTCGAGGCGAGCGCGGTCAGCACGATGCTGGCCAGCGACGTGGCCACGGCCACATGCATCACATGGGTCGCGGGCACGCCGAGGGTGGGCAGGGTGAAACTGAGTGCGGCTACCACCAGCAGACCGCCGCCGATGCCGAGCAGCCCGGCCAGCAGGCCGGCCACGGTGCCCACGGCCAGATACAGGGCAAAGTCGAACAGCATGCGATCTCCACGGGTGCGCCGACGCGCTCCGCTAGAATGGGAACGCACAGGGAGTGAAGTATGCCAAGCCGCCCGTTGCGCCGGGGTCATGCGGCGCTCGTCGTTCTCGCCGTCGCGCTGCTGGCGTTGCAGCGCGTGGCGCACGCCGGGGATCACAGCGGCCAGCGCGAGTCTTTCCGCAGCGCCTGGGCGGCCGCGCAGCAGGGTGATCCCGGCTGGAAGACGCTGGCGCAGGGGCTCGACGACGATCCGCTGTATCCCTACCTGCCTGCGGCAGTGCTCGAGCACGATCTCGCCAACGTCAGCGCGGCGCAGGTGCAGGATTACCTTGACCGCTATCCCGGCCTGATCCCGGCGCGCGACCTGCGCCGCGACTACCTGCTGCTGCTGGCGCAGCGCAATGACTGGACGACCTTCCGCGCGTTTTACCGCCCGGAGCTGGGCGCTACCCTGGCCTGCCGCGACATCGAGGCGCGCTGGGCAGCCGGCGACAAGCTCGATTTCGAGCGCGATCTGGCGACGCTGTGGGACGCGCCCAGCCTGCCGAACGCCTGCACCGGTGCGCTCGATCTTGCCGCACAGGCGGGGCTGCTGACGCCGGCGCGGCTGTGGCAGCGCATCGACCGCGCCGCTGCGGCGGGTCGCGCCGAAACGCTGGCCGCGACGGCGCAATACCTGACGAACGCTGCGGATCGCATGGCCGCCACGCGACTGCAACTGGCGCTCGGCGATCCGCAGGCCGCACTGAGCCAGGCGACGGGCTGGCCCGACGGCCCGCGCGCGCGCGTCGCGGTGGTGCTGGCCGTGCGCCGGCTGGCGCGGCGCGATGGCGACGCGGCGGCGGCCGCGTGGAAGCAGCTGGCTACGCGCTTCGCCTTCGACAGCGGACAGCGCGACCGGGTGGCGGCGACGCTGGCGCTGTATCGCGCCACCGACTACCAGGACGGCGCGCTGGCCACACTGGCGGCGCTGCCGGATGCGGCGCAGACGCCGGTGACGCGCGAGTGGCGGGTGCGGGTGGCGCTGGCGCGCGAGGACTGGCCCGCGGTGCTGGCGGCGCTGGATGCGCTCGATCCCGATCAGCAGCAGCAGGCCGAGTGGCAGTACTGGCGTGCGCGCACGCTGGCCAAGCTGGATCACGCGGCGCAGGCGCAGGCGCAGTTTGCGGCGCTGGCGCGCAAGCCGACGTTCTACGGGTTTCTCGCCGCCGACTGGCTGGACCAGCCCTACGCGCTGTGTCCGCTGCAACCGAGTGTTGACGGCGCGCAGGCCGAGTCGGCGCTGGACGATCCCGGCCTGGCGCGCGCGTTCGAGTGGTTCGCGCTCGATCAGCCGACGCTGGCGCGGCGCGAATGGGCGGCGGCGTGGCCGCAGCTCGACGCCGCGCAGCGGCTGCGCGCGGCCGATCTCGCCTACCGCCGCGGCTGGTACGACCGCGCCATCTTCGCCTTCAGCGACGGTCGTGCGCTGCGCTACTACGACCAGCGCTTTCCGCTCGGCCGCCGTCATCTGGTCGAGCAGCAATCGCGCGCGGCCGGCATCGATCCGGCCTGGACCTACGCCATCATCCGCACCGAAAGCGCCTGGGTCAGCAATGCGCAGTCGGGTGCCGACGCGCGCGGCCTGATGCAACTGCTGCCGGGCACCGCGGCGCGACTGGCGCGTGCGGACGACCTGCCGTACGGCGGGGCCGACGATCTCGATCACGCCACCACCAACATCACCCTCGGCACCCGCTATCTGGCGCGCATGGCGGCGCGCTTCGACGGCTCGCCGTGGCTGGCCAGTGCCGCCTACAACGCCGGGCCGCAGCCGGTGGCGCGCTGGCTCGACGCGCGCGGCACGCTGGCGCCGGACCTGTTCATTGCCACCATCCCCTACCGCGAGACGCGCGGCTATGTCGAGAGTGTGCTGGCCTTCAGCCTGATCTACGACTGGCGCCTCAACGGCGCGCCGCTGGCGCTGTCGGCGCGCATGTCACGCATCGGCACGCCGTTTCCGCCGCCGGACGCTGCCGCCGCGCGGCGCGCGGTACGGTGTCCGGCCGCGACCGCCGACGAATCGGTTGCGCCGGCCGCCGCGGCGTCGGCGCACTCCGCGCCGCCGGCGCGCGGAGCGCGGCGATGAGCGCAACGACGATGCGGGCGATCGAGATCAGCGCCCCGGGCGGTCCCGAGGTGCTGCGCGTGGCCGAGCGTCCGCGTCCGCAGCCGCGCGCCGGCGAAGTGCTGATTGCGGTGCGTGCCGCCGGCGTCAATCGTCCGGATTTGGCGCAACGCGCGGGACTGTATCCGCCGCCACCGGGCGCTTCCGATCTGCCCGGTCTCGAAGTCGCCGGCGTCGTCGCCGCGCTCGGGCCCGGCACCGCCGGCTGCAGCGTGGGCGACGCCGTCTGCGCGCTGTGCAACGGCGGCGGCTACGCCGAATATGTGGCGGTGCCCGCCGGCCAGTGCCTGCCGTTGCCGCGCGGGTTGGACTTCATCCAGGCCGCGGCGTTGCCGGAAACCCTGTTCACGGTGTGGGCGAACGTGTTCGAGCGCGGTCGTCTGGTCGCCGGCGAAACCTTCCTCGTCCACGGTGGCGCCAGCGGTATCGGCACCACCGCGATCCAGCTCGCCTGCACCTTCGGCGCGCGCGTGTTCGCCACCGCCGGCGGCGTCGACAAGTGCGCGGCCTGCGTGCGCCTCGGCGCCGAGCGCTGTTTCGACTACCGCAATGAGGATTTCGTCAGCGGCCTGCGCGCCGCCACCGCCGGCCGCGGCGCCAACCTGATCCTGGACATGGTCGGCGGCGATTACCTGCCGCGCAATCTGCAGGCGCTTGCGACCGACGGACGGCTGGTGCAGATCGCCACCCAGCGTGGCCGCGAGGCGCCGCTGGACCTGGCGCTGATGATGAGCAAGCGCCTGACCCTGACCGGCTCGACCCTGCGCCCGCAGAGCCCCGCGGCCAAGGCCGCGATCGCCGAGGCGCTGCGTGCGCGAGTGTGGCCGCTGCTGGCCAGCGGCCGTGTGCGTCCGCAGATTCATGCCGTGTTCGCGCTGGCCGATGCCGCCACCGCGCATCGCACACTCGAAGCGGGTCGCCACGTCGGCAAGATCGTGCTGCGCGTACGCGACGACGTCCCTTGATGCCGCAATCCGGAAGCCCGCCATGACCGAACGTCCCGTTCACCCGCAGCGTCTGCTGATCCTCGGCGGCACCGGCTTCGTCGGCAGCCATCTGGTGCCGCGGCTGGCTGCGGATGGCCACGCCATCACCCTGCTCTCGCGCAACCGCGAACAGCACCGCGATCTGGCGGTGCTGCCGCAGGTGCGCATCCTCAACGCCGACCCCTACGACCGCGCTGCGCTGACCGGGCAGCTGCGCGACGCCGATGCCGCGATCAACCTGGTCGGCATCCTCAACGAGAGCGGCGGCGCGCGCTTCCGTCGCGCCCACGTCGAGCTGACCACGACCCTGGTCGCTGCCTGCGGCGAGGCTGGCGTCGGTCGTCTGCACCAGATGAGCTCACTGCGCGCTGGCGAGGGGCGTTCGCAGTATCTGATCACGCGCGGCGAGGCCGAGGCCGTGGTGCGCGCGTCCGGGCTGGCGTGGACGATCTACCGGCCCGCGGTGATCTTTGGCCCCGGCGACGGCCTGGTGTCGCGTTTCGCCGCACTGCTGCAGATCGTGCCGGTGTTGCCGCTGGCGCGGCCGCAGGCGCGGCTGGCGCCGGTGGCGGTCGCCGATGTGAGCGAAGCAATCGCGCGCTGTGTCGGCGATCCGGCGACGGCCGGACGCATCTTCGAGCTGTACGGCCCGGACACCTTGACCCTGATCGCGATCGTGCGCGCGGTCCGCGACGCGATGGGCGTGCATCGGCTGATCGTGCCGTTGCACGATGCGCTCGGTCGCGTGCAGGCGCGCTTGGGCGAGTTCCTGCCGGGCAAGCCGATCTCGCGCGACAATTTTCTCTCGCTGCTGCTGGATTCCGTGGGCCGCGAGGATGGCCTCGCCGCGCTCGGCATCCGCGCGCAGCCGTTTCTGTCGGCCCTGCCGGCGCTGCTGCACGACCACGGGCGGCAGGCACGCTACGACGCCGCGCGCGCCAGCGTCGGCCGCTGATGCGCTGCTAAGCTCGCGCACATGTCCGCGCCCGACGTCCCGCAGCGTTCGTTGCGCAGCTACCTCGTCGGCGGCGCGGTGCGCGACCGCCTGCTCGGCCGCGCCGGCGGCGATCGCGACTACGTGGTGGTCGGCGCGCGTCCCGAAGATCTGCTGGCACTGGGCTACCGGCCGGTCGGCCGCGATTTTCCGGTGTTCCTGCATCCCGAGACCGGCGCCGAGTACGCGCTGGCGCGCACCGAGCGCAAGACCGCGCCCGGTTATCACGGCTTCGAGTTCCACGCCGATCCCGCGGTGACGCTGGAGCAGGACCTGGCACGCCGCGACCTGACCATCAATGCCATGGCCGAGGACGCCGATGGATGCCTGATCGACCCCTACGGCGGCGCGCGTGATCTCGAGGCGCGCCTGCTGCGTCACGTCGCGCCGGCCTTCGTCGAGGATCCGGTCCGGCTGCTGCGGGTGGCGCGTTTCGCGGCGCGCTTTGCGCCGCTGGGTTTTCGCGTCGCCGACGAAACGCTGGCGCTGCTGCGCGCCATGGTCAGCGCCGGCGAGGTCGATCATCTGGTCCCCGAACGGGTGTGGACCGAGATGGCGCGCGCACTGGCCGAGCCGCAGCCGTCGGCGTTCCTGCGTACGCTGCGCGCCTGCGGCGCGCTGGCGGTGCTGCTACCCGAGGTGGATGCGCTGTATGGCGTGCCGCAGCGGGCGGATTTCCATCCCGAGATCGACACCGGCCTCCACATCGAGCTGGCGCTGGACCAGGCGGCGCGGCTGGCGCCCGGCGACGCCGAGGTCGCCTTCGCCGCGCTGACCCACGATCTCGGCAAGGCACTGACGCCCGCGGACGCCCTGCCGCGGCACATCGGCCACGAGCATGCCGGCCTCGCACCGCTGGCGGCGCTGTGCGCGCGGCTGAAGGTGCCCAACGCGCACGCCGAACTGGCGCGGCTGGCCTGCCGCGAGCATCTGCGCGTGCATCAGGCGCTGCGGTTACGGCCCGCCACCGTGCTCGAACTGCTGGAGCAGAGTGATGCCCTGCGCCGGCCCGAACGCTTTACGCAGCTGCTGGCGGCGTGCGCGGCGGATCAGCGCGGTCGCAGCGGCCACGCCGAGGATGCCTATCCGCAGGCGGCGTGGCTGCAGCGCGCGTGCATTGCCGCGACCGCGGTCAGCACCGCGCAGGTGATGCGCGAGGGCCTCAGTGGTCCGGCGCTGGGCGAGGCGCTGCGTCAGGCCCGCGTGCGCGCCATCGCGGCGCTGTCGCGGGATTGAGCGGGCGGCATCAGTCGCGCGCCAGCCGGCTGTGGCGGATGCCGTAGAAGAAATAGACCACCAGCCCGATCACCATCCACACCACGAAGCGTTCCATGGTGATCCACGGCAGGCCGGCGATCAGCAGCAGCGAGAATGCGATGCCGATCGGTGCCACCGCCCACACCGCCGGCACGCGGAAGGCGCGTGGCAGGTCCGGCCGGCGCCGGCGCAGGACCAGCACCGACGCGCAGATGATGATGAACGCCATCAGCGTGCCGATGTTGATCAGTTCGGCGACCTCGCCGATCGGCAGCAGGCCGGCGACCAGCGCGGTGAACACGCCGAGGATCACGGTCGGGCGATAGGGCGTGCCGTAGCGCGGATGCACGCGCGCAAACCAGCCCGGCAGCAGGCCATCGCGCGCCAGCGCGAAGGCGATGCGCGCCGCCGCCAGCATGAAGGCGAACATCACGCTGGTAATGCCGGCCACCGCCGCCACCGAGATCGCGATCATCACCCAGTGCAGGCCCAGCGCCTGGAACGCGCCGGCTACCGGCGCGGCGTTGTTGAGGCTGGCGTAGGGGACCATGCCGGTCAGCACCAGCGACACCGCCAGATACAGCGCCATCGCGATCGCCAGCGACAGCAGGATCGCGCGCGGCAGGTCACGCTGCGGATTCTTCGCCTCCTCGGCGGCGGTGGTCAGGGTGTCGTAGCCGAACACCGCGAAGAACACCACGCTGGCCGCGGCCAGCACGCCGCCCCAACCGTAGTGCGCCGCGCCGTCGATCACCTGTCGCGGCGGAATGAACGGATGCCAGTGGGCGGTATTGACGTAGAACGCGCCCACGCCGATCACCAGCGCCACGCCGATCACCTTGATTGCGACCACCGTGGTATTGAAGCGCGCGCCCCACTCGGTGCGCACCGTCAGCAGCAGCGCGATCAGCAGCGACACCGCCGCCGCGATCACGTTGAAGCGGTGGCCATCGCTGGGCGCGGCAATCGCCCTGCCCCCATGCACGCCCAACAGCTGCTGCAGGTAGTAATGCATGGTCTCGCCGCTCATGCCCTGCTGCGCCCACGGCGGCAGATGCACGCCGGCGGCCCCGAGCAGCGCCTGCACGTAGCCCGACCAGCCGATCGCCACCACGCCGACGATCAGCGCGTATTCCAGCAGCAGATCCCAGCCGATGACCCAGGCCGCCAGCTCCCCCAGCACCGCGTAGCCGTAGGTGTAGGCGCTGCCGGTGACCGGAATCAGTCCGGCGAACTCGGCGTAGCACAGCGCCGCCGCGGCGCTGCCGATGCCGGCGACGATGAAGCTCAGCACCACCGCCGGCCCGGCGTTGACCGCCGCCTGCTGGCCGGCCAGTACGAAGATGCCGACGCCGATGATGCCGCCGATGCCGATCGCGGTCAGTTGCCACAGCCCCAGCACGCGGCGGAAGTCGCGGCGCGTGCCCAGCTCGGCCTGCAGGGCCTCGATGCTCTTGTGGCGCAGCAGCGATCGCATCAGGCTCATCGGCGCTCTCCGGGTCGAAAGCGCGATGCTAGCAGGCCGGCCGCGGGCCTCGGCCTGCCCATGGCGGCGGCCGGGCGGGTACGATCGCGCATCCGCGGCCGGCAGCGAAAGCCCATGTCCATTCCCGATTCCACCCGCAT
>DATLSL010000164.1:0-12383 GCA_035534135.1 Rhodanobacteraceae bacterium | reverse complement strand
GGCGCCGACGAGGTGCGCACATTCGGCGCGCGCCTGGGACTGTCCGCCACTGAGATCGAGCGCGTCGCCTGGCTGGTGCGCCAGCATCTGCTGCTCAGTGTGACCGCGCAGCGCCAGGACATCGGCGACCCCGAGGTGGTGCGCCGCTTCGCCGCACAGGTCGGCGACGTCGAGCGTTTGGATGATTTGTACCTGCTGACCATCGCCGACATCATCGGCACCAGCCCGAAGCTGTGGAACGCCTGGAAGGACCGCTTGCTGGCCGATCTCTATCTCGCCGCGCGTTATCGGCTGCTCGGCGACACGGCCGACCCCATCGACGACGACGCCAACGTGCACGACGCGCAGACGCAGGCGCGCGCGCTGCTGGCCGCTGCGGGCATCGCCGACGCGAATGTCGCCGACGTCTGGGCGCAGTGGCCAGCGGCGGCCTTTCTGCGCCAGCGACCGGAACAGATCGCCTGGCAGACGCAGGCGCTGCTGCACACCGGCAGTACGCTACCGGCGGTGGCCGTGCTGGCCCATTCGGCGCGCGGCGTCAGCGAGGCCTTCGTCTGCGCACCCGATCGCGACGGCCTGTTCGCGGCGATCACCGCCACCTTCGAGCGCCTGCGCTTCGGCGTGCAGGCAGCACGCGTGCTCGGTACGCGCGACGGGCTGGCGCTGGACAGCTTTTTGCTGCTCGACGCCGATACCCAGGCTGCGGCGACCCCGGAGCGCGCCGAGGAGCTGCGCCGCCGACTGCTGGCGGCGCTGGCCGACCCGCTGCGGGTGCGCGCGCCGCGACACGCGCTGCAGCGGCGGCTGCGCCACTTCCAGCGCGCGCCGCGCATCGAGTTCAACCAGAACACGAATGGCCGCACCCAGCTGACTCTGGTGTGCACCGACCGTCCGGGCCTGCTGGCGGACATCGCGCAGGCCTTCCGCGCCGCCGGGGTGCGCGTGCATGATGCGCGCATCGCCACGTTCGGCGAGCGCGCGGAAGATTTCTTCGAACTGACCGACGCCGCCGACCGTGCCCTCGACGACGCCCGGCAGCAGGCATTGAACGCGGCGCTGCACGAGCGCCTAGACCCGTCCGCCGCCCCGAGCCCGAGCCCTCGCCATGCCCACGATTGAAACCCTGATCCGCAGCGCGTGGCAGCAGCGCGACACGCTCAGCCCGCAGCAACTCGCCGGCGACGTGCGCCCGGCCGTGGAACAGATACTCGATCGCCTCGAACGCGGCGAGCTGCGCGTCGCCGAACCCGACGACGACGGCGGCTGGCGCGTGCATGAGTGGCTGAAGATGGCGGTGCTGCTGTACTTCCGCAGCGGTTCCAGCACCCTGATGAACGGCGGCGCCATGGCCGCGTTCGACAAGGTGCCGCTGCGTTTCGCCGACACCGACGAGGCTACATTCCGCGCGGTCGGCGCGCGCGTGGTGCCGGGCGCGCTGGTGCGCCGCGGTGCATTCATCGGCCGCGATGCGGTGCTGATGCCGAGCTACGTCAACATCGGTGCCTGGGTCGGCCCGGGCAGCATGATCGACACCTGGGCCACCGTCGGCTCCTGCGCGCAGATCGGCGCCCGCGTGCATCTGTCCGGCGGCGTCGGCATCGGTGGTGTGCTGGAACCCCTGCAGGCAGCGCCGACGATCATCGAGGACGACTGCTTCATCGGCGCGCGCTCGGAAGTCGTCGAGGGCGTGATCGTCGAGCGCGGCAGCGTGATCGGCATGGGCGTGTTTCTCGGCCAGTCGACGCGCATCTACGACCGCGCCAGCGGCGCGGTGAGCTACGGCCGCGTACCCGCCGGCAGTGTCGTCGTCGCCGGCAGCCTGCCCGCGGCGGACGGCAGCCACAGCCTGTACGCGGCGGTGATCGTCAAGCGCGTGGACGCCAAGACCCGCGCCAAGACCGGCATCAACGAACTCTTGCGGGGCGATTGAGGATGCTGCGCCGGCGCCGCATCCGGCGGTACAACCCGTGGAGAATCCCATGAGCGTCGAGTTGTACGGACTGGAACACTGCGGCACCTGCACCAAGGCTCGCGACTGGCTGAACTCGCACAAGATCAGGCACCGCTTCAGTGACTATCGCGAACACCCCATCCCGCCGGCCACGCTCAAGGCCTGGGCGAAGACGCTGGGTTGGGAAAGGCTGGTCAACCGCGCCAGCACGACCTGGCGCGACCTCAGCGATGCGCAGAAAGCCGCTGCCACCGACGCCGAATGGCTGGCGCTGATCAAGGCTTTCCCGGCCTTGGTCAAACGCCCGGTGCTGGTCAACGACGGCGCGGTGAGCGCCGGCTTCAGCGAGAAGACATTCGCCGAACGGTTCGGGCCCTGAGCGCGTGGCGCTGATCCTGTACGGACTCGCCTCCTGCGATACCTGCGGCAAGGCGCAGCGCTGGCTGCAGCGCTTCGGGCACGCGTACGACTTTGTCGATCTTGCCACCGTGCGCCCGGGTGCCGGCACCCTGCGCGCCTGGGCCGCCGCCGCGGGCGGCTGGGAGGCGCTGGTGGACCGCAGCGGCGCGGCCTGGCAGCACCTGCTGCCGGCACGCCGTCATCCTGCCGGCGATCCCGAGTGGACCCTGCTGATCCGCGAACACCCCGGTGTGCTGCGGCACCCGCTGGCGTGGGCTGACAATGGCCGGATCAGCCTCGGCTTCAGTGGCGGCCAGTACGAAAAGCGCTTTGGCGAACCCTGACCCGAGCGTGCCCTGCAGCGCCAGCATCGTGCTGGCCAACTCGCCGGAGTTGTTCAGCGCGGCTGGCATCGAGCGGCACTTGTATATTGATATCATTATGATATCTTTTATTCACCTATCGGGAGACTTGCCATGAACGAACGCAAGGGGTTTTCGCTGCCGGGCATACCGGTGCTGCTGCTCGACGTGCTGGCGTTGCTCGGTATCGGCGCACTGTTTCTCGACGGATTGACCCGCCAGGATGCCGGCGCCGGCATCACCGCCGTGGTGCTGTTTGCGCTGTGGATGTTCCTCAACAAGGGGTTCTTCCAGGTGCAGCCCAACCAGGGCCAGGTGCTGCAGCTGTTCGGCCGCTACGCCGGTACCGCGCGCGACGAGGGTCTGCGCTGGACCAATCCGTTCTACGCCAAGCGCAGCTTGAGCCTGCGCGTGCGCAACTTCGAATCGTCCAAGCTCAAGGTCAACGACTTCGATGGCAACCCGATCGAGATCGCCGCGGTCGTGGTCTGGCAGGTGGTCGACACCTACGAGGCGGTGTTCCAGGTCGACAACTACGAGAACTACGTGCAGATCCAGTCCGAATCCGCGCTGCGGCAGATGGCGCAGAGCTATCCCTACGACGCCCACGACGACAGCAAGCCCTCGCTGCGCAGCCACGGCGAGGAGATCAACACGCATCTGCGCGACGAGATCCAGACCCGCCTGGGCAAGGCCGGCGTGCAGGTGGTCGAGGCGCGCATCAGCCACCTTGCCTACGCCTCCGAGATTGCCCAGGCCATGCTGCAGCGCCAGCAGGCCGGCGCCATCATCGCCGCGCGCATGCTCATCGTCGAAGGCGCGGTCAGCATGGTCGAGATGGCCCTGCAGCGGCTGGAGCAGGGCGGCCAGGTCAAGCTGGACGAGGAGCGCAAGGCGGCGATGGTCTCCAACCTGCTGGTCGTGCTGTGCGGCGAACGCGGCACCCAACCGGTGGTCAATACCGGCACGCTGTATTCGGGCTGATCCGGGTGACTGACAAGAAAGCCTACCCGCTGCGCATCAACGCCGAGGTGCTGGACGCGGTGCAGCGCTGGGCCGACGATGAACTGCGCAGCCTCAACGCGCAGATCGAATACGTGCTGCGCGAGGCGCTGCGCAAGACCGGACGGTTGCCAGCCAGTGGCTCGCGCAAGCGCACCAGCGATTGATCCCCCCTTTGAACAGGAAACCGACCGTGGCCGCATGGGACTACAAAGTCGTCAATCTGACGCTGGTGAAGAAGTTCTCGTTGATGGGTCGACTGGAACCGGGTGCGCTTCCCGACGACGATCCCATGGTCAAGGAAATGCGCGATCTCGGTACCCTGGGCTGGGAGCTGGTCAGCGTGCACAACGAACCGCCGTATATTGGCGTTACCCTGTTCTTCAAACGCCCGCGCTGAGCGGACACTTTCGACCCCCTGCGGGTCCCACCACGGAGGAAGGACAATGAAAGCACGGTCTTTGCTGATATCCGCGTTTGGTCTCGGCGCGGCGCTGCTGGCCGGCGCTCCCGCCCTGGCGACCCGGCCCGCGGCGCCCATTGCCGCCAGCACACCCGTCGCTGCGACTGCCGCTGCCGCTGCCGCTGCCGGCGCTGTCGCCAACCACAGCGCGTCGGTTGCCGCGGTCGTAGCCATGGCCAGCGGCCATTGGTCCGAAGCGGGCAAGGGTTTTGATGCCGCCATGCAAAAGGCGGCTCCACCCGCCGCACTGGAAAAAATATGGCAGCAATTGGTGGCGAAGTACGGCCCCTATCAGAGCCACGGCGCGGCCAGCGAGCTGCCGGCACCGGCGCCCTACCGCAACGTGGTCGTGCCGGTGACCTTTGGCAAGCAGGTGGTCGGCATGCAGTTCAGCTACGACGCCCAAGGCGCGATCGCCGGCCTGCATCTGGTGCCGCCACCGGCCTGAGCCGGGCATGACCGCGGGCCCGCGTCCGATTTCCCTCGCCCATCATGGAGCACTCGCGCCCTGCCCCGCCGCCGCGCAGCGCCGATCGTTCGGCGCTGCTGCGGCGCGCGCGCGCATTGGGAGTGCCCGCCGACTATGGCCGCACGCGTGGGCTGCCGCCGGTCCGTGAGCCGCAGCGACTGAGCTTCATCGGCCATGACGTCCACGGCCGCCCGCAGTGGCTGGCGCCGCGCGCGGCCGCTGCGCTGCGGCGCCTGCGCGCCGCGGCCGCGGCCGACAGCGTCGCGATCGACCTGGTGTCGGCATTTCGCACCGTCGAGTACCAGCTCGGCATCCTCGAACGCAAACGCGCGCGCGGGCAATCGATCGACGAGATCCTGCGGGTCAGCGCGGCGCCGGGTTACAGCGAGCATCACTCCGGACGCGCCGTGGACCTGGGGGCGCCGGGATTTGCACCGCTGGAAGAGGAATTCGAGCGGTCACCGGCCTACGCCTGGCTGTGTCTGCGCGCGGCAGGTTTCGGCTTCCGGCTGTCGTACCTGCGCGGCAATGCGCACGGGATAGCGTATGAGCCGTGGCACTGGTGCTGGCACGCACGCTGAAGTCTGGCCCGAACCTTCCCTGCAGGTGGCACCAGCCCGTCTTCGCAACGGCAATGCAAGCCGGGGCATGATTTGCCCTCACACCCGCTCCTCTCCTGGAAGGAGAGGTGCTCCTACACGGATGGGTCTCATGGGTAACCAGGGGCCGCTCACGCCGGCGCGAAGGCGTGCTCGAGTTCAGGCAGATGCGGCGCCCAGGTGCGCCAGCGGCCCACCGAGCCGCCGTGGATTTTCTGCCGCGCCTGCCAGACGCTGGCGGTCCTGATCGGCTGCGGCGGCTCACTGCTGGTCAAATCCGGCTCCAGTCCGAGAAACGCCTGCAGCCGCGCCAGCGTGGCCTCGCTGTCGGTGACCAGGGTCTCGTAATCGAGTTCGAACAGCGGTACGTCCAGTACCTGCTGCCAGTGCCGCATCAGTCGATGATAACCCGTCGCATAGGCGGTGATGTCGGCGAAGTCGTAGGCATAGGCGTTGTCCTCGTGCGCGAACATCTGCTGCCACAGCGACAGCGCGGTGTCGCGCAGATCGCGCCGGCAGTGGATCACGCGCAGGCCCGGCAGCAGCGCGGCGGCGTGTCCGAGGTGACGGAAATTGAGCGGATTCTTGTCGATATAGCAACGCGCGGGCGGGTCATCGCTGCGCAGCTGCGCGGCATACAACGACGATGCCCGCACCAGGGCGGCCGCATCGCGACCCCCGCTCTCGACATGCGTGGCGAGACTGGCCAGCCAGTTCAGCTCGCCGCGCCCGCGCACCGTCGGGTGCCGCGCCAGCAGGGTTGCCGCCAGCGTCGTGCCCGAACGTGGCAGGCCGACGATCAGCACCGGCATGAAGCCGCGCTCCGCCGCCACCGGCTGCGGCGGTGGCAGCCCGCACTGGCGCTCGACAAAGGCCTGCCAGCCGGTACGCGACCAACGCAGCCGCGCGCGCAGCGCGGCGTTGCCGGCGCGCAACGCGCGCACGGCCGCGGGAATGTCGCCGAGATCGGCCTCGATCTTGCCCAGCGCAAAGTGCGCGGCGATGCCGCCGAGGTCGACAGTGCCGCGCTGCTGCGCGAACGCGGCGATGCGCGTTGCGTCCGCCTCGTCACGCTGCTGGAAACGATGCGCCGTCGCCAACCGAACCCACAGTCCGGGCTGCGCGGAGTCGGCGTCGAGGCTGGCGCGCAGATGCGCGCGTGCCTGCTCGAAACGACCCAGCTCCAGCGCCAGCTCGCCCATCTGCGCATGCAGCGCGGCGTCGCCCGGGTGCGCCTTCAGCGCCACGCCGGCGATCTCGAGGGCGCGCCGGGTCAGGCCGCACTCGCGCAGAAAACCGATCGTCGCCAGCGCGTCCTCGCGCGACGGCGCATCGTCGTGCCATGGCAGCAGCATCGCCTCACCGGCCGCCTGATGCCGGCCCAATTCGCGCAGCAGGTGCGCCAGCGATACCGCCGCCTGGCGGTGACTGGGCTCAGCGGCCAGAACGGCGCGCAGTTCGCGTTCGGCGGCGGTGCGCTCGCCGACCATGCGCAGCGCGTTGCCGAACAGCACGCGCAGAGCATGAGCATGAACATGCTGATCGAGGCCACGCTCGGCGACCGCCGCCGCGATGCCCGGAACACCGGCACGCATCAGGCCTTCGCCCAGTTGCAGCCAGTCGTCGGCCTGCAGCGGCGCGGTGCCGAGGGCATGCTGCAGCCCGGCATAGGCGGCGGGAACACCGGCGCTGGCAACACCGGCACGGAAATCATCGAGCAGCACTGCGACGTTCATGCGCTGGCGCCGGTCCGCGCGGCGGCGCGGGTCGCATCGACCACCCGCCACAGGTAAAAGGCTGCCAGCGTGCGATAAGGCGCCCAGCGTTCACCGAACGCGGCCAGTGCACGCGCTGCGGGCAGATCCTCGAACCCGTGCACGATCTGCGCGCCCATACGCACGCCGAGATCGTCAACCGGCAGCACGTCGGGTCGACCGAGGCGGAACATCAGCAGCATCTCCACGGTCCAGCGACCGATGCCGCGTACCTGGGTCAGGTGCTCGATGATCGCGGCATCGGGCATGCGCGCCAGCTGGCGCGGAGTCGGCACGACGCCGACGTCGGCCTTGGCGGCGAGGTCGCGCAGGGCGGCGATCTTGTTGCGCGAGACGCCGGCCGTGCGCAATGCCGCATCCGCCAGCAAGGCGATGCCAACCGGATCGATGCGCCCGCGCCGCGGCATCAGCGCAACCACGCGCGCAGTGATCGTCGCGGCGGCCTTACCGGCGAGCTGCTGGTGCAGGATCGAGCGCGCCAGCGCGTCGACCGGATCGAACGGCTTGCTGAAATCGACTTCAAGCGCACCGATGCGGCGCATCCACGGCGCCAGCCGGCGATCGCAACGCGCCAGGTGAGCACGCGCGGCATCGAGATCGAACCCGCGCGCAATCGTGACGTTGGCAGGCATGGCGGCTCCCCGGAAGATGCGCAATTGTGGCGGCGACCCGGCGCCGCCGCCAGACGCCTCAGCGCTGTGCGCGCGCCGTCAGCGCCAGCCCCAGCGCAACCCAACCGACGATGAGCGCAAGTCCGCCCAGCGGTGTGATCGCGCCGATCCAGCGCGGCGCGCCCAGCGCGAGCGCGTACAGGCTGCCGGAGAACAGCACGATGCCGAGGCCGAACGCGCGCAGGGCAACATCCCGCGCGCGCCCGGACGGCGCCGCAAACGCAGCTAACGCCAGCGCCAGGGCGTGCCAGAACTGGTAGTCGACCGCGGTATGCCAGATGCTCATGGCCGGCGCGCCCAGACGCCCGCTGAGCGCATGCGCGCCGAACGCGCCCAGCAGCACGGCCGTGGCGCCGGCAGTGGCGACGATGGCGGCCCATGCGTTTGCAGGTTTCATCCGCGGTCTCCGCCGCTGATCATCGGTGGGGCCGCGGCGCTGCTGGTCGCGGCAGCGGGCGCCGACGCCGCCGACGCAGGCATCGGCATGCCGGGTTGCAGCGATCCGCTGAGCAGCGACCAGGTGCCGGGTGCCAGCACCCAGGTACGCCCCTGCAGCCAGGCTGCCAGCACGGCGGCGCGCGTCACCAGCGCTGGTGCGGCGCCGCGCGGTGCCTGCACCGTCAGCACGGCACGCGCATGCGTGGCGACCGGCGTCGGGCGCCAGAGGTGCAGCTCGATGACGACGCCATTGCGCAACTCGACTCGCGCCCGCAGCGCGTCCGCAGGCGGCTTCGCGGCGGGCTCGACGGCGACATAATCGAGGCCGTCCAGCACGCCCGCGACCAGATCGCGCCGCGCCGCGGCCTGCACGCCAGCCGGCGCATGCCGCACCATCAGACGGCCATCGGCCTCACGGGCAACGACGTAGCGGGCGCCGCTCGCATCACTCACGGTCACCGCCTGCACCGCGTCGGACGCGATGCTGAGCAGCGGATGCGGCATCCAGTCGACCGGTGCCTGCGGCGGCGTCAGATCGCCTGCGACCAACAGGCTCTCGGCGCTGTCCGCCGGGCGCACAAAGGTGCCGTCCAGACGCTCGTCGTAGCGCCCGATCAGCAGCGCCGGTGATGCCGTCATGCCCTGCAGTCGCAGTTCGACACCGCCATCGCCGGCGCTGGCGCTGGCGATGGCGGCAACGCCGATCGTGGCATACAGCGACGGATCGCGGGTCTTGGCGGCGATGATGCGCGCGCGCGCCAGCCGCAGCAGGTAGCTGCGCACCCGCGCCGGATCGGCCGGTGCGGCGGTCTGCGTTACCGCCCAGCCCTGCGCGGTGCGCTGCAGCGTGACCAGCAGATGCGCGCCAGCGCCCAGCAGCTGCAGGCCGGTGACGGCGTTGATCGAGGACTCCAGTCCCGGCAACAGCCGGGTACCGGCCATGCCGGGCTGGCGGCGCTGCGACGCCGCATGCTCGACCGCCACGGCGGCGATCAACGCCAGCAGGGCGGCGGCGATCAGCGCCAGCAGAGCGCGCGGCCTCATCGTCCCTCGCTCCGCCAGCGCCGACGCCGCCACGCACGCAGCAGCGCCCAGGCCAGTGCGAACAGGCTGACCAGTACCGGCATCAGCACGATGTTGATCAGTTTCAGGCGTTCGCCCAGCCGGTCGATGCGCGCATCCAGCGAGCGCTGTACTTCGCGCAGCTGGCGGCGGATCGCGGCGCGACGGCGGGTGAAGGACTCGATCTCGCTGCGCTGGGCTGGCGTCAGGATGGGCGCGCCGCCGGCGTTGCGCGCCTGCTCGAGATCGGCAAGGCGACGCTCGGTGTCATTGAGCTGCTGCTGCAGCTCGAACTGCTTGGCGCTGAAGGCGGCTTCGGCCTGTCGCCGCAGCGCCTCGACGCGGGTGAAGGGCCGTACCGCCAGAGCGCGGCCGCGGATCGAGATCAGCGCTGAAGACCCGGCCAGGTTGTCCATGGCGTTGAGGAAAAAATCGCCGTTGTTGGCGAAGGGATTGGCGATCGTCTGGCCGAGAAACGGCATCAGCTGCACCCACAGGCGATCGCTGAGAAGATCGGTATCGGCGACCAGCAGCACCTCGCCGGTCCGCTGCGGCGCGTGCGCAGCGGGTGCATCGCCGGCGAACGCCGCCGGCATCACGCCGGTCAGGCGTGCGGCGATCACATAGCGCTCGCCACCGGGCTGAAAGCCGTCCAGCAACGTCGATGGATCGCCCGCGGCCAGCACCGCGGCCACCGGCGCCTGCTCGGACTCGCCGCTCGACTGCAGCAGCGGCTCCAGGCGGGTACGGGCACGCTCGCTCAGCTCCAGGCTGCCGGCGGTGGAGACGTTGATGCTGCTGAGACCAGCGGTGATCACGTCATCGCGGTTGAGTTCACCGCGGCCCAGCCCGAGCACCGCCGGATCGCGCACCGGCGCTCCGGCAGGATCGATGCTGATGGCCTGCGCCAGGCTGCTGTCGAGCACCACGCGATCGGGATCCCAATCGACCCCCCACGCCGTCAGCAGCGGCGCCATCGCCGTCGCCGTCGCCTGCGCGCTGGCCTGCGCGGCGGCCGCTGCAATGCTCTCGGGGTCCGGGTCCATGAACAGCGCGACGTGACCGCCATGCTGCACGTAGCGGTCGATCGCGCGCTGCGCGGCGGGCCCGAGGCCGGTCGGCTGCACCAGCAGCAATACCCTGACGTCAGCGGGTATGGTCGTCAGCGTCGCGGCATCAAGCGGTCGCACCTGGAACAGCTGGCCGAGCTGGCGGAACGCCGTCCACGGCGGAGCCGCATCGGGGCCACCGCCCCGTACGGGCAGGCTGCTGATCAACCCGATCACCGGGCGCCGGCGCTGGTCCAGCTGCTGGATCATGCGCGCGACGTCGTACTCGAGAAACGACTCCTTGTCGCGCTGCAGGAACGGAATCACCTGCACGCCGTCGGTGGCGTTGGTGCCGGCGATGCCGAAAAAGATGCGCTCACCGTTGACGCCGCCGGGTGCCGGCGTCAGCCCCAGCGCCTGCGCACGCTCCTCGGCGTTCGAGTAAGGCGCCGGATCGATCACCCGGATGTGGATGCGCCCGTGCGCTTGCGCGGCGATGTCGTGCAGCAGCAGCTCGACGCGCTGAGCATAGGCACGCAGCTGCGGCAGATCGCGCGCGGCATGACGCGAAAAATACAGGTACAGGTCGATCGGCTCGTGCAGCGAGCCGGCGATGCGCAAAGTACCCGGCGCCAGTGTGTAGACGTGGCCTGCGGTCAGGTCCGCCTGCACGCCGCGCAGCGTGCGCGCACCGACCAGCACCAGCGAGACATACAGCACGGCCAGCGCCAGCAGCGCGATCACGGCGGCGAGACGACGCGACAGGCGCATCTCAACCGGTCTCGGTCAGTTCAAGCAGCAACACGCCGGCGCCCAGCCAGCAGACGATGGTCAGCACGAAAAATGCGATGTCGTCGGCGTTGAGCACGCCGCGCGCGATCGCCTCGTAATGGTCGATGAAGCTGAAACCGGCCAGCGCATCCGCCACGCCGGGCGGCAGCCAGCCCTGCACCAGGCCCTGCACCAGCCGGTGTCCGGCCAGCAGATAGCCCAGCCCGACCATCTCGGTGAGGATGAAGGCCACCACCTGGCTGCGCGTCGCCGCCGACAGACCAGTGCCGATCGCCAGCAGCGCACCGGCCATCAGCAGGCTGCCGCAGTAGGCGGCGAGAATCGCCCCGTTGTCCGGATGGCCGAGATAGTTGACCGTCAGCCAGAGCGGAAACGTCAACGCCAGCGCCAGCGCGATGAAGGCCCACGCCGCCAGAAACTTGCCGAGCATGGCCGCACCACGACCGATCGGCAGCGTCAGCAGCAGTTCCAGCGTGCCACTGCGGCGCTCCTCGGCCCACAGCCGCATCGCCACCGCCGGTACCAGGACCAGGAACAACCAGGGCAGATAGGTGAAAAATGGCGTCAGATCGGCCTGGCCGCGACTGTAGAAATCGCCCAGATAAAACGTGAACGCGCCGGCCAGGGCGAGAAAGATCACGATGAACACATAGGCGACGGGCGTCACCAGGTACGCCGCCAGCTCGCGTCGCAGCACCGCCAACAGGGCGCTCATGCCGCCTCCGCGGGATCGGCCGTCAGGCGCCGGAACACGTCATCGAGGCGGCCGCGCTCGAGCGCAAACTCGCTGACTTCGACGCGCTGCGCGGCAAGAATGCCCTGCACCTCGGCGAGAATCGCGCGGCCCGGCTTGGGAAACACCGTCACCCGCCCGCCCGGCGCGTCAACCTCGACCGTATCCACGCCCGGCAGCAGGCTGATCGCGGCACGCGCGGGTCCCGCACCGCGGGCGCTGAACGACACCGCGCCGTGATAGCGCGAGCGTCGCTCCAGCTCGGCCGGGGTGGCATCGGCGAGCAGGCGCCCGCGCGCGATCACCGCAACCCGGCTGCAGACCGCGGGCACCTCCTCCAGCAGATGGGTCGAGATCAGGATCGCGCGGTCATGGGCCAGTCCGCGGATCAGCGCGCGCGCCGCGTGCTTCTGGTTGGGATCGAGACCGTCGGTAGGCTCGTCGAGGATCAGCACCGGCGGATCGTGCAGGATCGCCTGCGCCAGCCCGACGCGGCGCCGGTAGCCCTTCGACAGTGTCTCGATCGGCAGCGCCAGCACGTCGTCCAGTCCCAGTTGCTGGATCACGGCATCGAGACGGCTGCGCCGGCGCTCGCCGGACAGCCGGCGCACGCGCGCG
>DATLSL010000163.1:0-12183 GCA_035534135.1 Rhodanobacteraceae bacterium | reverse complement strand
GACCACGTAGAACGTGGTCTCGGTGCTGCCCTGCATGGTCGCGGCGGTCAGCGCCGGAAAACTGTCGACGCCGTAGTGGCGCATGGTCTCGATCAGCATCGCGCGCGCCGCGCTGCCGGAAAAGGGTTTCACCAGCGCGGTCGGCAATGCGGGCACGAAGGCATCGTTGAATCCGAGGCCGTGCACCGCCCAGCGGATGCCGTCCAGCGCGTAGCCCAGCGCACCCGAGGCGCGCAGCACGCCGACGGCGCAGAGCATCGCGACCAGATACGGCAGCAGATCGCGTGCGACCTCGAAGCCCTGTTTGGCGCCCTCGATGAAGGCCTCGTACACCGGCACGCGCTTGACCGCGCCGGCGACGAGAAAGGCCACGATCACGCCGAACAGCGCCAGGTTGCCTGCCAGCGACGACACGCTGGCCAGCGCCGCCGCCGACAGCGTGGCCAGCAGCGCCAGCAGACCGCCCAGCAGCAGCGCGCCGCCGCCGAGATACGCCAGTGCCACCGGGTCCCAGAGCTTGAGGCGCTGCATCCAGGCCACGCTGAGCAGGCCGGTCAGCGTCGACGCGCTGGTGGCGAGCAGGATCGGCAGGAACACCAGGGTCGGGTCGGGCGCACCCTGCTGCGCGCGGTACATGAAGATGCTCACCGGCAGCAGGGTCAGCGAGGAGGCGTTGAGCACCAGGAACAGGATCTGCGCGTTGCTGGCGGTGTCGCTGCTGGGGTTGAGCGTCTGCAGTTCGCGCATCGCGCGCAGGCCGATCGGCGTGGCGGCGTTGTCGAGGCCGAGCACGTTGGCGGCGAAGTTGAGCGTGATCAGGCCGATCGCCGGGTGGCCTTCCGGCACCCCGGGCATCAGGCGCCGGAACAGCGGGCCCAGCAGCCGCGCCAGCGCAGCGACCAGTCCGGCGCGCTCGGCGATGCGCAGCAGACCCAGCCACAGGGTGAGGGTGCCGAACAGCAGCACCATCACCTCGACCGACAGCTTGGCCATCGCGAACAGGCTGTCGACGATGGCGCCGAACACCGCGGGGTCGCCGGCCAGCGTCCAGCGCGCCAGCGCGGCCAGCGTCGCGGTCAGGAAGAAGCCGAGCCAGAGCCGGTTGAGCATGCGCTCCCTTGTGCAGGGGTCGGCCGCAGCGGTGCTCCGTCGCGACGCGTCCGCATGCTAACCCGCCGGCACGTCGAATCGGTCAGGCCACACGCGGCCTCCGCTCCGGCGTGCACCACGCCGCCCGCAAGGTGTCCAAGTGCGCGCGCGCCTTGGCGAGATGCGCTGCCCTGACGTGGCCGTAGCCGCGGATCTGTTCGGGAATGCGCGCGATCTCCACCGCCAGGGCGTGGTTGCCGGCATCCAGTGTCGCCAGCAGTTCCTCGATCTGCGCCGTGTACTCGCCGATCAGCGCGCGCTCCGTGCGCCGTTCGGCGCTGTGACCGAACACGTCGAACGCGCTGCCGCGCAGGAACTTCAGCCGCGCCAGCACACGGAAGGCGCCGAGCATCCACGGGCCGTAGGCACGCTTGCGCAGATGGCCGTCGGCGTCCTTGCGGGCCAGCAGCGGCGGCGCGAGATGGAACTGCAGCTTGAAGTCGCCCTCGAAGGTCTGCCGGACCTGGCGTTCGAACTCACCCGAGGTGTAGAGCCGCGCGACCTCGTACTCGTCCTTGATCGCCATCAGCTTGAAGGCGTAGCGCGCGACGGCTTCGGTCAGCGCGGTGTGGCCCGGTGCGCGCCGGGCCTCGGTGTCGCGCACGCGCTCGACCAGCGTGCGATAGCGATCGGCCCAGGCGCCGTTCTGGTAGCCGGTGAGGAAGTCGACGCGGCGCGCGATGACCTCGTCCAGCGACCCCGACAGCGTGCGGTCGTCGAGGGCGTGCGCGATCGCGCTCCGCGCTCCCGGCGGAGGACGAGTTGATCCCGCCGCGCGCTCGACCGCGGCGGGGTCGTGCGCCGCCAGCCGACCCCAGGCGAAAGCGCGCTGGTTCATCGCCACCGCGGCGCCGTTGAGTTCGATCGCGCGCTCGATCGCGGCGCGGCTGACCGGCACCCAGCCGTGCTGCCAGGCGTAGCCGAGCATGAACGCGTTGGCGGCGATGGCATCGCCCAGCAGCGCGGTCGCCAGCCGCGTGGCGTCGATCTGCAGCGGTTCGACGCCGCCCAGCGCGAGGCGCACCGCGCTGACGATCGCGCGCGCCGGAAACGCAAGGTCGGGATCGCGCACGAAGATGCCGGGCATTGCCTCGTAGGCGTTGAGCACGGTGTGCGTGCGGCCGGCGCGGATCTTCGACAGCGACCAGTAGTCGTTGACCACCACCATGTCGCAGCCGAGCACGAGGTCGGCTTCGCCGGCGGCGATGCGCACGGCGTGGATGGCGTCCGGCGCCGCGGCAATACGCACGTGGGTGGTGACCGCACCGCCCTTCTGCGCCAGCCCGGTCTGGTCGAGCACGGTCACACCCTTGCCCTCGAGGTGCGCGGCCATGCCCAAGAGAGCGCCGATGGTGACCACGCCGGTGCCGCCGATGCCGGTGACGAGGATATTCCAGGGCTGCGCGCCGTCGGCGGCGAAAACGGGTTCCGGCAGCGTACCGAAGTCGACTTCGGCGACACCGGACGGTTTTTTCAGTGTGCCGCCGTGCACGGTGACGAAGCTGGGACAGAAGCCGTTGACGCAGGAGTAGTCCTTGTTGCAGCCGGACTGGTCGATCGCGCGCTTGCGCCCGTATTCGGTCTCCAGCGGCAGCACCGATACGCAGAAGGATTTCTCGCCGCAGTCGCCGCAACCTTCGCAGACCAGCGAGTTGACCAGCACGCGTTTGGCCGGATCGGGCAGCTTGCCGCGCTTGCGGCGGCGGCGCTTCTCGGTGGCGCAGACCTGGTCGTAGATCAGCACGCTCACGCCCGCCACCTCGCGCAGGCGCTTCTGCACGACGTCGAGTTCGTCGCGGTGCAGGAACTCGACCCCGGACGGGAAAATCTCCGGCCGGTTCCACTTGGCGATGTCGTCGCTGACCACGACGATGGTGTGCACACCCTCGGCGCGCACCTGGTGGGCGATGGCGGGTACCGACAGCGTGCCGTCGACCGGCTGGCCGCCGGTCATCGCCACGGCGTCGTTGTAGAGGATCTTGTAGGTGATGTTGACGCCGGCGGCGATCGCCTGGCGGATGGCCAGACTGCCGGAATGGAAGTAGGTGCCGTCGCCGAGGTTCTGGAACACGTGACGGGTTTCGGTGAACGCCGCCTGCCCGCACCAGGTGACGCCTTCGCCGCCCATGTGGGTGAAGGTCTCGGTGCGCCGGTCCATCCAGGTGACCATGTAGTGGCAGCCGATGCCGGCCAGCGCGCGCGAGCCCTCGGGCACTGCGGTCGAGGTGTTGTGCGGACAGCCGGAGCAGTAGTGCGCGGCGCGCGGAAAGTTCGCGCGCGGCAACGCCAGCTCGCCTTCCTTGGCGCTAAAGAAGGCCAGGCGCTGGCGCATCGTCTCGGAGCTGTGGAAGCGCTGCAGGCGTCCGGCGATGGCGCGCGCGATCATCGCCGGCGTCAGCTCGCTGGTCGAGGGCAGGATCCACGCCCCACTCTCGTCGTGCTTGCCGACCACGCGCGGGCGCTCGGGCAGGTCGTAGAGCAGCTCCTTGATCTGGCTCTCGAGGAAGGCGCGTTTCTCCTCGACCACCAGCAGGTCCTCGAGACCGTGCGCGAACGCGCGCAGACCCTCGGGTTCCAGCGGCCAGGTCATGCCGACCTTGTACACGGTCAGCCCGATATCGGCAGCCATGCGCGCGTCGATGCCGAGGAACTCCAGCGCCTGCAGCACATCGAGGTGGCTCTTGCCGGTGGTGACGATGCCGAGCCGCCGGCGCGGCGCGGCGATCGCGACGCGGTCGAGGCGGTTGGCGCGCGCGAAGGCCTGCGCCGCCGGCACCGCCCACTGGTGCAGGCGCAGTTCCTGGTCCAGCGGCGGATCCGGCCAGCGGATGTTGAGGCCGTCGGCGGGCAGGGCGAAATCGGCGGGGATGACGATGGACAGTGCCTGCGGATCAAGCTCGACCGAGGCCGAGGACTCGACCGTCTCGGCGATGGTCTTGAAGCCGACCCAGCGCCCGGTCCAGCGGCTCATCGCCCAGCCGAGCAGGCCGAAGTCGAGGATCTCCTGCACGCCGGCGGGGTTGAGCACCGGCATCAGCGCCGAGACGAATTCGAGTTCGGAGCCGTGCGGCAGGGTCGAGCTGCGGCAGGCGTGATCGTCGCCGGCCAGCACCAGCACGCCGCCGTGCTTCGATGTGCCGGCGGCATTGGCGTGCTTGAACACGTCGCCGCTGCGGTCGACGCCGGGACCCTTGCCGTACCACAGGCCAAACACGCCGTCGCGCGTTGCGCCCGGAAACAGATTGGCCTGCTGGCTGCCCCAGACCATGGTCGCGGCGAGGTCCTCGTTGAGGCCGGGCTTGAACTCCACGCCCGCCGCGCCCAGCAGTCTCTTTGCCCGCCACAGCTCGTGGTCGAGTCCGCCCAGCGGCGAGCCGCGGTAGCCGGAGACGAAGCCCGCGGTGTTCAGGCCGCCGGCGCGATCGCGCGCCGCCTGCAGCAGCGGCAGCCGCACCAGCGCCTGGATACCCGACAGATAGATGCGCCCATGCTCGCGGGTGTACTTGTCCTCCAGCGTGTAGCCAAGATCGAGGACGGGCGCGGGGATCGCCATGAGACACCTGCAGCGGAGACCAGGCGGAATTGTAGCGGAGCGATGCGCGGCAGCCGGCGCGACGGGCTGCCGGCGTTTGCCATAATCCCGACAATGCCGAAAGTCCACTCCACTCTGCGCTGCGTGCGTGTATTGCTTCCCTTGCTGCTGTGCACCGCGGCGGCAGCCGCGTCACCGCCCGATCCCGGCAACAAGGCCGCACAGGCGGCCGCGCAGCAGAAGCTGGACGCGGTGCGGGCGACGATTACCGCGCTGGTGCAGCAGCAGCAGGCCACCGCCAGCGAACGCGACCAACTGGACGCCGCGCTCGCGCAACAGGCGCAGCAGCTGGCCGCTGCAGCCGTGGCCGAACGCGACACGGCGGCGGCGCTGGACGCCCGGCGCAAGGATCAGGCCCGGCTCGAAACCCGGCGCACGCGGCTTGAGGCCCGGCTGCAGGGACAGCGCGCGGCACTGGCCAGCCTGCTGCGCGCGGCCTATATGCAGGGCCGCGATTCCGACCTGCGCCTGCTGCTCGGCGCCAGCGACGTCGCCCGCGTGCAGCGTGCGCTCGGCTACGCGCAGTACCTGCAGTCGGCGCAGATCGGCCGCATCCACGCCCTGCTGGCCGACCTGCAGCAGCTCGACGCGGTGCAGGCGGCGCTGGTGCAGGCTCAGGCCGCGCTGATGGCCGCCCGCACCCAGGCCCAGGCTGCCGCCGCGGCACTGGCTGTACAGCGCGCCCGACAGCTGGCGTTGCGCGATCAGGCCAACGCGCGTTATCGCGATCAGGGTGCGCGTCTGGCCGCGCTCAAGCGCAACGAGCAGGATCTTGAAACGCTGCTCAAGCGCCTGCGTGACGTCTTCGCCGACATCCCCAAGTCGCTGCCCGCCGACCGCCCGTTCGTCGATCTGCGCGGGCGGCTGCCGTGGCCGGTGCGCGGGACGGTGAGGACCGGCGAGGGCGGTCTGGACATCGCCGCCGCCGCCGGCAGCGCGGTGCGCGCGGTGGCACACGGGCGTGTCGCCTACGCCCAATGGCTGCGTGGCTTCGGCATGCTGGTGATCGTCGATCACGGCAACGGCTGGATGAGCCTGTACGGCAACAACGAAAGCCTGCTGGTGCGGGTGGGCGACTGGGTCGATGCCGGCCAGACGGTCGCGACCGCGGCGGCGCCGGGCCCGGGGCAGGCCGGCGTCTATTTCGGCCTGCGTCACGACAGCAAGGCCGTTGACGCACGGGCCTGGCTGACGCCGCGGCGCTGATCCTGCGACGCCGATCTCCGCGCGGTGACTGCAGCGGCCGCGAGCCGTTCCGACACTGCCTCGCGTGTGTGCGCCGGGTCACAGGGCGACGACGGGATTGCAACAAAAGATCACGACGCGCTGCAGTCGCCGGTTATCCGGCCGATCTCGGCAGCTAATGGACACGCATGTCGTATCGGTGTCGAGGTGTCTGTGGTGACCATGCGTGTTCCTGCTCTGCGCGCACTCCCTGTGGCAGCCACTCCGCGGCTGGGCCTCGGCCATGCGCTGCGCACGCTGGCGGTGTATCTGGGCCTGATCGGCGTCGGCAGCATCGGCGTGCTGCGCCTGGCGGCATGGCTGCAGCAAGACCATCGGCTGGGTGTCCACCCGCAGCTGATCACCGGCATCGCGCTGGTGCTGGCGCAGCTGATCGCCAGCGTGCTGATGCTGGTCTGGCTGCGCGCGCGGGCCGGGGCGCTGTGGTCGCAGGCGGCGCTCCCCGGCTATGGCTTTCGCCGCACCACCCGGGGCTGGGTGGTGCGTGGCGAGGCCGGCGGTCTCGTACTCGCGATCGCCGCCGCGCTGCTCGGTCACTGGCTGGATCCCGGCAGCTCGACGCAGGCTTCGCTGCAGGCCCCGCTGCTGGCGACGGGCCTGCGCTGGTCGCTGACCGGCATCGGCATCGTGCTGTCGCCGTGGCTGGAGGAGACGGTGTTTCGCGGCGCCCTGCTGGGCGCCCTGGCGCCCGCGCTGGGGACCTTCGGTGCGGTCCTGGCAAGCACGCTCGTGTTCACCCTGCTGCATGCGTTCGGGATGCACGGGCAGTTCGCGGGGCTGGCACCGATCGCGGTGCTGGGTCTGTTCTGCGCGTGGATGCGGGTGCGCTCGGGTTCGCTGGCGCCGGGGATCGTCGCCCACACCAGTTACAACGTCCTGGCCGGCCTCGGCAGCCTGCTCTGAGGGCCTGCACCGCGGCCGTGGCCGCATCGTTCACCCGCATGCGAGGCATAATCGGCCGATCGCCGGAGTGCCCCATGCGTCTTGCCCCGCTTGCCCTCGTCCTGCTGTTGATCCTGCCCGCCGCGGTGCTGGCGGCGCCGCCGCCGGCGATGCCGGTCGCGCCGCCCTCGACGTCCTCCGCACCCGCACCGGCCGCCGCCGGGCCCAGCCTCGCCGACATCCAGACCTTCACTCGCGTCTTCGAGCTGGTGCGGCAGGCCTACGTCGACAAGGTCGACGATCACACGCTGATGCAATCGGCGATCACCGGCATGCTGGCGGGTCTCGACCCCCACAGCGAGTTCCTGACCCGCAAGGGCCTGGATCAGCTCGACGAAGACACCAGCGGCCGCTATGGCGGGCTCGGCATCGAGGTGGCGCAGGTCAACGGCCAGCTGCGCATCATCGCGCCGATCGACGGCACCCCCGCCGCGCGCGCCGGCATGCTGCCGGGTGACGTGATCGTCGGCATCAACGGCAAGGCGGTGGATCCCGACGCGCTCAACGCCGCGCTGGACCAGCTGCGCGGCGCGCCGGGCACCAAGATCACCCTCAGCGTTCTGCACCCGCATGCCGGCACGCCGGTCAATCTGACCCTGACCCGTGAGCGCATCCAGATCGCCAGCGTACGCTCGCGCCTGCTGGAACCAGGCTATGTCTACCTGCGCATCAGCCAGTTCCAGGACGATACCGTCGCCGAACTGACCCGCCAGATCGAGGCGCTGCAGAAGCAGGATGGCCCGCTCAAGGGTGCGGTGCTTGATCTGCGCTCAAACCCGGGCGGACTGGTGACGGCCGCGGTCGGCGTCGCCGACGATTTTCTCGACCACGGCACCATCGTCAGCACGCGCGGCCGCCTCAAGCAGGCCGACATGACCTTCACCGCTCAGGGTGGCGGCGACCTGCTCAGGGGCGCGCCGCTGGTGGTGCTGGTGGACAATGGCACCGCGTCGGCCGCCGAGATCGTTGCCGGAGCGCTCAAGGACAACCACCGCGCGGTGCTGATGGGCCGGCGCACCTTCGGCAAGGGTTCGGTGCAGACCGTGCTGCCGTTGCCGGGCGGCGAGGCGGTCAAGCTGACCACCGCGCGCTACTACACGCCGGACGGCGGCTCGATCCAGGCGCGCGGCATCGAGCCCGACATCCGGCTCGCCGACGCGACAGTCAAGCTGGATCAGGGACCGCAGCTGACCCAGCGCGAGGCCGACCTGCCCAACCATCTGGCCGGCGACAAGCGCGCCGGCAGCGCGGAGGGCGGCGCCGGCAAGCTGGCCGGCGACGACTACTGGCTGTCCGAGGCGCTGCACGTGCTGCAGGGGCTGGCGGTGGCGCGCGCCGCAACCGCGGCGCGGCCGACGGTTCAGTAGCCGGTGCCGAAGTTGTCGCCTTCGACCAGGTCGGCGGGCGCGTTGCCGCCGCCTTCGGCAAGGCGAATCTTCAGCGCCAGGCCGTCACGCGAATCGGCCTTGTTGAGCGCCTCCTCGAGTTCGATCTTGCCCTCCTTGTACAGGCGGTAGAGCGCCTGGTCGAAGGTCTGCATGCCGTCCTGCAGGCTGCGGTCCATCGCCTCCTTGATCTCGTGGATCTGGCCGCGGCGGATCATGTCGCGGATCAGCGGCGTGTTGATCAGCACCTCGACCGCGGGCAGGCGGCGGCCGTCCTTGCCGGTGACCAGGCGCTGGCTGATCACCGCGCGCATGTTCAGCGCCAGGTTCATCAGCACGTTGCGGTGTGCCGACTCGGTGAAGAAGTTGAGGATGCGTTCCAGCGTCTGGTCGGCGTTGTTTGAGTGCAGCGTGGCCAGGCACAGATGACCGGTCTCGGAGAACGAGATCGCCGCCTCCATGGTATTGGAGTCGCGGATCTCGCCGATCATGATCACGTCCGGCGCCTCGCGCATCGCGTTTTTCAGCGCCTCGTGGTAGCCGTGGGTGTCGAGGCCGACCTCGCGCTGGTTGACGATCGAACGCTTGTGCCGGTGCAGGAACTCGATCGGATCCTCGATGGTGAGGATGTGGCCCGGGATGTTCTGGTTGCGGTGGTCGATCATCGCCGCCAGCGTGGTCGACTTGCCCGAACCGGTGGAGCCGACCACCAGGATCAGCCCGCGCGGGTCCATGATCAGATCCTTGAAGATCTGCGGCAGTTTGAGCTGGTCGATGCTGGGGATCTCGCTCTTGATCGCGCGGATCACCATGCCGACTTCGCCGCGCTGCTTGAACACGTTGATGCGGAAGCGGCCGGCGTCCTTGACCGCGATCGCCATGTTCTGCTCGAGGTCGCGCTCGAACTGCGGCACCTGGCCCTCGTCCATCAGCGAATAGGCGATCTTCTTGACCATGCCGCTGGGCAGGCCGGTGTTGCCCAGCGGATAGAGCCGGCCCTCGACCTTGATGTACACGGGTGCGCCGGTGGTCAGGAACATGTCCGACGCACCCTTGTCCACCATCAGCTTGAGGAAATACCCGATATCCATGTCGCCCTCGCGTTGCCAAGCCCGAGCCGTCACACTGAGAATAGACCCAGCCCGAATCGGGGATCGTTATGGCACGCCCGTCGCCAAAAATCTATCGCACCGTTGCGCTTTTGAGCGTGTTGCTGCTGGCTGCCTGCGCGACCGCACCGCCGCCGGTCGACGCCATGCGCGGCGCCGAGTCGATGGTCCAGGCCGCCAAGGATGCGCAGGCTCCGATCTACGCCCCGCTGGAGCTGGGCGCGGCCGAGCAGCGGCTGGACGCCGCGCAGGCGATGATGGCCGCCCAGAAGTACGACAGCGCCGCCACGCTCGCCAGCGAAGCCGAGGCTGCGGCCGAATTGGCCCGCGCCAAGGCGCGTCTCGGCCAGTTGCGCGACGACATCCGCCGCCGCAGCGCCGACAATGCGCATCTGCGCAAGGATCTGCTCGAGCGCACGGCCGCGCCGCCCGCGGCGCCGGCCGAACCGGCCAGCGCGCCGCCGGCGACCGATGTGCTGCTGCCGGCACCGCCCGCCAGTGCTCCTGATGCCACGGACAACGGAGGTGGCCGATGAACCGCCTGCACGCACTGGCCGCGATGACCCTGCTGGCCGCACTGGGTGCCGTGTCGACACCGCTGCGCGCCGCCGACAAGCCCGACCTGGATTACCAGCGCCTCAGCGCCAGCCTTGCCACCTTGGCGCAGGACCCGACCCTCGGACGCTACGCGCTGGGCGAGCAGGCACGAGCGCGCGCAGCGCTGCAACGCCTGCTCGGCACCAGCGGCAAGCAGCGCCAGCATCTGCTCTATCTGGCCGAGCATCGGGTGGCGATCGCGCAGACCGAGGCCGAAGTCGAGGATGCGCAGACCAAGATGGCGCAGCTGCAGCGCGAGCACGACCGCATCCTGCTCGAAGCCAGCCGCCGTGATACCGAGACGGCGCGCAAGGAACTCGAGCGCCAGCGTCTGCAGAGCATGGCCGCCAACGAGGAGGCGCAGCGGTTGCAGGCCCAGGGCCAGGCCTACGCCCAGCAGGCGCAGCAGTCGGCGCTGGAGGCGGCCCAGGCCACCAAGCTGGCGGCGGCGCAGTCGCAGTCGGCGACGCTGGCGAAGAAGGAGGCTGCCCTGGCCGAGGCGGCCGTGCGCGCGATGCGGGCACGGCTGGACACGTTGACGCCGACTCGCGGTACGCGCGGCATGCAGATCACCCTCGAGGACTACGCTTTCGCACCGGGCCACGCCGAGTTGCGGCCGGAGGCACGCGGGCATCTGGGCAAACTGGTCGAGTTTGTGCAGGCGCACCCCGGCAAGCCGATCCTGATCGAGGGTTACACCGATTCGACCGGCAGTGCCGCCGGCAATCTGGCGCTGTCGCGGCAGCGCGCCCAGGCGGTGGCCGATGCCCTGACCGCCGCCGGCGTCAGCGCCGGACGCATCCGCGTGGCGGGTCGCGGCGAAGCCGATCCGGTGGCTTCCAACGCGACCGCCGCCGGTCGCGCCAGAAATCGCCGCGTGGTCGTGATCCTGCGTGATCGGTGATCATAAAATACTGATTTAAAAGGCTTTAAAGGCCATGGCGCCCGACATCGGCGGCGCCTTGCCAAGCCTGGTGGGCCGGAGTAGCGTCGGAGTCCCGAGGGGCTTGGCGCCTCCGGGAAACGAGAACCGCACCCCCATGCACTCCCTGGCCTGTCATCGAACGCCCGCCCCGACCGTCGGTGCGGGGACGTGCAGGCCGTTGTCCCCTGTGCTTTCACCCACGCGACGGCGGCGTCCGCGAACGTCGGCGTGCGCGTCTTTGCCACGAGGAGGTCGCACGATGTTCGAGAATCAGCAGCGGGAAGATGTCGAAGCTCTTCTGAAGGCCAACATCGAGTTCCGTCGTCTCTACCAGCGCCACCGCGAACTGGACAGCAAGGTTCACGACGCCGAACTGGGCGTGCTGCCCATGGACGACACGACGTTGGCCAGCATGAAGAGAGAAAAGCTCGTTGCCAAGGATCGCCTCACCCGCATGTGGGAAGTGCACCGACCACGCATGCACTGAAATCTCGCCGCGCCTGCTGCCATCGAAGCCGCGCCGGCGCATTATCATGATCGCTTGCGTCGCCTGCGGGCGGCGTCCCTCGACCGCCGCGCATCGCGCGGCGGTCGCACATCCGGAGCGCGCATGATCCAGCCCAACGTCCTCGCCCTGATCGGCCGCACGCCGATGGTGCGGGCCCAGCATCTCGACAGCGGCCCCTGCGAGCTGTACCTGAAGCTCGAATGCATGAACCCCGGCGGTTCGATCAAGGACCGCATCGGCCTGGTGATGATCGAGCGTGCCGAACAGGCCGGACGCATCAAGCCCGGCGACACCCTGGTCGAGGGCACCGCCGGGAACACCGGCATCGGGCTGGCGCTGGTGGCGCAGCAGAAGGGCTACCGGCTGCTGCTGGTGGTGCCCGACAAGATGAGCCGCGAGAAGATCTTCAACCTCAAGGCGATGGGCGCGGAGGTCGTGCTGACCCGCTCCGACGTCGCCAAGGGCCATCCCGAGTACTACCAGGATCTGGCCAGGAAGATCGCCGAGGAGACGCCCGGCGCCTACTTCATCAACCAGTTCGGCAATCCCGACAACCCGGCCGCGCACGAGGAGTTCACCGGCCCCGAGATCCTCGAACAGATGGACGGCCGGCTGGATGCGATCGTGTTCGGTTGCGGCAGCTCCGGCACCATGACCGGGCTGTCGCGATTTTTTGCCACGACCTCGCCGGCGACCGAACTGATCCTGGCCGATCCGGTGGGCTCGATCCT
>DATLSL010000162.1:0-6159 GCA_035534135.1 Rhodanobacteraceae bacterium | reverse complement strand
CCGTGCGTCACCCGCGTCACCATGCCGACCAGGATCGAGCCGAAGAAGCCCACCGTCAGCGCGTGCAGCGCGGCCATGTCCAGCACGCCGTAGGCGCCCTCGCCGCGAAAGCCGCCCAGCGCGAACAGCACGAACGCGAGCGGCAGCCAGGCGAAGGCCAGATACAGCACCGCCAGCAGACCGGGCCGGCGCGCCTTCCACGGCTGCCATGCGATCCAGTGATAGAGGAAGAACAGCGCCAGCAGCGCGTCGGCCAGCGCGCGCCACGTCGGCAGGCCCGCGAAGCCGAAGCCAAGATGCGCCAGCAGCAGCACCCACAGCAGCGGCAGCGACCATGCCGGGCGCACCGTGCGGTAGCCCGGGATCACGCTGGCCGAGAAGAACGGCAGCATGCGGTGCTGCACGGTGAAGAAGATCGGCAACAGCAAGCCGAAGGTGCCGAGGCGGATCGCGGCGATCGCCAGCGTCGCCGGCGCGCCGACCAGAAAGGCCAGGAACAGCGCCAGGCCGGCGGCACCGATCAGCACCGCGACGAGACAGGACCATGCCCAGCGATCGCGTGAGCGCGCCGCGCGCAGCACGCCGAACAGGCGTGCACAGCCATAGATCCATCCGGCCAGCATCAACGCGAAACCGAGCACCAGCAGCGGGCGCAGATCGAGCAAGCCGACCAGTGCCAGCAGGTAGCCGCCGAACACGCCGGCAAACACCGGCACATACGCACGGCGCTTCAGGTCCGGCTGCCCGGTCCAGCGCGGAAACACCGTCAGCAGAAAACCGAAGATGAAGGGACCGAGCATGCCGTACTGCGCCAGCATCGCGTGCGCCCAGATCGCCGGGATCGGCGCCTGCGGCCACGTGTTCCAGCCGAAGGTGCCGGCGGCCAGCGCCAGCGTCCACCACAGCATGCTCAGCAGCACCGCGCTGGCGCCGGCGAAGAACATCATGCGGTGCGGTGCGGCGGCGAACACGTCCGCGAACGTCGGCGGCGCGGCGTCGGTGCGGGCAAAGGGGGCGATCGGGATCGGAGCGCGATTCATGGCGGCTGCAGCGGGAAAGGATGCGACATCCTCGCCGCAGACGCCGGTTCGGCGGCTGATCTGGATCAGGGCGACAACTTTCGTTGTCATCCTGAAGCCAGGCCCTTCGCTGCGCTCAGGACGACACAAACACAAATAGCGGTGTCTTGGACTTGTTCAGACCTTCCTCAGCGCTCGCGCACGTTGCGCGCCAGCGCGCGCAGTCCGGGCGGATCGAGGATCTCGAGGTCGCGGCCTTCCAGCGCGATCAGGCCCTGGTCGCGCAGACGGGTGAAGATGCGGCTGACCGTCTCGGCGGCGAGGCGCAGGTAATTGGCGATGTCCACGCGCGACATGCTCAGCCGCAGGCGCGTGCCGGAAAAGCCCTGCGCGGCCAGGCGTTCGCCGAGGTCGGTCACGAAGGCCGCGACGCGCTCCTCGGCGGCGTGGTCGCCGGCCAGCAGCGAAGCCATGCCGAGTTCCTTCGACAGCAGCCGGAACAGCTGCTGCTGCAGGCCCGGCATGCGCGCCGCCAGCGCGCTGATCGCCGGAAACGAGAAGCGGCAGAAGTACGCGGTCTCCAGGGTCACCGCGTCGCAGGGATAGTGCTCGGGGTAGATCGCGTTGAGGCCCACCACTTCGCCGGGCAGATAGAAGCCCAGCACCTGCTCGTTGCCCTCGGGATCGACCGCGATCGTCTTCACCAGGCCGGCGCGCACCGCGTAGATCGCCCGGAACGGATCGTGGGTGCGGAAGATGTGTTCGCCGGCGCGGAACGGACCGATGTGTTCGACCAGCACGTGCAGATCGCGCAGATGCACCTTGTCGTAGCCGGCGTCCACGCAGGCGCCGGAAAAAGCGCAGGTGCTGCAGAAGCGCACCTCGCTGCCATCGTCGGTGATCGGGCTCTCGCGCGGGTCGGGGCGCCGTGGGCGCGGGGTCGGCATGGCGGCGTGGTTTGAACCTGGCGGCGCGCAGCAAGCGCGCGCCGGATGATAGCAAGCGTCGCCGACGCAGCCATGGTACGGCGACGTATACATCGGGCAGCGCCACGCATGCGGCATGCAGTCGCGGTGGTCTGATCGAAATCAATACGGAATGCATACGGTGGAGTAGCGTCGGCGTCGTCGTTCATCCCGAGGGGACCGCCATGAAACGTGCCGCGCTTGTCTGCTGCAGCCTGCTGCTCTGTGCCGTCGCCGGTGTCGCGGGTGCCGCGCCCGCCACCGATCCCGCCGATCTCGGTCCGCCGCGCGGCGCGCCGATCGAGGAGACCATGGTCGCGCCGCCCAACGTGCCGCCGCCGATCCATCGCGACTATCCGGCGCGGGTGATCGTGCGCCTGGAGACCCGGGAGGTGGTCAAGGAAATCGCCGACGGCGTGCGCTACGACTTCTGGACCTTCAACGGCACCGTGCCGGGGCCGATGATCCGCGTGCGTCAGGGCGACACCGTCGAGCTGCATCTGAAGAACGCGGCGGACTCGCACATGGCGCACAACATCGACCTGCACGCGGTGATGGGCCCGGGCGGTGGCGCGGCACTGAGCATGACGCCGCCGGGGCACGAGAGCGTGTTCACCTTCAAGGCCATGCGCGAGGGCCTGTACATCTACCACTGCGCCACGCCGCCGGTGCCGATGCACATCGCCAACGGCATGTACGGCCTGATCCTGGTCGAGCCGCCGCAGGGGCTGCCGAAGGCGGATCGCGAGTACTACGTGGTGCAGGGCGACTTCTACACGACGGGCGCCTATCACGCGCCCGGCCTGCAGACGTTCGACATGCAGAAGCTGTTGCTGGAGCAGCCGACCTATGTGTTGTTCAACGGTCGCGAGGGTTCGTTGACCGGTGCCAACGCGTTGACCTCGAAGGTGGGCGACACGGTGCGCCTGTTCGTCGGTGACGGTGGCCCCAACCTGGTGTCGAGCTTCCACGTCATCGGCCAGATCTTCGACAGCGTCAACGTCGAGGGCGGCACCCTGGTCAACCACAACGTGCAGACCACGCTGATCCCGGCCGGCGGTGCGGTCACGGTCGAGATGAAGACGCTGGTGCCGGGCACCTTCCTGCTGGTCGATCACTCGATCACGCGCGCGTTCATGCAGGGCGCGCTGGGCCAGCTGGTCGTCAGCGGGCCGGCCGCGCCGGCGATCTACAACAAGGTTTCCAGCGGCCCGGCTGCGCCGTCGCCGGCTGCCACGCCGATGGCTCATGCGGCCGTACCCGCCGTCGTCGCGGTCGACGACGCCATGGCCGATGGCAAGCGCGTGTTCGGACAGATCTGCTCGGCCTGCCATCAGGCCAACGGCACGGGCCTGCCGGGCGCGTTCCCACCGCTGGCGATGTCGGATTACCTCAACGCCGATCCGAAGGGCGCCATCGGCATCGTGCTCAACGGACTGAGCGGCAAGATCACCGTCAACAGCACGGGCTACGAGTCGGTGATGCCGGCTTTCGGTTCGCAACTCAACGACGCCGAGATCGCGCACGTGCTGACCTACGTGCTGAACAACTTCAACAACAAGGGCGGCACCATCGCGCCGACCGAGGTCAAGGCGGTGCGCGCGGGCGACAAGCCGCGGTGAGGCCTGCGAGGCTGCGAATCTTTCTGCTGCGCACCCCGCTGGCATCGTTGCGCGGTGCTCGGGCCTCGCCTATCGAGTTGATATGTCTCGGCCCTGTGCGCCGTGCGCCTTGCCAGCGACGCGCTCGCGACGAAATCTTCACGGCCTCTGGGCCGGTGGCGCCGCTGCGACGGCACCACCGGCTTTCACGGGATCCGGGAATGATCATGCGCACGCAGATCGGCCTGCTGCTGGCCTTGCTGGCGACGGCACCCGCCGTCGCCGCGGCGGGCTATGTCGCCATCCCCGGCGGAGCTTTCGTCAGCGCGCTGGCCCTCGACGGCGCTGCGGCACGCATCGTCATCAAGCCGTTCGCGATGCGCGTCGAGCCGGTGACCAACGCCGAGTATCTGGACTACGTGCGCACGCATCCCGACTGGCAGCGCGGCCAGGTGTCGCCACTGTTCGCCGGGCCGCAGTATCTGGCCGCATGGCAGGGTCCGCTGACACTGGGGCCTGACGCATTGCCCGAGCAGCCGGTCACCAGCGTCAGCTGGTTTGCCGCGCGCGCCTACTGCGCCGGCGAGCAGGCGCGGCTGCCGAGCTGGTACGAGTGGGAGTTCGTCGCCGCCGCCGACGCCACGCGGCGCGATGCGCGCCGGGATCCGCTGCGCAATCAGGCCCTGCTGACGGCGATCCAGGGCAGCACCGGCGAGCGGCCCGGCGTGATCGGCCGGCATCGCGCCAACGTCTGGGGTGTGCGCGATCTCAACCGCCTGCTGTGGGAATGGACCGGCGATTACGCCGCGATGTTTCCCAATGCGGATGCGCGGGTCGCCGGCGCCGGCCCGTCGCTGGCGCTGTGCGGCGGCTCGGCGCTGGCCTTCGCCGACAAGAACCAGTTCGCGCTGATGATGCGCGTCGCCGCCCTGACCGCGCTCAAACCCGCCGACGACGCCCCGCGCGTCGGCTTCCGCTGTGTTCGTGATCCGGCCGGAGAATGACCATGCGTATCCCGCGTCTGCTGCTGCGCTTCGTCGTGCTGGCGCTGTTCGCGCCGCTGGCGCCCGCGGCCCCGCCCGTCGCCGCGCCGCTGCCCGACCGCTCGGTGTACCGGATCCCGGCGTTGATGCTGCGCGATCAGCAGGGCGACGTTTTCAGCTTCGCCTCGCTGCGCGGCGAACCGCGCCTGGTCGGCATGTTCTACGGCTCCTGCCGGATGGCGTGCCCGCTGGAGATCGAAACGCTCAAGCGCATCGAGCATGCGGTCGGCGCCGCCGGCGGCACGCCGCTGCCGGTGCTGCTGGTCAGCTTCGATCCGGCGCACGACGATGTCGCCATGCTGCGCAAAGTGGCCGCCGAGCATCATGTGCGGGCGCCGCTGTTTCGCCTGGCGCGTCCCGAACAGGGCGATGAGGGCATGCTGGCCGGGGTGCTCGGCATCGCCTACCGGCCACTGCCGGGCGGCGGCTACAGCCACAACGTGGTCGTGGCGCTGCTCGACGCCGAGGGCCGCATCCGCGCCACCACCGAGGCCTCGGGCGCCCCCGATCCGACCTTCGTGCGGGCGATCCTCGCCCTGCACGCAGCGCGCTGAGTACCGGCGGCGCGTTCGGGACAAGGATCCTTCAACCTTCGCAGCGGGACGATACCCCTTGGGTGTCGCCCGGAGTCCGCGCGCCGCGGTTGCGCGCGGGCGGAGCGCTTGCGGTGCCGCGCGGCCGTGCTAGCGTTGCGGGATGAACGAAATCCTGCGCCGTACCAAGATCGTCGCCACCCTCGGCCCCGCCACCGACGCCCCCGGCATGCTCGAACGCCTGATCGCCGAGGGTGTGGACGTGGTGCGGCTGAACCTTTCGCACGGCGTCGCCGCGGATCACCTGCGCCGTGCCGCCGCCACGCGCGCCGCCGCCGCGGCCGCCGGTCGCGAGGTGGCGGTGCTGGCCGATTTGCAGGGGCCGAAGATCCGCATCGAGCGCTTCGCTGCCGGACCGGTGATGCTGGCGGCGGGCGCCGAGTTCACGCTCGACTGCCGCAATGATGCGGCGCCGGGGGACATGCATCGCATCGGCGTCAGCTACACCGGCCTGCCGGGCGACGTCGCCGCGGGCGACGTGCTGCTGCTCGACGACGGTCTGATAGCGCTCGAAGTCCTCGACGTGCGCGGCGCCGCGATCCACACCTGCGTGCGCGTCGGCGGCGCGCTGTCCGATCGCAAGGGGCTCAATCGCCAGGGTGGCGGCCTGAGCGTGGCGGCGCTGTCGGACAAGGATCGCGCCGACATCCGTCTGGCCGCCGAGCTGGGCGTGGATTTTCTGGCGGTGTCGTTCGTGCGTTCGGCCGCCGACATCGAGGAAGCGCGCGCATTGCTGCGCGCCGCCGGCGGCGAAGCCGGACTGGTGGCCAAGATCGAGCGTGCCGACGCGATTCCGGTGCTGGCCTCGATCATCGACGCCAGCGACGCGGTGATGGTGGCGCGCGGCGACCTCGGCGTGGAGATCGGCGACGCCGAGCTGCCGGGCCTGCAGAAGAAGATCATCCGCGAGGCGGTGCAGCGCAATCGTGCCGTGATCA
>DATLSL010000161.1:0-4064 GCA_035534135.1 Rhodanobacteraceae bacterium | reverse complement strand
CGCGCACCAGCGGCAGCGCGGCGCTGGCGGCGCGTCCCAGCGCGGCGTGCAATGGCGTGCGGCCGGCGGGATCGCGCGCATTCGGATCGCAGCCGCAGGTCAGCAGTGCCTGCAGCGTTTGCAACTGGCCGGTAGCAGCTGCCAACTGCAGCGGCGTGTGGCCGCCGGGGTCGGCACCGAAGGGGTCGGCACCGCGTTCCAGCAACGCCGGTGCCAGCGCGGCGCCCTGCGGCGCGCTGTCCAGATGGGCCAGCGCGCGCGCCAGCCGGCCAGCGCCGGCCGGAGTGGCGCCGGCGGTAAGCAGATCCTCGATCGCCTCGGCGCTGTCGGGCAGGCGCTCGAGCAGGGCGTCAAACAGGCGCACGCCGTCGGCCAGCGTCGCCTCGGCGTCGAGACCGTGATCGAGCAGCCAGCGCCGCGCGGCGTCGTGACCGGGACCGCAGAGATCGCGGTACAGCGCGGCACGTTGCGCCGGCGGCCAGTCGCGTACGCGGCCGGCGAAGGCCGAGACCACGGCCCAGTGGCCGAAGCGCAGCGCATCCTGCAGATGTTCCGGCGTGTCCGCGCCCGGTTCCGGCTCGGCGGCGCCGGCGAGGCTGGCCGGCAGCGGCGTGTCGGGATCGAGCACCGCGACCAGATCCCAGCGCCCGGCGCCGGCGGCATGATCGAGCGCGCTGCGACCATCGCCTGCGGCGCGGCGCGGATCGGCGCCCAGCGCCAGCAGGGCGCGCACGGCGTCGGCGTGGCTGCGCGGCGACTGGCAGGCGAGGATCAGCGCGTCGCGGCCATGGGCATCGCGGGCGCCGGCGTCCGGACGCGCCTCGGCCAGCGCCATCAGCACGGCATGGGCTCCGGCGCGCGCGGCTTCCATCAACGCGGTGGTGCCGTTGCGGTCGCTGAGCACGACGTCGGCGCCGGCGGCCAGCAGCGCGCGCACGATCGTCACATGACCTTCGAGCGCGGCGGCCATCAGCGCGGTGCGGCCGAGGCGGTCGCGCGCGTTGGCGTCGGCGCGGTGCTTGAGCAGCAGGCGCACGCCGCCGCCGTCGTCCTCGGCGATGCCGGCGGCGGCGACCAGCGCCGGTTCGCCGTCGGCCGGATGCGGGCGCGCGCCGTGCTCGAGCAGAAACGCCGCCAGCGTCCAGTTGGCGGCGCGACAGGCGGCGGCCAGCGGGCTCTGGCCGCTGCGATCGAGCGCATCCACCGGCGCACCGGCATCGAGCAGCATGGCCGCCACGCCGGGATCGCCGGACAGCGCGGCGCCGTGCAGCGGCGTACGACCCTCGGCGTCGGCCTGGCGCGGATCGGCGCCGTTGGCCAGCAGGGTGATCACCGCTTCGGCGCGGCCGTGCCAGCTGTCACGGCAGGCGGCGAGCAGCGCGCTGACGCCGCCCTCGGCGCGGCTGACCGTCGCGCCGCGGGCGATCAGCGCGCGCAGCAGGCGGGTGTCCGGCAGCAGTGCCGCCAGCTGCAGCGCGGGGCGGCGGTCGCGCGCATCCGCGGTCGGCGTGGCATTGGCATCGGCGCCGGCTTCCAGCAGGGCCAGCGCGCGTTCGACTTGGCCGCGGCGCGCGGCTTCCAGCAGCGCCGCTTCGCGCGCGCCCGGCGCCTGCTCGGCGGCGGTCAACAGTGGCAGTGCGTCCGCGGGTACAGCTTCCGCGGCGACCGCGCGCGGATGCGCCCACATCAGCTTGAGGGTGCGGTTGATCAGCAGCAGGCTGGCCAGCGGCAGCACTGCGGCATACAGGACCAGCGCGGCGGTGCGCAGTTCCATCGGCAGCACGCCGGCGAGAGCGCTCAGCGCCAGCGCACCGAAACTCAGCGCCAGCAGCGCCAGTGCGGCGGGCACGAAATACGCCACGAAACGATCGGTCGCGCGCGCGAGGTGGTACGCGAACGCGACGCAGCGCGACAACGCGGCACCGGCCGCACCGACTCGATCGCTGCCGGCATAAGCGTCGTCCCACAGATAGCACAGCCCGAACACCGGCCACAGCGGCCACAGCAGGGCCAGCGCGACCACCAGCGCAGTCGCCAGCAGCAGTGCTGCGGCCAGGCTGGGTGCGGTCAGCAGACGCAGCAATGGCCACGCGGTCAGTGCAAACACCACGGCGGTATAGAGCACGAACGCCATCAACGCGGTCAGCATGCTGCGCAGCCAGGCCCGCCACTGGCCGCGGCCGAAGCCGAATCCCAGCGCGTGACAGGCGGCGGCCAGCGCCAGCGCATCGGCGAGCAGCAGCGGCAGCAGGGTCAACGGCTGTGCGGACGGCAGCGCCAGCGCCGTCAGCAGCCAGGCCGGTACGAAGCCGGCCAGCGCGCGCAGCAGGACAGGGCGATCCGGATGCGGACGGGGCATGGCGGGTGGCTCTCCGCGCGGGCGAACTCGATGCCGGAGTATACGGAGCGCGAACGAGATCGCGGCGGCGGTGTGATGCAGCGATCGCCGCGCAGCAGCGCTGCCACGGCGGCTGCCGGCGATCACAACCTTCGGCCCTTGCGCCGAGGCCTCCCGTGCGCAAGCGTATGGCCTCGCAAGGCCATGCTGCACCTGCACTTGCATCGTCGCGAGTGCGCGTCCAGAGTTGCGCCGCGCGGTGTTAAACAAACGTTTCAAAACCGCGATCTCAACGACAAGATCCTTTGCACGAGCCCTCAGGAGCATGCGCATGTCCCATACCGAATCCCGCCTCCGTCGCGCCGCGCGGCCGCTTGCTTTCGGCGCCCTCGCGCTGGCCGTGGCCGGCGCCCTGGCGCTGCCGCAGCAGGCTGTCGCCAGCGCCTTCCAGCTGAAGGAAGGCAGCGCCAAGTCACTCGGTCGCGCGTACGCCGGCGCCACCGCGGCGCCCGACGACGTGTCCGTGGTGGTCAACAATCCCGCGGCGATGGCATGGCTGAAGGGCGCGCAGTTCCAGGCGGACGTCACCGCGATCGACTTCAGCACCCATTTCCATGGCGGCGGCACCGACGCCCTGGGCCGGCCGCTGACCGGCGGCAACGGCGGCAACGGTGGCACCACCATTCCGGTACCGGCGTTCTTCCTCTCGATGCCGATCAACGACCAGTGGAGTGTGGGCGCCGCGGTCTCGGCGCCGTTCGGCTTCCAGACCCAGTGGAACAACGGCTGGGTCGGCCGCTACAGCGCGCTGTTCTCCAAGCTGCAGTCGATCGATGCCACCTTCTCGGTCTCATACAAGGTCACCGACAGCCTTGCCGTCGGCGGCAGCCTGATCGCGCAGCGCACCAGCGCCGATCTCAGCAATGCGGTCAACTTCGGCGCCATCCTCGCGCCCGCGGCGGCGCCGGCGTTTCTGCCGCAGTCGGCCGACGGCTATGCCGAGCTGCAGGCGCACAACTGGAAGTGGGGCTGGCAGCTGGGCGCTTCGTGGAAGCCGACCGACACCGACACGGTGGCCTTCGACTATCACGCCGAGATCAAGCATCACCTCAATGGCCAGGCCACCTTCGTGGTGCCGCCAGCGGTGCAGGGCGCCTTCGCGCAGTCGCCGCTGACGTCCTCGCTGTTCACCAACACCGGCGGCAGCACCGATTACGCCACACCGGCCTTCGCCAGCCTGAGCTACTGGCACGTGTTCAACGACCAGTTCAGCGCCGGTGCCGATCTCGACTGGACCGGCTGGTCGAACTTCAAGCAGCTGGTGGTCAACTTCAACAATCCGGCGCAGCCGCAGTCGGTCGAGACGTTCAACTGGGCGGATTCGTATTTCTTCTCGATCGGCGGCGACTACAAGCTGACCGACCGCCTGACCCTGCGCGGCGGCCTGGCGGTCGAAGGCACACCGACCTACCAGCTCACCCGCGACCCGCGCGTGCCGGATGCCGCGCGTCGCTGGCTGTCGCTGGGTCTCAGCTACAAGGCCGCCGACAACTTCGATATCGACGTCGGCTACGCCCATCTGTTCGTCAGCAACTCGCACATCAACACGATGAGTGCGACCGGCGACAGCCTGACCGGCTACTTCACCAACAGCGCGGACCTGCTGGGAGTGTCGGCAACCTACACGTTCTGATCGGGCTGCACACGACCCTCCCCGTCACGTGCG
>DATLSL010000160.1:0-6214 GCA_035534135.1 Rhodanobacteraceae bacterium | reverse complement strand
ACCGCCGGCCACGCCTGCACGGGTCGCCGCGCTCTGCCCGGCGGCTGCCGGGGGCACCAGTTGCAGGCGCCCGCCGGCTGCCGCTGTGGTCGTCGGTGAACGGCTGGGAGCACCAGTCTCGCCGGCACCGGCCAGCAACGTCGGCTTGGGTGTGGTGCCACGCCAGTCCTCGATCTGCCGACGCACTTCAGCGGTCGCGGCGGCGGCGCTGCGGGCGCTGATCTGCTGCGCACTGGGGATGCGCAGGATCGCGCCGCGCTTGAGTCCATTGATGTTGCCGCGCACGAAGGCATCGGGATTGGCGGCCAGCAGCGCGACCATCACCTGGTTCATGCTGACCTTGCTGTCCGGCCGCACGGCATGGGCAACCTGGGTCAGGGTTTCGCCATTCTTGACCGGACCGTACGTATCGCCGGCCACGCGCCGAGCGCCGGCCGAGGCCGTCGCCGATCCGGCAGCGGCCGCCGGGGCCGCTGCCGCGGCGGCGGGTGCCGCGGTCGCAGGGGGCCGCGACGCCAGCGGTACCGTGGTGGCGACCGGGGTCGCCGAAGCGTAGTTGGGCGGATCCAGCAATACGGTGTATTCGCGCAGCAGGCGGCCGTTGGACCAGTTCACCTGCAGCAGGAAATCGAGGTAAGGCTCGCGCACCGGATCGACGGTGGTGACGCGGATCACGCGTTCACCGCGGGCGTTGGTGGCCACCGTGAACTGCAGCGGCACCGCCATCTGGTTGAGGCTGATGCCGGCGCGCTGGAAATCCTTCGCCGGCGCCATGCTCACCTGCAGGCTCGTGGCCTCGGCGGGGCTGTCCACCGACAGCGGAATTTCCGCCACCAGCGGCTGGCCCAGCTGCGAGCGGACCTGGATCTGGCCCAGGCCCATGGCCAGCAGCGGCGAACTGGTCAAGGCCAGAGCAATCGCCAGCGACAGCTTGTGCGTACGGTTCATCGCGTCGAGCCCCCAAGGCAGTGGCCGCCACTGCGACCGCGCCGGAACTCGACGCGACCTCAGGACGATGCCGCAACTTTAGTTCACAAATAGGATTTCACCAAGAGTTCCGCCACCTGCACCGCATTCAGGGCGGCGCCCTTGCGGATATTGTCGGCGACCACCCACAGGTCCAGTCCGCGCGGATGCGAAATATCCTCGCGCAGGCGGCCGACGTACACGGGGTCGGTGCCGGCCGCGTGAGTCACCGGGGTGGGATAGCCGCCCGGGATGCGCTCGTCAACCAGCACCACACCGGGTGCGGCCTGCAGCAGCTCACGGGCACGTGCGGCAGTGATCTTGTCGCGAGTCTCGATATGCACGGCCTCGGCGTGACCGTAGAACACCGGTACGCGCACCGCGGTCGGGTTTACCTGGATCGTCTCGTCCTCGAGGATCTTGCGCGTTTCCCAGACCATCTTCATCTCTTCCCTGGTGTAACCGTTGTCCTCGAAAACGTCGATGTGCGGGATCAGGTTGAAGGCGATCTGCAGCGGAAACTTGGACGGCTCGACGCTCTGGAAGCTGAGCATGGCCGCGGTCTGCCGGCCCAGCTCCTCCATGCCCGAGCGCCCGGCGCCCGAGACCGACTGATAGGTGGCGACATTGATGCGCTCGATGCCGACCGCATGGTGGATCGGCGCCAGCGCCACCAGCATCTGCATGGTCGAGCAGTTGGGGTTGGCGATGATGCCGCGGCGCGTGTACTGCGCGATCGCGTGCGGATTGACCTCGCTGACCACCAGCGGGATGTCGTCCTGGTAACGGAACTCGGAGGTGTTGTCGATGACCACCGCGCCGGCCGCCACCGCACGCGGCGCGTGCTCGCGGCTGACCGCGCCACCGGCCGAAAAGAACGCCATGTCCACGCCGGCAAAGTCGCATCCGGCGAGGTTGCGCACCGTGATGCGCCGGCCGCCGAAGCTGATCGTCTCGCCGGCCGAACGTTCGCTGGCCAGCGGCAGCAGTTCGCCAACCGGAAACTCACGCTCGGCGAGGATCTGCAGCAGGGTCTCGCCGACGGCGCCGGTGGCGCCGACCATGGCGACGGTATACGTGGATTTCTTGCTCATGCGGGACTCGGAGGCAGGGAGTAAACGGTGAGAATCACAGGCTGGGCTTACAGCCCAGCCTGCGTCGCTGGCGCTGGGCGACGCGGTGAGCAGAACCCTACTCGCTTGTCTGCCCTGGAATCCGTGGGGCGATCTCGCCGACATCGCCGCACTGCGCGCGGTGGCGCAGCGCCTGATCCATCAGCACCAGTGCCACCATCGCCTCGGCGATCGGCGTGGCGCGGATGCCGACGCAGGGGTCGTGGCGGCCGGTGGTGACGACTTCGATCGGCTGGCCCTGGAGGTTCACGCTGCGCCCGGGGATGCGGATGCTGGACGTCGGCTTCAGCGCGATCGACACCACCACTCGCTGGCCGCTGCTGATGCCGCCGAGGATGCCGCCGGCGTGATTGGACAGAAAGCCTGCCGGCGTCATCTCGTCGCGATGCTGGCTGCCGCGCTGCGCGATCGCCGCGAATCCGGCGCCGATTTCCACGCCCTTGACCGCGTTGATGCTCATCAGCGCCGCGGCCAGCTCGGCGTCGAGCTTGCCGTAGATCGGCTCGCCCCAGCCCGGCGGCACGCCGTCAGCGACCACGGTCACGCGCGCGCCGACCGAGTCGCCGGCCTTGCGCAGCGCGTCCATGGCCGCTTCGAGTTCGGGCACCTGCGTGGCGTCCGGCCAGAAGAAGGCGTTCTGCTCGACCGCGTCCCATTCGATCGCGCCATCGACCGGCAGCCGTGGGGTGATCGCGCCCAGTTGCGCGAGATAGCCGCGCACGCGCACGCCGTGGCGATCGGCCAGCCACTTCTTGGCGATCACCGCCGCAGCCACGCGCATCGTCGTCTCGCGCGCCGAGGCGCGGCCGCCGCCGCGCGGATCGCGAATGCCGTACTTCTGCCAGTAGGTATAGTCGGCGTGCGCGGGGCGGAAGCTGTCGAGCAGGTCGTCGTAGTCGCGCGAGCGCGCGTCGGTGTTGCGGATCAGCAGCGCGACCGGGGTGCCGGTGGTGCGGCCCTCGTACACGCCGGAAAGGATCTCGACCGCGTCCGTTTCGCGCCGCTGCGAGGTGTGGCGGGTACGCCCGGTGGCGCGGCGCGCGAGGTCGGCCACGAAGTCCTGCTCGGCCAGCGCCAGCCCCGGCGGACAGCCGTCGATCACGCAGCCGATGGCGGGGCCGTGGCTCTCGCCGAATGTGGTCACCGCAAACAGCCTGCCAAAGGTGTTGCCGGCCATGTCGTGCGCTCCTCAGCGGGCCGCCGCGGCGACGCGAATCGCGGCGTCATGCTCGATCAGCGTCGCACGGTCGAGCAGGAACACGCCCATCGGCCCGACCTTGAAATCCAGCCAGACCAACGGGACCTCGGGCAGCAGTGCGACCAGCGCCCGCTCGCTCTCCCCGACCTCGACGATCAGCAGGCCGCCGTCGGTCAGGTGTTCGGCGGCCTCGCGCAGGATGCGCAGCGCGAAGTCGAGGCCATCGGCGCCCGCGGTCAGTCCCAGCCGGGGCTCGTGCGCGTACTCGGCTGGCATCGCCGCGTACTCGGCCTCGGTGACGTAGGGCGGATTGGAAACGATCAGGTCGTAGCGTTCGCCGGCCAGCGCGTCGAACAGATCCGAGCGCAGCGCGCGCACGCGCTCCACGACGTGCTGGAAGGCGATGTTCTCGTGCGCCAGCGCCAGTGCGTCCGCGCTGATGTCCGCGATGTCCACCCGCCACATCGGATGGTGCACGGCCATGGCGATGCCGATGCAGCCCGAGCCGGTGCACAGGTCCAGCGCACGGGTGACTTCGCGGCCCTCGAGCCAGGGCGAGAACCCGGCCTCGATCAGCTCGGCGATCGGCGAACGCGGCACCAGCGCGCGCGGGTCGGACCTGAACTTGAGTCCGGCAAACCAGGCCTCGCCGACCAGATAGGCCGTCGGCACACGCTCGGCGACACGGCGCTCGATCAGCGCCAGCACGCGTGTGCGCTCGGCCTGCGTGAGCCGCGCCTGGCCGTAGGCCGGCGGCAGATCCGGCGCCAGGTGCAGAGTCGCGAGCACCAGATGCGTGGCCTCATCCAGCGGATTGTCATGACTATGGCCGAAGTTCAGTCCGGCGGCGGCGAAACGGGTCGCGCCGTAGCGGATGAAATCGAGAATGCTGACGAGGGCGTCGGTCACGGAGCAGGCCGGGCAAAGCGTGAAGTATAGCGACCCGCGCCGGCTATAATTATCCGATGCCTACTCGTCGTGAAGCCGGCCGCGTACCGGTCTTTCTGCTGGTCGTGGTGGCGGCCATCGCCGCCGGGCTGGGCCTGTGGCTGGGCCTGCGCAGCCACGCGCCGCCGCAACCGCCGCCGATGCAGTCCGCGCAGGTTTATCCGCAACCGCGCCCGCTGCCGGCTTTTGCGCTGACGCAAAGCGGCGGCAAGCCCCTGACCGCCGTCGACTGGCAGCGCCGCTACACACTGGTGTTCTTCGGCTACACCCGGTGTCCGGACGTCTGCCCTACCACACTGGCGACCCTGCATCAGGCGCTGCAGCAGCTGCGCGCACAAGGGCTGGGCAAGCAGGTACAAGTCGACTTCATCTCGGTGGACCCGCAGCGCGACACGCCGGCACGTCTGGCGGCGTATGTGCACGCCTTCGATCCACAGTTTGTCGGCGCCACCGGCCCCGATGCGCAGCTGCAGCCGCTGACGCGCGCACTGGGCCTCGTCTATGCACGAACACCGGACGGGCACGGCGGCGAGAGCGTCGACCACAGCGGCGCCGTGGTGCTGATCGATCCGCAGGGGCGCGAACTGGCGGTGTTCCTGCCGCCGCTGCGCGCCGCAGCCATCGCCGACGATCTCGCCCAGCTGATCGCCTGGCGTCGCTGATGCGTCTGGCCTCGCTGCAGACGCTGCTGCCGCATCGCGCCCTCAGCGCGATCGTGCGCCGCGCCGCGCGCTGGACCTGGTCGCCGTGGAAATCCCTGCTGATCCGGCAAATCGTGAGCCGCTATCGCGTCGATCTCGGCGAGGCGGCGCAACCCGACCCCACCGCCTACCCGCATTTCGATGCCTTTTTCACTCGCGCGCTGAAACCCGGCGCGCGCCCGTTCGACCCGGATCCCGCCGCCCTGCTCTGCCCGGCCGACGGCCGCATCAGCCAGGCCGGGCGCATCGACGCGGGCCGTCTGTTGCAGGCCAAAGGCCGCGATTTCAGCGCCGCCGAGCTGCTGATCGACGCCACGGCTGCAGCCGTCTACGACCATGGTGCATTCGTCACCGTGTACCTGTCGCCGCGCGACTACCACCGCGTACACATGCCGCTGGACGGCATCCTGCTCGAAACCGTGCACGTGCCGGGACGACTGTTCAGCGTGGCGCCGTCCGCGGTGGCCGCGGTTCCGCGCCTGTTTGCCCGCAACGAACGGCTGGTCTGCCGTTTCGAGGGGTCCTGCGGGCCGTTCGCCGTGGTCATGGTCGGCGCCCTGCTGGTGTCGGGCGTGGAAACGGTCTGGGATGGCATGCAGATCCCGCCCTACGCGCGCCGGATCGCGCGCAGGGACTGGCGCGACCGCGGCCTTCGCCTGTCGCGCGGTGCCGAAATGGCGCGCTTCCACATGGGCTCGACGGTGATCCTGCTGCTGCCCGCGGGCACCGCCACGCTGGCCGGCGACCTCGATCCCGGGCGCCCGGTGCGGGTCGGCGAGGGCATAGGCCGCCTGTCGGATAGCATCTTCCCAACCACCGGGCGACTCACCACAATGTGATGTGCAGCGTCATTTGGATGGCGCTGCACGTGCGGAATCATCCTCGGGGGAGGCTATGCTGGACATGCCGCGAGAGCCGACTGCGCCGCTGTCGCAGGAACAGCCAGCAAGGGGAAGAATCATGCGCCTGGTTACCCGCATCGTCGCCAAGAGCCGGGCGATCCGTCTGGCGCGGCAGCTGCGCGACATCGAAGCCGCGATCAATGCCTTGCCAGTCGGCGCTCGTCGCCAGCTGACGCTGCTGGCGATGAAGGAATTCGCCAACGCCTCGCGCTGCGAATTCCCGCATCTGTACGGCTCCCCTTCGGAACTGAAATACCTGCCATGGGGCGGCGGCACCGACATCGGCCACGAACGCGCGCGCTCGGACAATCCGCAGGTGCGCATGCGCGGCATCGCGCTATGGCTGGCGGTGGCATTTCACGAAAC
>DATLSL010000159.1:0-8579 GCA_035534135.1 Rhodanobacteraceae bacterium | reverse complement strand
CGGCCAATCGCCTGGCACTGGCGCTGCGCCTGCCTTCCGGGCGAATCACCGACATCCTCGGCGGCAAGCGCGGGATCTCGCCGGACACGGCGATGCGGCTCGCGCGGTATTTCGGCAACGGCGCTCGCTTCTGGATGAATCTGCAGACCGACTACGAACTCGCCGAAGCCACCCGTCGCTTCGGCAAGCAGGTTGAGGCCGAGGTGATGCCGTCCGAGGCGGCGTGACGGGAGCGTAAGCTCCCCCCGTCGTCACCCGCAACGTGGCGGACTTCGAGCCCGCGGGCGTCCCGTTGCTCAACCCGTGGGCACCTTGATTTGCGGCATCATCGGCACGGGACGTGGCGCAGGGATGTCGATCGTGAGCAGGCACGACTGGTGGCGGCTGACGGCGTTTGGTGACAGCGCGGTGCTGCTGCCGTTGGCGTTGTTGATCATGGCGTGGCTGCTGGCGCGCCCGGCGACGCGCCGCGCCGGCTGGCTGTGGCTGGGCCTGGTGCTGGCCGACGTCGGCACGGTGGCGCTGAGCAAGCTGCTGTACATGGGCTGGGGCCTGCATCCGCCGGGCCTCGACTTTGTCGGACTCTGCGGTCACTGCGCGATGTCATTCCTGCTCTGGCCGGTGGTCGGTGCGCTGGTGGCGGCGCGCGCGCGCGCTCCGTGGCGCGCGCTGGCGATCGCGCTGGGCGCGCTGCTGGCGCTGGCGGTGACCGGGTCACGGCTGGTGCTGGACGCGCATACGCCGTCCGAGGCGGCGCTGGGCGCGCTCTGCGGTGCGCTGCTGGCCGGGGTGTTTCTGGGACTGGAACGCCGCTCCGGACAGCTGCCGGTGGCGGGCGGCTGGATCGCGCTGAGCCTGCTGCTGCCGCTGCTGCTGACCTACGGCCAGACCTTTCCGTCCAACCGCATCCTCGCCTGGGTGGCGCTGCGGGTGAGCGGTCACGAACACATCTACACGCGCGCCGATCTGCAGCGGTCGCTGGGTCTGTGAACAGGCCCCGCCATCCCGCCGCGCCGCGAAGACCGGTTCCCGGCCGTCGCACAGCAACGGAGTGAGCATGTCGGCACGCACCGCCTCACGTGGCCACGCGTTTCGCGCGCTGCACCACCACGCAGCGCGGCCGGCTATCCGCCGGGTTCGCTGCGGGTATCGCCCATCAGCACCGAGATGGGCTGCAGCGACGGCAGGTGTTGGCACAGGATCCGGAAGCAGGCGAGCAGCGGGCCGGCCAGCAGCACGCCGACGATGCCCCATAACGCGCCCCACAGCAGCAGCCACACGAAGACGATGACCGGGTTGATCGCCAGGCGCCGGCCGATCACGATCGGGCTGATCAATTGGCCTTCGACGAGGGCGATCGCGAAGAACGTGCCGGGTACCGCCAACGCGTGCCCTAGCGATGGAAACGTGGTCAGTCCGACCAGCGCCAACGTGATGAGCGTGAGGGTCGGCCCGACATAGGGCGCAAAATTCAATACGCCGGCCAGCGCTCCCCAGAGCAGGGCATTGGGGACCCCCAGAAGGGCCATCGCCAGCGTCGTCGCCAGCGCCACGCCGAGATTGATCATGCTGATCGTCAGCAGGTAGCGCGACATCTCCTGCTGAATGCCGCGCGCAATGCCGACGACCACCTTCTTTTCGCCCAGACCGGACGATACCTCGACCAGGCGGCGCAGGAACGTGTCGCCGGATGACAGGAAGAAGTAAACCAGCAGCAGGATGACCGCCATCTTGCCCAACGCGTACGGCGTCGCCGACACCATGTTTTCGAGCATGCCCGGCTGCTGCACCTTGACGGACTTTTTCCCGCTGGAAGACTGGGTCAGGTCTTCCAGTTTCCGGGTTGCCTCTTGCGCCCGCTTGATGGGTTCGCGCAGATCGCGCAGCCGCTGTTCGATCGACCGCAGGGTCGCCGGCGCGCTCGCCACCCAGGTCTGCGCCGGTTTCGCCAGCGTCGAGATGGTCCCGCCTATGGCGCCGAGGATGAGGAGCACCATGACCAAGCTGCCGAGTGCGCGCGGCACACGGATGCGTTCCAAGAACGTCACCACCGGCGACAGCAGCAACGAAAGCAGTGTCGCCAGCACCAGCGGCGCCAGCACGCTCTTCGCCAGATAGCTGGCGTAGATGCAGATGATCACGAGGATCACGAGCACTGATCGCGTCAGGATTCGAAGATGCGTGGCAATTCCGGACATTGGATCACCATCATCAGGACATGGTGCCTGCGTTGGCTTGCCACATCCTCGCGCAGGGGATCGAGGTGGCCGCGGCAGAACCCCGTGCGTTCGATCGGAGGCGTGCGGCTGGTGGTGCCGCGACGATACTAGCAGGGTGTCGAGAGCACCCTGCGGGCGCAATCCATGCAGGCATTGGAAGCACGGTTACCTTGCTCACGGGGTCGATCGTCAGCAAGAACGGAATGCCAGGCGACGCGACGCCGCGACGAAGGCACGGCGCCGGGTGGTCGAGAGCTGCCAGGGCGGGGCTCAGGGCTCCGTGTGCGGCTGCGCGCCGCGCCGTCGAAAACCGGAAGCAACGACCTGCGATCGTTGTGTCCGCTGCCCGTGCGCAGAGACGATGAAGTTCAACCCGCGCTGCCGAACAGGTGGTCCCACAGCGAGGTGGTGACGCCGTAGTGGCGGTCGGGGGTGTGGTGGTGGATCGCGTGCAGCCGCTTGCGTTGCCGCATCCAGGCGCCGCGGGGTCGCCAGTGATGCACGGCATGATGGGTGACGCCGTAGGCAAAGTAACCGGTGATCACCCCGAGCGTCAGGCCGCAGCCCAGCCAGATGTTGCCGAGCAGCGTTGCCGGCAGAAAAAAGATCAGCACGACCAGGATCGCGCTCAGTGCGGTGGGAGTTGCGATCAGCGCCTGCGGGCGCTGGTGATGCTCGGCGTGCAGTCGCCGGAACGGTTCGATGCCGTGGAACACGAACCGGTGCATGGCGTATTCGATCAGGCTCCAGCCCAGCAGTCCGGCGGCGACGGCCACGAGGGTTGCGGCCCAGACCGGCCGCGGTGCCGCGTGCAGCAGATAGCCGCCGAGCAGCAGGATCGCCGCCAGATAGAAGGCAAAGTCGGCGGCATACGCCAGGCGCGAGTGATCAATGGCAAAGGCTTTCATCGGGCAGATCACAGGCCATGCAGGCGGACGAATGCGGGGGACGACGCTTGCGGGTGACGTCGCCGTCGGGATCATAACGCTGCAACGCTCGCGCCGTGATCGTTATTGCTGGCTGCAATCCTCGGTCAGGGCAGTCGGCGGCGGGCGCGGCGCACCACGTACAACCGTCCGCAGGGACCGCTGCGGGCGGCGAGTTGCTGACGGTGCACGACGCCGTGGCGCGCCGCGACTACTTCGGCGGCGGTGGTGGTGGCTGTGGCGGAGGCGGTGCCTGCCTGACGATGTACACCGGAGATCCCAGGCCGTAGCCGAACGGACCGCCCCACCACGGGTTGTACCAGGGACTCCAGAACGGGTCGTAGAACGGGCCGGGCTGCTGCGCATAGCGCATGCGTATCGGCCACAGGTGGACGGCATCGGCGACCACGCGCGGGTAGGGGTAGTCGTAATTGCCGACCTTTTTCACCAGCGTGCCTTGCAAGACGCCGGTGACGGTCAGCTCGCGGCCCTTGGCGTACACCTCGGGGTCGTAGAACCCCTGGCGGCAGGCGACGAAGCGGCCGGTCGAGTCGGCGCGGACCATCGGCCGCGCATCACCCGTGTCGAGCGGCTTGCCCAGCACGTAAAAGCACGTCTGGTCGCGCGCCGGCTCGGTCTGGATGATCTCGCCGCCCCAGCGCACGCGGGCGCCGGAAGTACCGCCGTCACTGGCCTGCTGCGGCGTCAGTGCGGTGAATTGCCCGGCCAGATCCTTGGGTACGGTGGCGCACGCGGACAGCCCGGCGATGGTCACGGCGATCGCAAGCGGTTTGAGGTTGTGCAGACGCATGGTCCTGATCCTTTGCGCCGCGAGGTTGCCGCGCGGGTGGTTAGGAGTTGGCGTCTGATTGGACCACAGGACGCGGTCGGAATTTTGTAACGGCCTGTATCCAGTTATGTACGGTTTCGGCAGACGGGTGCAGCGAGCCATAGCGCAGCTGCAGGTAGGTTGCCGTCAACTGCCGCAGTTGCGCTGCATGGGCGGCGTCGAGGCGGTCTGCTGCGCGCAGCAGATAGTCGCGTGGGCCTTCGCCGGCGCGGCGCGGCAGTCCGCGGCGTTCCAGCCGCCGCTGCAGGCGGGCAAAGCCGCCTGCGAGCGCGTCGCCGCGCGGGCGCTCGTACAGCGCCAGCGCCAGTCCGATCGCCATCAGCACGCCGGCGCTTCCCGCCAGCAGTCCGGCCAGCGAGCGCCAGTCGCTGCCGTCGACGCCAAAGCGCGACAGCAGCCCGCGCTGGCGCAGCGCGGTGAAGCCCACCACCGCCTGGTCCCACAGCCGGTTGACGATGTCGATGCGGTTGCGCAGCCCGCGCAGCCAGTCGGCTTGATACCAGGCGCCGCTGCCGGCGTCGGCGGCGCCGGCGCCCAGGCTGATGCGGTCCGGGCGCACCGCCGCCGTGGGGTCGACGCGCGTCCAGCCGCTCCCGGGCAGCCAGACCTCGGACCAGGCGTGGGCATCGGACTGGCGCACCAGCAGGTAGTGGCCGAGGCGGTTGTGGAAGCCGCCCTGGTAGCCGCCGATCACGCGTGCCGGAATGCCGGCCGCACGCATCAGGAAGGTGAACGCCGAGGCATAGTGCTCGCAGAAGCCGGCGCGGGTGGCGAACAGAAAATCGTCCACGCTGTTGCGGCCGAGCGGCGGCGGCACCAGCGTGTAGCGGAAGCCGCCGTCGTGAAACATCCGCAGCGCCGCCTGCACGATGGCGGCATCGTCATCGCCGAAGCGCGCCCGCCACTGCGCGGCCAGCGCGCGTGCGCGCGGATCGAAGCCGGCGGGCAGCTGCAGGCCCAGGCGGCGTGCGGCGGGCGTCAGCACCGGTTCGAGGATGCGCTGTGGCGCTGACACCACGTCGTAGCGCAGGCGCGCATCCACCGGCTTGGCGCGCAGCAGGGTGCGCGCGCGGGTCAGCGTGGCTCCCGCGGGGGCGTCCAGCGGCGTGTCCAGTGCAAACAGCAGGTGGCGCTGGGTCGGCTCCAGCGTGACCGTATAGCGCACCACCGGTGCGGTCGGCCGCAGCGCTTCGACGGCCGGGCCGAGCTGACCGCTGCCCGCGGTCGACCAGGTACGACCGTCGAAATGCTCCATGACGACGCCGCGGAAATAACGCTCCATGCGCGGCGGCACGGGTCCGTCGAAGCCGACCCGGAAGGCGGGGCTGTCGTCCACCAGCAACTGCGTGTATTCGCCCGGCGTCATGGTGTCGCCGACGCCGGTGCGGGCGGCGGTGTCGGCCGGCGCGCCCCACAGCGGCGTGCTCAGACGCGGCACGAAGACGAAGCCGAGCAGGGCGGCCGGCAACGCTGCGGCAAGCAGCAGCGCGGGCGCCGACCACAGCACGCGTTTTGCATCGGCGCCGGGCGCCGGCTGCAGCGCGGTCAGCGTGGCCAGCAGCGGCAGCAGCGCGGCGGCCACCAGCAGCGTCATCAGCAGCCCCTGGCCGAACAGCAAGGCGCTCATCAGCAGGAAAGCCGCGAACAGCACCGCGGCGCGAGCATCGCGAGGGCGTTCGGATTCCAGCAGCTTGAGCACCAGCAGGCCGACCGCGAAGGCCGCTCCCGGCGCGCGACCGAACAGGGTGCCGTAGGTGGCGATGACCGCTGCCAGCAGCAGCGCGACCAGGCTCAGCCGCAACAGGGTGGGTACGCGGCCGCCGCGCCGCTGCTGCAGCCAGCGCAGCGCGATCAGCAGCGCCAGGACCCCGCTCAGCCAAAGCGGCAGGTGTGGCGCATGCAGCGTCAGGACCGCGGCCACGCTGAGGCACAGCAGGCTGAAGGCGCGGCGGTCGAGTGTCACGGCAGCAGTGCCAGCGCGCTCTGACAGGCATGCCAGTGCCGCTCGCCGCGGTCGGGGCCGAGCGTGACGTCAGGCAGGATCAGGCTCCAGCGCGCCCGCGCCGCCTGCGCCTCGTTGACCCAGTGGGCGAGTCGTGCAATGCGGCGTTCGTGATCGATGCCGCGCAGCGCGTGCCAGTCGAGGCGCCACTCGGCGTCGTCGCTGGCGCGCTCGGGCTGGCGCACGCGCAAGTCGTCGTGATGGGCGCTGACCTTCCAGGCGATGCGCCGCGGCGCATCGCCGGGGCGGTATTCGCGCAGGCCCGCGCCGTCGTCGCTGTCGTCTCCGAGCGGCATTGCGCTGGTGCCGGTCGGGTCCGCTGCCGGAGGCATCAGGGCCGCGCTCTCGGCGCGCGCATACACCAGCAGCCGGGCCTGCGGCCGCAGCCAGCTCCAGGCGCGGAACAATCCGAACGGCCAGGTGCTGTGGAGCCTGATTGGCGGCAGCGGCATCCAGCCGCGGTGCACGGTGGGCAGCGCCAGCGTCACGGTGTCGACGGTGCCGGCACCGACGGCGAACGCGGCGGCGGCGGCGTCCGCGCTGACGGTGAGTGCGCGTCGCGGCCGCCCCGCCGCGCTGAAGCTCAGCGTCACCGGCAGCACCCGCCCCGCCTGCACGCTGCCCGCTGCGACGGCTTCGAGGTGCAGGCCGTTCAGTGCGCGAAACGCGCTGTACATGCTGTTGACGGCGGCCGCGCCGAGCAGGCAGGTCAGCAGCAGTGCGGCGTTGTTGTTGTAGTTGAGCGCACCCAGCAGCATCACCAGCAGCATGACCGCGAACAGCAGCCCGAACCGGGTCGGCACGATGTAGATGCGGCGGCGATGCAGCACGATCGGCAGCGGCTCGGCGCGGCACTGGCGGGTCAGTGCCGGCAGACGCAACTCGGCGCGGCGCGTCAACGCGATCGTGGCGGCGCGCAGCCGCGCGGCCGCACTCATGTCGGCACCGCGACTCCGGCCAGCAGCGCCGGCGCCAGCGCCTCGCCGCCGGCCGCGTGGGCCGCGACCAGACGATGGGCAGCGACCGCGACGAACACCGCCTGCACGTCTTCGGGAATGGCGAAACCGCGTCCGTGCAGCAGCGCCCAGGCGCGTGCACTGCCGAGCAGCGCCAGGCCGGCGCGCGGTGACAGGCCGATGCGAATGCCGGGGTGCCGGCGGCTGGCCTCGAGCAGCATCTGCACATAGTCGAGCAGTGTCGGATGGGCCAGCACCTCGCGCACGCGCGCGCGCAGGGCGATGATCGCCGCAGCATCCAGCGCTGGCGCCAGACGGCCGATCAGGTCGCGGCGATCGACCCCGGCCAGCAGCGCGCGTTCCTCGGCGTGCGCCGGATAGCCGAGCGCGATGCGCATCAGAAAGCGGTCGAGCTGCGAATCCGGCAGCGGGTAGGTGCCGGCGGCATCGAGCGGGTTCTGCGTCGCGACCACGAAAAACGGCTGTGGCAACGGACGCGTTTCGCCGTCCACGCTGGCCTGGCCCTCGGCCATGGCCTCCAGCAGGGCGCCCTGCGTTTTCGGTGTGCCGCGGTTGATCTCGTCGGCCAGCAGCAGCTGGGTGAACAGCGGCCCGGGGTGAAAGCGGAACGCATCCGACTCGCGCGCATAGATGCTGACGCCGATAATGTCGGAAGGCAGCAGGTCGCTGGTGAACTGCACGCGCTGGTAGGCAAGCCCGGCGGTGGCGGCGAGTGCGTGCGCCAGCGTGGTCTTGCCGACCCCGGGCACGTCCTCGATCAGCAGATGACCGCCGGCGAGCAGGCAGGCGAAGGCGAGTTTCACCGCATGCTGCTTGCCGAGCAGGATGCCGTTGACCTGATCCAGCGCCCGGTCGAGGCGTTGCCGGTCGGTATCGTGAGTTGTCGCAGCGGAGTGCAGCATGGCTGTCGGAGTCGCGGATCAGGGACACGTTTCGCCGGCGGCGGGTGAGGGCAGTGTAGCGGCGCGCACCCGTCGCCGCGCCGCGTGGTTCGTCACCCTGTGGGCGCTGCTGCAGGCGGTCAAGGCGGTCCTGCTGACACGCCTGGCGTTGCTGCCGGACGAGGCGTTCTACGCCTGGGAAGGCCGTCATCCCGCCTGGGGCTACAGCGATCTGCCGCCGCTGACGGCGCTGCTGACGCGGCTGGGGCAGGATCTGCTGGGACCCGGTGTGCCCGGTGTGCGACTGCTGTTTTTCATCCTCGGGGCTGCGCTGCCGTGGCTGGTGGTCGCCTACGGGTGCCTGATCGGTGGCCGCCGCGTCGGCTGGAACGCGGGCCTGCTGGCACTGGTGCTGCCGATGCTGGCCACACTGGGTGTGCTGGCGTTGCCGGATGTGCCGCTGACCGTATTCGCGCTGATCGCGCTGATCGCGCTGGAGCGCGCCGCCCGCGCCGGCCGCTGGCGCGACTGGTGGCTGCTGGGCGCAGCGCTGGCCCTGGCGGCGTTCACCCACTACCGCGCCGGCATGTTCGCGCTGGCCGGGCTGGCCTTTGCCCTGCTGACGCCGCGCGGGCGGCGGCTGTGGCGGCAGCCCGGCTGGTATGTCGCGCTGGCACTGGGTCTGATCGCCACCCTGATCGTGGTCGGCTGGAACCTGCACCAC
>DATLSL010000158.1:0-3258 GCA_035534135.1 Rhodanobacteraceae bacterium | reverse complement strand
CAACCCCGGCGACCGCCAGCACCGCCTCGACACGATCACCAAGGTGACCTCGGGTTCGACGCCCGCGACCGCCGATTTCGTCGATGCGCTGTACCGCTGCATCGTCGGCGCGGGGACCCACAAGGCGCCCTCGATCCGCGTCGCCGAGGCGGCCAAGGTGATCGAGAACACCCAGCGCGACGTCAACATCGCGTTGATGAACGAGCTGGCGATGATCTTCAACACCATGGGCATCGACACCCGCGACGTGCTGGCAGCGGCGGGCAGCAAGTGGAACTTCCTGCCGTTCCGGCCAGGCCTGGTCGGTGGCCACTGCATCGGCGTCGATCCCTACTACCTGACCTACAAGGCGACCACGCTCGGCTATCACCCCGAGCTGATGCTGGCCGCGCGCCGCATCAACGACAAGATGGGCATCTACGTCGCCAATCAGGTACTGCGACTGATGGCGCGCCAGCGGATCAACGTGATCGACAGCCGCATCCTGGTGCTGGGGCTGACCTTCAAGGAAGACTGCCCGGACCTGCGCAACACCAAGGTCGTCGACATCGTGCACGAACTCGAGGCCGCGCAGGCGCGGGTGGACGTGTTCGATCCCTGGGCGGACGCCGGCGAGGCCGCGCGCGAACTCGGCATCGCGCCCGTCGTGCAGCCCGAATCCGGCGCCTACGACGCCATCGTTCTGGCGGTGGCGCATCGGCAGTTCCGCGCGCTGGGCACCGCCGGCGTGATCGCACTGGGCAAACCCGGTGCGGCGATCTACGACGTCAAATCGGCGCTGGATCCGGTCCCGGGCAGCGCGCGGCTGTAGTGAACCTCCGAACAAGTCCATCGTGGACTTGTCAGAGGGCGCCGGGTCCGGCGCAGGTCCGGACTCGGCTACGCCGCATCAAGCACATGCGTGCTCGATGCGCGGCAAGCCATCCCTGGCTTGCGGAAGGTCTGAATTATTCAGACCTTCCGTAGCGCCGATTACAGGCCGTGGATGCCGGCGCGCCCGCGCAGGATGCGGTCGAGCACCTCGGGCGCGTACTCGAAGGAATCGTAGAACAGCTGTGATTCGGGCAGGCCGGCGGCGGCGAAGGCGCGGCGCGCGGCCTCGATCAGCGCCGGCGGCCCGGCCATATAGACATCCATCGAGGCCAGCTCGGCCACGTCCGCCAGCACGGTCTCGTGCACCAGGCCGCTGCGCAGCCCGTGCGCGGCGGCGGCCGACAGCACCGGCACGAAGCGCAGCCCCGGATGTGCGGTGGCCCACTGCTCCGGCAGCGCGCGCAGGTACAGCTCCTCGATGCTGCGCGCGCCCCAGTACAGCGCGATCGGCCGGCGCGTGCCCAGATGCAGGAAATGCTCGATCAGTGCCTTCACCGGCGCGAAACCGGTGCCGCCGGCGACGAACAGCAGCGGGCGCTCGGAGTCCTCGCGCGGCACGAAGGTGCCCAGCGGGCCTTCCAGTTCCAGCGTCATCCCCGGCGCGAGGGTGTCGAAGGCATAGGACGTGAAGCCGCCGCCGGCGACGCGGCGCAGATGCAGTTCGAGTTCGGGTCCGCGGTGCGGCGCATGGGCGATCGAGAACGCGCGGCGTCCGCCGTCGGCCAGCAGCACGTCGACATACTGTCCCGCCAGCCAGCGCAGCGGCGGTGCACCCGCGATCGCCAGTCGCAACGCGATCACGTCCGGCGCCAGCGGCGTCTTGGCGCTGACGGTCGCGGTCAGCCGTCGCCGCGGCAGGTCCTCGGCCGAGATCACTTCGCGTGCCGCGATCCGCAGATCGGTGCACGGCACCGCCTGGCAGATCAGCATGGCGCGATGCGCCTGCTCGTCGGCGCTGAGCGCCGCCGGCGGACGGTGCGGGTAGTGCACCACGCCGGCCAGCAGGGTCGCCTTGCAGCTGCCGCAGACGCCGGCGCGGCACGAGTAGGGCAAGGCCAGTCCGGCGCGCTGCGCAGCGGCCAGCACGGTCTCGTCGGGCCGGACCGGAAAGCGCTTGCCGCTGGCGTCGAGGGTGACCGTGCGGATGCTGGAGGCGGGTGGCGTCACCGGCGCATTGTCGCCGATGCGGCGTGTGCCGACAGCTGCGCGGCGCGACGCCCATAATGTCGCCTCGACCCGCGCGGAGCGCCGCCATGCCGATCTGGAAACAGGACACCGATCTCGAGCGCGTCAACGCCTGGAATGCCAACACCCTGGCCGTGCCGCTGGGCATCCGCATCACCGCCATCGGCGACGATTTCGTGCAGGGCACGCTGCCGGTGGATGCGCGCACGCACCAGCCCTTCGGCCTGCTGCACGGCGGCGCCTCGGTGGCATTGGCCGAAACGCTGGGCAGTCTCGCGGCCAATCTCTGCTGCACGCCGGGGCGCGAGGTCGCGGTCGGGCTGGAGATCAACGCCAATCATCTGCGCGCGGTGCGCGAGGGCACGGTGACCGGCACCGCGCGGCCGTTGCACGTCGGCCGCAGCACGCAGGTGTGGGAGATCCGCATCGAGGACGCCGGCGGACGGCTGGTGTGCGTGTCGCGACTGACCTGCGCGATCGTGCCGCAGACCCCCGCCGCGGCGCCATGACCGGCGCCGGCGCATGAGCGATGCCGCGCAGCCCTACGCGGGCCTGCATCCGGAACGCGTGCTCGATGCGATCGCCGCCGCCGGCCTGGCGCCGGACGGTCGTCTGCTGGCGCTCAACAGCTACGAGAATCGCGTCTATCAAGTCGGCCTCGAAGACGGCACCTTCATCGTCGCGAAGTTCTACCGCCCGGCGCGCTGGAGCGGCGCCGCCATCGGCGAGGAGCACGTGTTTACGCTGGAGCTGACCGCTGCCGAACTGCCGGTGGTGGCGCCGCTGGCGTTCGCCGGACGCACCCTGCTCAGCCACGCCGGCTTTCGCTACGCGCTGTTTCCGCGCCGCGGCGGGCGGGCACCGGAGCTGGAGTCGGCCGATCCGCTGCTGTGGATGGGGCGGCTGATCGCGCGCTTGCATGGTGTGGGCGGCCGCGCGCCGTTTCGCCATCGCGGCGTGCTCGATCGCGCCACTCTGATTGCCGCACCGGCGCGCGCGGTGCTGGCTTCCGGCCTGCTGCCGGCGGACCGGCGCGAGCGCTACCGCGCCGCGATCGCCCGCCTCGACGCCGCGATCGCCGCGCGCGAGGCCGCGCTGGGGCCGCTGCGTCACATCCGCCTGCACGGCGACTGCCATCCCGGCAACGTGTTGTGGACCGACGCCGGCCCGCATTTCGTCGATCTCGACGATGCGCGCATG
>DATLSL010000157.1:0-3185 GCA_035534135.1 Rhodanobacteraceae bacterium | reverse complement strand
GGGCGCGGGGGCCGAGGCGTTTGCGCGCACGCAGGACATCGTGCTGGCGGAGCCGTCCTGGTTTCGCACCGAGGAACGCTGGCAGCAATTGCAGGAGACGCTCAGGCACGACGCCATGGGCGAGCATGCCGAGGCCGATCACTACCGCCATTTCGGCACCGTCGGGGCGTTGGCGCTGGACACGGCGGGGCGGCTGGCTGCCGGCACCTCCACCGGCGGCACGACCGGCAAGCGCTGGGGCCGGGTCGGCGACGCGCCGATCATCGGCGCCGGCACCTGGGCCGACGCGCGCTGCGCGGTGTCGGGCACCGGCTGGGGCGAGTTCTACATCCGCGCCGCCGCCGCGGCGCGCATCGCCGCGCGCGTGGAACTGTGCGGCGAGAGCGTGGCGATGGCGGCGGACGCCGTCATCAATGGCGAAATTCCGGCGCTGGGCGGCAACGGTGGCGCGATCGCACTGGGCGCCAACGGCAGCATCGCCATGCCGTTCAACACCGACGGCATGTTCCGCGGCTGGGTCGGTGTCGATGGTGTGCCGCACGTAGCGATCTGGAACGCAGACGCGGAAGCGCGGCGCACCGCTGAATGACTCGAATGTGCGCGGCCGTCGTCGCCATCGAGCCGCACAGGCTCTCAGTCGCCTCCGTGCTCGCCGGCGTGCGGACGCTCGCGTACCGGCCGCTTGGCCAGCTTGCGCTGCAGGGTGCGCCGATGCATGCCCAGCCGCCGCGCGGCTTCGGAGATGTTGCCTTCACACTCGGCCAGCACGCGCTGGATGTGCTCCCACTCCAGGCGCTTGAGCGGCGGCGGCGTATCCGGCGGCGGTACCTCTGCCACGCGCGATTCCGGTTGCGCGGCCAGCAGCGCGCGCAGCACCTGATCGGCGTCCACCGGCTTGGACAGGTAATCGTGGGCGCCGCGCTTGATCGCCTCGACCGCGGTCGCGATCGAAGCAAAACCGGTCAGCAGCAGAATGCGCATGCCTGGCGCCAGTGTCAGCAGTTCGGGGATCAGCTTGAGCCCGTTGGCCTCGCCCAGCTTGAGGTCGAGCACGCAGTAGTTCGGGCGCTCGCGCTGGGCGATCGTGCGCGCGGTAGCGGCATCGTTGGCGGTGAACGGAATCAGGCCGCGGCTGCTCATCGCCCGCGCCAGCACGCGGGTGAACATCTCGTCGTCATCGACGATCAACAGGCGCGATGCGGCAGGTACGTTCATGGGCGGTCTCCGATGATGGCGAGGGGAAGGCGCAGGCGGATTTCGGCACCGCCGCCGGCCGGGTTGCCGACGGCCAACTCGCCGTTGAGGCGCTCGGCGGTGGCTTCGGCCAGCGCCAGCCCCAAGCCGAGACCGCTCTGCTTGCCGCTGACGCCGAGCTGACCCAGTGCGGCTGGTGCGTCGGCGAAGCCCGGCCCGTGGTCGCGCACGGCAATCAGCAGCCAGCCGGCATCGATGTCGAGCGTCAGCGCGACGTCGGCCGAGTCGTTCAGCGCCGATGCCTCGGCCGCGTTGTTGAGCAGGTTCACCAGTGCGTGGCGCAGCCCCGGCGGCACGCGCAGCGGTGTCGCGGTCAGCGCGGGATCCATGGCGAGTTGCACGTCGGCCTCGGGGCGCAGCAGGCGGAATTGCTCCAGGCAGCTTTGCACGAAGGCCCCCAGCGAGGTGGCTTCGGGCGCCTGTGACAGTTGCGCCTTGCCCACTGCCACCATCTCGCGCAGGATGCCGCGACAGCGCTCGATCTGGCCGCCGAGCAGATCCAGATCCTCGGCCAGCTGCGGCTCGCCGGCATGCTCGCGACCGAGTTCGGTCAGCAGCGTGCGCATGGTCGACAGCGGGGTGTTGAGTTCGTGCGCGGCGCCGGCGGCCTGGGTGGCGATGGCGAGGATGCCCTCGTCGCGCAGCGCGCGCTCGCGCACCCGCTGCACTTCGACCTGCTCGGTGCGTAGCGCCGCCGCCAGGCGCGCGATGAACACCCCGAGCATCAGCGCGGCGATCGCGAAGTTGACCGCCATCCCGGCCACCAGCAGGTGGAAATCGGAGTGGCTGTCGAAATGCAGCTGCGGCAGCGGCAGATACCAGCGCAACAGCAGCAGGTAGGCGAGGCCGCTGAGCGCCGCCACAATGCCGATGCCGGGACGCGACAGCGCCGCCGCGGCCAGCGCGATCGGCACCAGCAGCAGGGTGACGAAGGGATTGCTGGCACCACCGGTGAGGTACAGCAGATAACCCAGCACCAGCATGTCGGCGGCGATGTGGGCGACCGCCTCGGCTTCGCTCATCGGCCACGGCCGGCGCAGGCGCCAGAACGCCAGTGCCGCGAACGCGGCCAGTACGGCGATCCCCGCAAACAGCGCGTGCACCGGGATCGCCAGATGCAGACCACGGGCCACCACCAGCACGGCGATGCTCTGGCCGGCGATCGCGGTGAGGCGCAGCCAGGCCAGCGTCCCTGCCAGCGCGCGCGGGCCCAGACTGAGGTGGGCACGGCGTGCGCTCATGTCCGGACCGGATCGGCCGGACGGCCTAACGGGCTCGCCTCATGCCTCATCCACCACCCGCAGCTGGGGAGGCATTGGCCGCCGCATGCGCGCTGTGCTGGCTGGACAGCCGCTTCATCAGCGGCAGCAGGGCGATGGCGATCAGGGTGCAGACGATCGCCGCCCAGCCCAGCTTGTTGAACAGCTCGGTGTAGATCGGCAGGGTCTTGAGCGGATTGGTGATGTCGCGCGGCACGCTGGCAAAGTTGGCGACCACGCCGCCGAGATACATCGAGATGCCCACCGACACGAAGTACGCGCCCATCATGAAGCCGCTCATGCGCGCCGGCACGTAGCGGGCGATCATCGCCAGGCCGAGGCCGCTGACCAGCAGCTCGCCCAGCGAATACAGGCCGTAGCCCCAGATCATCACCCATGACGAGGTCTTGGCGTCGGCGCCGACGTAGTGGCCGGCGGCACCGAACAGGAAGAAGCCCACCGCCACCATTGCGAAGCCCAACGCGAACTTGGACGCGATCGACAGGTCCTTGCCGCGTTTGCCGGCCGAGGTGTACATCCAGGCGAGGACCGGGCTGAGCACGAAGATCCAGATCGGGTTCAGCGCCTGGTACTGCGCCGGGTTCCAGGTGAACAGGTGCATGCCGAACAGATACTGGTTCCAGTCGACGTTGCGCAGTGCGAACAGCGCCA
>DATLSL010000156.1:0-5096 GCA_035534135.1 Rhodanobacteraceae bacterium | reverse complement strand
GAGTTCGGCGTCTGCGCCGATCTCTGGTCCTGCCCCAGCTTCAACGAACTGCGCCGCGACGGCTTCGACTGCGAGCGCTGGAACCGCCTGCATCCCGAGGCCACGCCGCGGCAGCCATGGGTGACGCAATGCCTGGCCGACCGCGCCGGCCCGGCGATCGCCGCCACCGACTACGTGCGCGGCTTCGCCGACCAGATTCGCGCCTTCATGCCGGACAGCAAGCGCTACACCGTGCTCGGCACCGATGGCTTCGGCCGTTCCGACACCCGCGAACACCTGCGCGGCTTCTTCGAGGTCGACCGCTACTGGATCGCGCACGCCGCGCTGGCCGCGCTGGCCGCGGAGGGCGCGGTCCATGCGCAGGACGTCGCCCGTGCGATGAAGCTGTGGAAGCTCGACCCCGACAAGCCCGATCCGGTGACGACGTGATGGCCGTCGCGGCGCGCCCGGCTGTCATGACTGCAGCACGCCGCACGACAATCGCATTGCGCTTGCGTGCTGCCCCAGCGCCCGAGATCTGCTGATGCGCACCCCTCTTCCGCGTCGCGTCCTGATCGCTGTCGCCGCGGCCCTGCTGGCCGCCTGTGCGCCGTCGCAGCAGGCACCGACGCCAGCACAGCAGGCGGCGCAGCAGCAGGCGTCGCAGGCCGCCGCCGCGGCCAAGGAGTACACGCTCTACCAGCAGCTGCTGGCCTCGCACAGCGACGCGCTGGCGGTGCCGATCGGGCAGGAGATCGTGCGCAAATATCCCGGCACACCGGCCGCCGCCGATGTGCAACAGACCCTGCCGGCGCTCGCGGCCAGGGCCGCGGCGGTCGCCGAGCGCCAGCGTCTGCGCGCGCTGTGGCTGTACCAGGCCGCTCCGATGGCGGGCGGCCGGCAGACCACCGCCGCGATCAGCGCCGTCAAGCCCGATGGCGACCGCAGCGCGGTGCGGCTGGTGCTGCGCCGGCACACGCTCTGGGGCCAGAGTGTCTATCTCTACGACGACAGCAACGCCGGCTTCGTCTGCAAGGGCCTGTGCACGCTGGCGATGCGCTTCGACGGCAAGCCCGAGCGCTGGCAGGCCTATCTGCCGCACAGCAGCGACCCGGCGCTGTTCATCAAGGACGACCGTCGCTTCATCGCCGCGCTGGAAAAGGCCAGGACCATCCGCATGGACGTGGTGCGCAAGCCGCATCGCGAACAGACGTTGCGCTTCGAGGTCGGCGGCTTCGATCCGGCGCAGTTTCCGCAGCCGACGAAAAAATGAGCCAGCCGGCGCAGGGCAACGCATGACCCGCGTGCTGATCAACATCGACGTCGACGATCTCGTTCGCGCCGAGGCTTTCTACACCGCCGCGTTCGGGCTGCGCGCGGGACGCCGTTTCGGCGCTGGCGGCGTCGAACTGCTGGGGGCCGAGGCGCCGTTGTATCTGCTGGCCAAGTCCGCCGGCAGCGCGCCGCATCACGGCGCCGCTGCCGCCCGCGATTACGGTCGCCACTGGACGCCGGTGCACCTCGACTTCGCGGTCGACGACCTCGACGCGGCCATGCGCGCCGTGCTTGCCGCGGGCGCACGGCCGGAAGGCGACGTGCGCAAGTCCAACTGGGGTCGCATCGCGATGTTTGCGGACCCCTGCGGGCACGGCTTCTGCCTGATCGAGTTCAGCGCGCGCGGTTACGACGCGGTCGCCGACTCGGGCTGAGTGGCCCGTCAGCCACGCGCGAAAAACCACACCGTCATCACCAATCCGACCCCGACCACGAACAGCCGCAGGCGTGCCGGCGCTACCCGCCGCGCCACGACCGGGCCGATCCAGCCGCCGGCGATCGCCGCGAACAGCATGATCAGCGCCTCGCGCCACCACACCGCGCGGGCGACGATGAAGATCGCCGCGGCGACGATGTTCATGCAGCCGGCGAGCACGGTCTTGACCCCGTTCATGGCGTGGATCTCGGTCATGCCGTACAGGCCCAGCATCGCCAGCATCAGGATGCCGATGCCGCCGCCGAAGTAGCCGCCATAGATGCCGATCAATGCTTGCGTCACCACCAGCGCCGGCACACCGACGTGCGCGTGTCGGCGCAGGGCATCGGTCAGCGGCCTTCCCAGCGCGAACACCAGGGTGCCGAACAGCAGCAGCCACGGCACGATAGCGGCGAACAACTGCTCGGGCGTCAGCAGCAGCAGGATCGAACCCGCCGCGCCGCCGATCAGGCTGACCACCACGAAGGCCGTCATCGGCAGCTGCCCGCGCGCCGCGCCGATGTCGCGGCGATACACCCAGGCGCTGGCGAAGGTACCCGGCAGCAAGGCCACCGTGCTGGTGGCGTTGGCGATCACCGGCGGCACGCCGGCCAGCACCAGCGCCGGAAAGGTCAGAAAGCTGCCGCCACCGGCGACCGCGTTGAGCGCACCGGCGAGCAGGCTGGCGAGTACGAGCAGGGCCAGATGGCCGGGACTGGGCAAGGGCATCGGGGACAGGCTGGGCAAGCGGACGCAGGAGTATGCCACTCGTATGGGCATCCTCACGTCATCTGAACGCGCCGGCGCTAGAGTGCCGGGCGTGCGCTGCCGATCTGCAGCCGCGGACTGCGCCGCGCCGGCCATTCATCCGACCCGAGGTGACCTATGAAACGCCTGACTCTGATGCTGCTGGCGCTGTGCGCGCTGGCGGCGCCGATCGCCCTGTTTGCCGCCGACAGCATGCCCGCCGTGGGCCAGATGGCGCCTGGCTTCAAGCTGCAGGACCAGAACGGCAAGTGGCAAAGTCTCGAGCAGTACAAGGGCGACTGGGTGGTGCTGTATTTCTATCCCAAGGATTTCACGCCGGGCTGCACCACCGAGGTCTGCAAGTTCCGCGACGACTATCTCAAGATCCGCAAGGAAGGCGCGCATGTGCTCGCAGTCAGCCTCGACGACGTCAAGTCGCACGCCGCGTTCGCCAAGAAGTACCACGCGCCATTCCCGATGCTAGCCGACACCAGCCACTCCGCCGCCAAGGAATACGGTGTGCTGACCTCGATGATGGGCATTCACTACGCCAAGCGCACCACCTTCATCATCGATCCGCAGGGGCGTATCGCCAAGGTTTACGCCGGGGTCGATCCGGGCGCGAACTCCGCGCAGATCATCGCCGACCTGCCCAAGCTCAAGGCCGCCGACAAGACCTGATGCGCTGACCGGCACCTCCGCTGCCGCCCTGCGCGCACGCCGCGCGGGGTGGCGGTGATGATCCGCACCTTCCGCTGCGCGGCAGCCCTGGCGCCTGCGCACGGCTCCTGAAGCACTGCCCCTGCGCGGGTATCTCCCAGCGCAACCCCGCCGTGGCGGCCGCACGCCGCGCTTGCCCATGACGCGTCGCCGACAAGGGCCGCCTTGATGGCCTTGCGCTCGCGGTCCGCATGCTTTTCACTCGCCACCGTGCGGAGCAGGCGTGGCCGCGACCCGCCCACGGAGGACCGATGGCCGCCCCGATCCGCAGCTACCGCTACTACGACCTGATCCTCGGCGCCTTCGTCTGCGTACTGCTGTGCGCCAACCTGATCGGCCCGGCCAAGATTGCCGAAGTGCACGGCATCACCTTCGGCGCCGGCGTGCTGTTCTTTCCGATTTCCTACCTGTTCGGTGACATCCTCACCGAGGTCTACGGCTACGCGCGCTCGCGGCGGGTGATCTGGTCGGGCCTGACCGCGCTGGTGTTTGCCTCGCTGATGAGTGCGGTGGTCGTCGCGCTGCCGCCCGCGCACGGCTGGCACGACCAGGCTGCCTACGAAACCATCTTCGGCCAGACCCCGCGCATCGTCATCGCCTCGATCACCGCGTTCTTCGTCGGCGAATTCGTCAACTCCTTCGTGCTCGCCAAGATGAAGATCTTCACCGCCGGGCGCTGGCTGTGGACGCGCACCGTCGGCTCGACCGTCTGCGGCGAGGGTGTCGACACCCTGGTGTTCTACCCGGTCGCCTTCCTCGGCGTGTGGAGCCCGCGCCTGCTCGGCGACGTCATGCTGGCCAACTACATCGCCAAGGTGCTGTGGGAAGTGCTGGCCACGCCGTTGACCTACCGTATCGTGGCGTTTCTCAAGCGCGTCGAGCACGAGGACTACTACGACCGCGATACCGACTTCACCCCGTTCTCGCTGCGCGTCACCCGTTGAGCCGGCGGTAGCAGGCCTCGGCGTGCGCCGGATCCTTCGGCCTGTGGCCTGAGCGACCAATGCGACCAAAGGGAGTCCCTTTTCGGGACGGCCGAAGGAAGTCCGGCGGAGAAGTCCCCAAGGGATGACAGCTGAAGTTATCGCCCCGGCGCGACGGCCACTCCAGCTTGCCATCCCGGGCGCAACGCCCACTCCGGCCTGTCATCCTGAGCAGCGCGAAGGATCTGGCCTGCTCGGGCGCAGCGAAACATCAGGACCATGCCGCGAGCGAAGCCCCGCCGCAGCGGGGCCTCGCATCACAACCGCAGCGATCGGATCAGTGCAGCGCCAGCAGCGGAATCAGCAGCAGCGCGACGATGTTGATGATCTTGATCAGCGGATTGATCGCCGGGCCGGCGGTGTCCTTGTAGGGATCGCCGACGGTGTCACCGGTGACCGCGGCCTTGTGCGCGTCCGAGCCCTTGCCGCCGTAGTGACCGTCCTCGATGTACTTCTTGGCGTTGTCCCAGGCGCCGCCGCCGGTGGTCATCGAGATCGCCACGAACAGGCCGGTGACGATGGTGCCGATCAGCAGGCCGCCCAGCGCCTGGGCGCCAGCCAGCGGGCCGCCCAGCCAGCCGAAGCCGAACGCGACGACGATGGGGACCAGCACCGGCAGCAGCGAGGGAATCAGCATCTCCTTGATCGCCGCCTTGGTCAGCATGTCCACCGCGCGCGAATAGTCCGGTTTGGCGGTGCCGGCCATGATGCCGGGGATGTCGCGGAACTGGCGGCGCACTTCCTCCACCACCGCGCTGGCCGAACGACCCACCGCTTCCATCGCCATCGCGCCGAACATGTACGGGATCAGGCCGCCGATCAGCAGGCCGATGATCACGTAGTGGTTCGAGAGGTCGAAGTGGACCACCGGCAGGTTGAAATGCTGGCTGAGGTTGTGCGTGTAGTCGGCGAACAGC
>DATLSL010000155.1:0-9281 GCA_035534135.1 Rhodanobacteraceae bacterium | reverse complement strand
ACGCCGGGGTCGTTGAACTGGCTGGCGATGGTGGGGTACGCCGGCACGTCCTCGTCCTTGACGTTGAACGCGGTGCGGTTGCGCTTCCACTGCTTGCGCACGTCGCGCAACGCGTCTTCGGCGCCGCGCTTGTCGAACTTGTTGAGGATCACCAGCTCGGCGAAGTCGATCATGTCGATCTTCTCCAGCTGGCTGGCGGCGCCGTAGTCGCTGGTCATCACGTAGACCGGGAAGTCGACCAGGTCGACGATCTCCGAATCGCTCTGGCCGATGCCGGCGGTCTCCACGATCACCAGGTCGTACGGCTGGCTCTTGAGGAAGTCGATACAGTCGTGCAGCACGATGCTGGTGGCCGCGTGCTGGCGGCGGGTGGCCATGGAGCGCATGTAGACGCGGTGGCTGCGCAGCGCGTTCATGCGGATGCGGTCACCCAGCAGCGCGCCGCCGGAACGGCGCCGGGTCGGGTCGACCGCGAGCACGGCGATGCGCATCTTGGGGAACGCATGCAGGAAGCGCAGCAGCAGCTCGTCGACCACGGACGACTTGCCGGCGCCGCCGGTGCCGGTGAGGCCGAGCACCGGGGTGTGCTTGCCGGCGAGTTTCCATTCCTTGCGCAGGCGCGCCAGCTCGCCGTCGCCAAGGCGGCCTGCCTCGATCGCCGAGAGCATGTGGCCGATCGAGATTTCGTCGTCGATGTCGACCCGGGGCACCACGGCGGTTTCCGCCTGGGCGCGCCTGGCCGCGCCGGCGCGGGCGCGCTGCATCACATCCTCGATCATCTCGGTGAGGCCGAGCTTCATGCCGTCGTTCGGATGGTAGATGCGCTCCACGCCGTAGGCCTGCAGCTGCCTGATCTCCTCCGGCGTGATGGTGCCGCCGCCGCCGCCGAACACGCGGATGTGGCCGGCGCCGCGCTCGCGCAGCATGTCGACCATGTACTTGAAGTACTCCACGTGGCCGCCCTGGTAGGACGACAGCGCGATGGCGTCGGCGTCTTCCTGCAGCGCGGCGCGCACCACGTCCTCGACCGAGCGGTTGTGGCCGAGGTGGATCACCTCCGCGCCCTGCGACTGGATGATCCGCCGCATGATGTTGATCGCCGCGTCGTGGCCGTCGAACAGGCTGGCGGCGGTGACGAAGCGCAGCGGGGTGGTGTCGCCGTGGGAGGCGCTGGCGGGGACGTGCTTGGCTGGGGAACTCATGGCAACTCCGGACATCAGGTGCTTGAATCCCTTCGATTCTAATGGGGATCGGCCTGGAGCGTATTCGGCGTGCCGTCTGCCGGTGGCAGGCGCAGGGAAGCGCCCTGCGGGCTGGAACGGCGGCGAGCCCCCGAATCACCCGGGTTTGCACTGTGGGAGCGGCTTCAGCCGAGATGCTCTTGCTTTGACCAAGCCAAGAGCATCGCGGCTGAAGCCGCTCCTACGACAGCCGCTGCTTGCGGGTTGCTCGCGTGCCGTCGATGAAGGTTTCGGCGGTGGCGGTGCAAGCCGGGAGCCGGCTTCTTCGAGTCCCCGGAGGAACCGGCGCTTACACGCAGAACGAGAGGTTCGGGCTGCCGACCACGCGGTTGCCGACCTCCTCGCCGCGCAGAAACGCCAGCGCGGCCTCGATCACTTCCGGCGCATCGACGATGTGGTGATGGCCCAGGCCCTGGGTGGTAAGCAGGCGCGACTGGGGCCAGTGGCGCGCATAGCATTCGCCCTCTTCCCACGGCACGTCGCGGTCGTCGAGATCGTGCACGACCAGCCCCGGCTGACCGAGCGCCGGCAGGTGGCGATGCATCTGCAGGTCGCGCAGATGGGTGCCGGTGTGCCGCTCGTGCCAGGCAAAAAACCGCTCGCGCAGATGCGGGCCCAGGCGGATCCGGCGGAAGAAGCGCTCGGTCGCCGCGAGCATGTCGGCCGCCGGCGCCAGCAGGATCAGCCGGTGCGCCTGCCAGGCCTGATCCTGCGCCAGCACCAGCGCGGCCGCACCCATCGAGTGGCCGATCGCCAGCGCGGCCGGGCCATGGCAGCGGCCCAGTTCGTTGATGGTGTCCACGAAATCCGGCAGCGTGCAACGGCACCCGCTGCTGAGACCGTGGCCGGGCTGGTCGAAGGCGATCACCGCGTAGCCCAGCGCGCGCAGGTGCTTTACCCACGGCAGATAGCGCAGGCCGAAGCTGGACCAGCCATGCACCAGCAGCACGTACGGCTGGCGGATCGGATCGCCCCAGGTGTAGGTGGCGATGCGTTTGCCGCGGATGATGATCTCGCCGCGCCGCATCGCCAGCCCCGGCTGCGCCGCCAGCGCACGGCTGCGGCTGCCGGCGAACGGCGTGACGAACAGCTGCACGGCATGTCGCAGGGTGCGCGCCGGCAGCAGTCGGCTGCCCAGCACGAAGCCGGCACGCAAGGTGCCGAGCTTGATTCGACCCGCGATGTCATCAAGCACGGCTGGGGCGGCAACCGAACGACGAGGCATGGCATGGCTCCGCAGGATCGGGATGAACGCTCGAACCCGGCTCACGCCAACGCGTGTGCCGGCAGGCGTCGTTATATTGCAATGCAGCATACCGTGTTTTCGGGGGAATGGCAGCCGCAAGCGAATAGTTTGCGCGCGCCGCGGCTGCCCCGGGCCGGACGCGGAAGGATCGGACCGGCACATCGATGGTCCGCAGGGAGACCCGGCCCGGCGGCAAGCCGACGCGCACGCGGCGCCTGCCCGCCCGGTCTCGTCAGACGGCGCCGCTGGCGGCTATGCTCCGCTGACCTTGCCACGGAAGGATCGACACATGAAACGCGTATGGCCGACCGCCGCGCTGGCCACCCTGCTGGCCGCCTGCGCCACCTCGCCGACCGGACGCACGCAGCTGATGATGGTGTCCGACAGCCAGATGAGCCAGCTGGGCCTGAGCGCCTTCAACGACATGCGCAAGCAGGGCAAGTTCGTCGACGCGCCGCGCGAACAGGCCTACGCCAGCTGCGTCGCCAACGCGCTGATCGCGGTACTGCCGCCGCCGTGGAATACCCAGCAGTGGGAAGTGCAGATCATCGGCGACAAGAGCGCCAACGCGTTCGCCCTGCCCGGCGGCCGGATCGGCGTGAACCAGGGCATGTTCAAGGTGGCCACCGACGAGGACCAGCTGGCGGTGGTGCTGGGCCATGAGCTGTCGCACGTGGTGGCGCGGCATGGCGCCGAGCGCCTGTCCGACAACATGGCCGCGCAGGCCGCCGTGGCCGCCGGCACGATCTACGCCGGCAGCCGCGGCACCAATGCCGGCTATGCCGCCGCCGCGCTGGGCGTGGGGGCGGAGGTGGGCCTCCTGCTGCCGTTCTCGCGCACGCAGGAGCGCGAGGCGGACGTGCTGGGCCAACGCTACATGGCCAAGGCGGGTTTCGACCCGCGGGCGGCGGTGACGCTGTGGCAGAAGATGGAAAAACAGGGCGGCAGCAAGCCGCCGGTATTCCTGTCCACCCATCCTTCCCCCGGCAATCGCGAGCAGGTGCTGGGACGGCAGGCGCAGCAACTGCTGCCGGTATTCGAGCAGGCGCGCGCCAGCGGCCATGTGCCGAATTGCCGCATGCAGGCCGGCCGCACCGTCGGGTGACGGCCCGCGGGCAGATACCCGGACCGGGCTGGTGATGGCGTTGCGCCTGGATGGGCGGCAGCATCCCGGCCCTGCTCCAGGCGCCGTCCATGCGCTGCCGGTTTGCTGCGACGCATCAGCAGATCGCCGGGTGACGTACTAAACTGCGCGCCTTCATTCCTCGCCCCGGCCCTTGTCGGGGCGATCAGTTTCCAGCGTTTCCATCACCCCGTGCGGGACACTGCATGCCCGTCACGTCATCGATCTGCAGCTGCCGTCAGGCACCTTGAATCATGGAGTCAACCGTTCCAATGATCTTTGAAACCATCGCCAAGACCGGTCACGAAGAAGTCGTCTTCTGCCAGAACAAGGACGCCGGCCTGAAGGCCATCATCGCGATCCACAACACGGTGCTGGGCCCCGCGCTCGGCGGTTTGCGCATGTGGCCGTACAAGACCGAGCAGGAGGCCGTGAACGACGTGCTGCGGCTGTCGCGCGGCATGACCTACAAGAACGCGGTGGCCGGCCTGAACCTGGGCGGCGGCAAGGGCGTGATCATCGGCGATCCGAGCAAGGACAAGTCCGAGGCGCTGTTCCGCGCGTTCGGCCGTTTCGTCAACTCGCTCAACGGCCGCTACATCACCGCCGAGGACGTCGGCATCGACGTCAACGACATGGAATACGTGTTCCGCGAAACCGAGTACGTGACCGGCGTGCACCAGGTGCATGGCGGGTCGGGCGACCCGTCGCCGTTCACCGCCTTCGGCACGCTGCAGGGTCTGATGGCCGCGCTGCAGTTCAAGCACGGCAACGAGGACGTGGGCAAGTACAGCTACGCGGTGCAGGGTGCCGGCCACGTCGGCAGCGAGTTCATCAAGCTGCTGCGCGAGCAGGGCGCCAAGGTGTTCGTCACCGACATCAACAAGGACCTCGTGCAGCGCTGTGTGGACGAGCTGGGCTGCGAGGCGGTGGGTCTGGACGAGATCTACGACGTCGACGCGGACGTCTATTCGCCGTGCGCGCTGGGCGGCACGCTGAATGCGCAGACGATCGACCGCATCAAGGCGAAGATCATCTGCGGCGCGGCCAACAACCAGCTGGCCACCGACGCGATCGGCGACGAGCTGACCCGTCGCGGCGTGCTGTACGCGCCGGATTACGCGGTCAATGCCGGCGGCGTGATGAACATCTCGCTGGAGATCGACGGCTACAACCGCGAGCGCGCGATGCGCATGATGCGCCAGATCTACTACAACCTGGGACGCATCTTCGAGATCTCCAGGACCGAGGGCGTGCCGACCTACCTGGCCGCCGACCGTCTGGCCGAGGAGCGCATCAGCGTGATCGGCAAGATCAAGCTGCCGCACATGGGCAACGGCGGCACCCGCTTCCAGGGTCGCATGCGCGGGCAGTAAGCGACGCGATTCGACTACGTCCAAAGCGCCGGCTGCTCGCCGGCGTTTTTTTTGCCCACCCGGAGACACACCATCGATGCCTCCATCGTATGCTGGGCCGATGCCGACACTTTCACCGTTTGCCCTGCTCTGGCGCCGCCTGCGCGGCTCCGACCGTTTCGCCGAATGCCTGCGCGTGCTGCTGGCGCTGGGCGGGATCGTGGCGTTCGGTCTGCTGACCGGGCGCGGCGAACTGGTGATTCCCGCACTGCTGGGCGCGATCGCCTGCGCACTGGCGGAGACCGAGGATCACTGGCGCAATCGCCTGCTGACCGTGCCGGTCACGCTGGCCTGCTTCGCGATCGCGGCGGCGGCGGTGCAGTGGCTGCTGCCGCATCCGCCGCTGTTCGCGATCGGCTTGCCGCTGGCGACCTTTGCGCTGGTGATGCTGGGCGCGCTCAGCGGCCGCTACGCCACGGTGGCCGGGGCCACGCTGATCCTGTCGGTGTACACCATGATCAGCGCGGACCTGGCCCACGGGCCGGCGCCGGGATGGCAGCTGCAGACCCTGCCGCTGCTGGCCGGCGCGGCCTGGTACGGCGCGCTGTCGCTGCTGTGGAGCGCGCTGGCGCCACAGCAGGCGGTGCGCCACGCACTGGCGCGGCTGTTCGACGCGCTGGCCGATTACCTGGACGCCAAGGCCGCCCTGTTCGTGCCGATCCGCGGGCTGGATTGCGACGCGCTGCAACTGGCCCTGGCGATGCGCAACGAGCGCGTGGTGCAGGCGCTCAACGCCACCCGGCTGGTGCTGATCGACCGCATCGGCTCGCGCCGCCCGCGCGGCAGCACTGCCGCCCTGCTGCGGCTGTACCTGATGGCGCAGGACGTGCACGAACGCGGCAGCTCGTCGCACTACCCGTACGCGGCACTGGCCGAGGCGTTCTATCACAGCGACGTGCTGTTTCGCTGCGAACACCTGCTGCGGCTGGAGGCGGACAGCTGCCGTGCCCGCGCCCGCGACCTGCGCCTGCGCACCGTGTCGCGCAGCCCGGGCGCGGCAGCGGCTGCGCTGCATGACGTGCACCTTGCCGTCGCCGGCCTGCACCGGCAGGCGCAGCCGCCGGGCGAGGTGTTGCGGCGCTCGCTGGATGCGCTGCTGCGCAATCTGGATGCGATCCATGCACAGCTCAGCGACGGCGCACAAAGCGGCCCGGCCAGCAGCGACAGCGAGCTGGCGCTGCAGAATCCGGCGCCGCAGTCGGCGCGCGAGGCACTGGCGCGCATCCGCATGCAGCTGACCGCCCGCTCGCTGCGCTTTCGTCACGCGGTGCGGCTGTCGCTGGCGCTGCTGGCCGGCTACGGCGTCATGCAGCTGGCGCATCCGCAGCATGGCTACTGGATCCTGCTGACCACGCTGTTCGTGTGCCAGCCCAGTTACCGCGCGACCCGCCGCGTGCTGCTGCAGCGGGTGGCCGGCACCGTCGCCGGACTGGTGGCGGGCTGGGCGCTGCTGCACCTGCCGCTGGGGGCGTGGCAGCTGCCGCTGATCGTCGCCAGCGGAGTGGTCTTCTTTGCCGCCCGCCAGCGCCGCTATGCACTGGCCACGGCGGCGATCACGCTGTTCGTGGTGATCTGCGTCAACCAGGTCGGCAGTGGCTACGCGGTGCTCTGGCCGCGGCTGCTGGACACGCTGATCGGTGCGGTCATCGCCGCGCTGGCGATCTACCTGATCCTGCCCGACTGGCAGGGACGCCAGCTCGATCACGTGCTGGCCGACACCGTGCGCAGCGAGGCGCGCTATCTGGCGCGGATCATGTCGCAGTACGCCGGCGGCAGGCGCGACGACCTGCCCTACCGGATCGCCCGCCGCGACGCCCACAACGCCGACGCCACGCTCAGCGGCGTGCTGGCCAACATGCTGCGCGAACCGGATCGCCACCGCCAGGGCAGCGATCTGCTGCTGCGCTTTCTGACCGTGGCGCATGCGCTGCTGGGGCACCTGTCGACACTGGGCGTGCACCGTCAGGCGATCGGTTCGGCCGCCGCGCTGGCCGCCGTGGAGCGCGCCGGCGCCGCCACCGTGGCGACGCTGGAGGCGCTGGCCGACAGCCTGGGCGCGCATCGCAACAGGTTGCCGCCCGGCACAGGCGCCGCCAGCGGGAGGATCGTGCCGCCGGACGTCGATGACGAGACCGCGCGCCTGGTACTGGCCCAACTGGCGCTGGTGCAAACCCAGTGCGAGCGGCTGGTCGCGCTGGCCGCGCAGCTGCCTGCAGCGAAGCAGGAATGAGTGAGGAGCGGAAGTGAGAAATGAGTAACGGCGTGATCCGCGCCGACTCGTTCCTCACTCATCTCCACCCACTCCCGCACCCTGCTGGCGTTGCCCTTCGCGCTATCATGTGAGCCGGATTGATCACACCCGGAGTTCCACCGCATGCGCCCGTTCCCGCTCGGAGAAGACATCGACCTGCTGCGCGACAGCGTGCACGCGTTCGCGGAAAAGGAAATCGCCCCACGCGCCGACCGCATCGATCGCGACAACCTGTTCCCGGCCGACCTGTGGCGCAAGTTCGGCGAGATGGGCCTGCTCGGCATGACCATTCCCGTCGAGTACGGCGGCACCGGCATGGGCTTTCTCGCGCACATGGTGGCGATGGAGGAGATTTCGCGCGCCTCCGGTTCGGTCGGGCTGTCGTACGGCGCGCACTCCAACCTCGCCGTGCAGAACATCTTCCACAACGGCAACGAGGCACAGCGGCGCAAGTACATTCCGAAGATGTGTTCGGGCGAATACGTCGGCGCGCTGGCGATGAGCGAACCGGGCGCCGGTTCCGACGTGGTCGGCTCGATGACCTGCAAGGCCGAGAAGAAAGGCGACGTGTGGGTCGCCAACGGCAACAAGATGTGGATAACCAACGGCCCCGACGCCGACGTGCTGCTGGTCTACATGCGCACCGCGCCGCGCCCGGCCGGCAGCCGCTGCATGACCGCCTTCATCGTCGAGAAGGGCATGCCCGGTTTCAGCACCGCGCAGAAGCTTGACAAGCTCGGTATGCGCGGTTCCAACACCTGCGAGCTGGTGTTCGAGAACTGCGAGATTCCGGCGGAGAACATCGTCGGCGAGGTCAACGAAGGCGTGCGCGTGCTGATGAGCGGCCTGGATACCGAACGGCTGGTGCTGTCCGGCGGCCCGCTCGGGCTGATGCAGGCGGCGCTGGACCTGGCGCTGCCCTACGTGCGCGAGCGCAAGCAGTTCAACGCGCCGATCGGCACCTTCGGCGTGATGCAGGCGAAGATCGCCGACATGTACACGCACCTGCAGAGCTCGCGCGGCTTCGCCTACATGGTGGCGCAGCAGTTCGACCACGGTGTGAAGTCGCGCATCGATCCGGCCGCCTGCCTGCTCAACGCGTCGGTCAATGCCGTGCAGGTGGCGCTGGAGGCGATCCAGACCCTGGGCGGCAACGGCTACATCAACGAGTACCCGGCCGGGCGCCTGCTGCGCGACGCCAAGCTTTACGAGATCGGCGCCGGCACCAACGAGATCCGCCGCATGCTGATCGGCCGCGAGCTGTTCCACGGCAAGGCGTGACCATCGGATCGCGCATGCGCCACCCGCCGTGGGAGCGGCTTTTGTAGGAGCGGCTTCAGCCGCGATGCTCGTGGCTTGATCAGAGCAGGAGCATCGCGGCTGAAGCCGCTCCTACAAAAGCAGGGCCATCGCGCACAGGGTGCGCAGGCGGCGGGTTCAGAACGTCCAGTTGAAATTCAGCGTACCCATCTGCGCCTGCTGTCCCTGGCCGACGTAGTCGTCGTAGCCCAGCTGCAGGCTGGCACGCGGCGTCATGCGCCAGTCCAGCGACGTGCCGACCACGCCGCCGTGGCGCGACAGGCCGATGCCGCCGATCGGTGCGTACTGGTTGATGCCGCTGAAACTGGCCTGGAACGCCTCGCCTTGCACACCGAATGATTGCTGCCACAGCATCCGCGTCTGCAGGCCGAGGCTGCCGCCGCCGGGGAGCGGCCAGTCGTGGGTGGCGCGCAGGCCCAGGCCGGTCTGCCAGCGCTGGGCATGGTTCGCGCCGGACTTCAGGCCGAAGCCGTCCGCGCCCAGCTCGTTGAAACCGTTGCTGCGGACCTGCGCGAACTGCAGGTTGACGTAGGGGGTGATCTGCGTGCGACCCAGCTCGAGGCGGTAGCCGCTTTCGCCGTAGGCGACACTGTAGCGACCGTGGCTGTCGCTGCTCACGGCAGCGCCACGGCTGCCGAGCTGGAGCTGGCGCCGCATGGCTTCGCGGTAGCTGCCGAAGCCGAAG
>DATLSL010000154.1:0-2802 GCA_035534135.1 Rhodanobacteraceae bacterium | reverse complement strand
GTGGCCCTCGCGATCGGGCAGGCCGAGATCGAGGATGACCAGGTCGGGCGACTGCGTGGCCGCCTGCGCCAGGCCCTCGGCGGCGGTGGCCGCCAGCAGCACCTGGTAGCCCTCGGCGCGCAGGCCGATGTCGAGGAAACGGCGGATCTGCGCCTCGTCGTCGATCACCAGCACGCGCGGGGCGGAAGCGTTCATGGGCTGGTATCGGGCGGCGTCGGCAGCGGAAGGTTGATGCGGATGGTGGTGCCTCGACCGTCGCCAGGCAAGGCCTCCACGCTGCCGCCGTGCGCGCCGATCATGCCGCGGCAGATGGCCAGCCCCAGGCCGGTGCCCTGCGGGGCACGGTCGCCGCGCGACACGGAATAGAACATGTCGAAGATGCGTGCGCGTTCTTCCTCCGGAATGCCGGGCCCGCGATCGCCAACGTCGATCAGCAGGCGCCCGCTCGTCGTGCGCACGGTGACCCGTACCGCCTCGCCCGGCGGCGAGAAGCGCGCGGCGTTCTCCAGGATGTTGAACAGCGCCTGCTCGATCAGCGCCGGATGCACATACAGCAGCACGGTGCCAGGCGGCAGCGCAGTGTCCACGCGCAGGTCGGGGAACAGCTTGCGCAGGCGCGTGACGGCGGCGGCCACGATCTCCGCCGCATCAGTCCAGTCACGATTGAGTTTCAGCGTGCCGTGGCCAAGCCGGGTCATGTCGAGCAGGTTCTGGATGTAGCGGTCCAGCCGCTGTCCCTCGCCGAGGATCGCTTCCAGCAGCTGGCGGCGCTCCTCGCGCGGCAACTGCGCCTCGTAGCTGACCAGGGTGCTGGCAGCGCCGATCATCGAGGCCAGCGGCGAGCGCAGGTCGTGCGACACCGAGGACAGCAGCGCGCTGCGCAGCCGCTCCGTCTCGCCCTGCACGCGCGCGCTTTCCAGCTCGTCGGCCAGCCGCGCGCGCTCAAGCGCGCGACCGATGTCCTGCACCATCGCCAGCGCGAGGCTGCGGCGGTCCGCATCGGGCTCGCCGGTGGCCGCGTCGAGGCGCAGCGCGGCGACGCCGAGCCGGTTGTCTTCGCTGCCCAGCGGCAGGGTCCAGCAGCTGGCCGCGTTGATCGTGTCGGTGTAGCGACCGGCGGGTTCGGCGTGCTGCTCGCTCCAGTCGGCGGCGGCCAGATCCTGCGGGCTGAGGGTGAGTCCGCGCGGCGACGACGCCGCGGGCTGCAGCACCTGGCCGGCATCGCGGGCGAGGATCGCGACCTGTGCATCCAGCGCCCGCGCCAGCGCCTGCGCGCCGACGTCGCGCACGCCCCCGGCATCGGCGCTGGTGGCCAGCCGCTGACCCAGGCTCAGCAGCGCACGCGCCCGCACCTGCGCCGCGCGCAGCGACTCCACCTGGCAAGCCAGCCGCGTAGCGAGCCGGCTGCTGATCAGGGCCACTACCAGGAACAGGCTCACCGCCAGCACGTCGTCCGCGTTGGCGATCGCCAGCGTGTAGCGCGGCGCGGTAAAGAAGAAATTGTAGCCAAGGAAGCACAGCACGGCCGTATAGACGGCCACGGTCATGCGCGTGCGCACCGCGACGGCGAGCACGGCGGTGAGAAAGATCAGCCCGAGGTTCGCCACCGAAAAGTAGCGGTCCGCCACGAACGCGAGCCCGAAGGCCGCCAGCGTGACCAGCGTGGCGTATGCGTACTCGCGGCGCGTGCCGCGCCCGCCGGACAGCTGCATCCGCCGCCGCGAGCGCGCGCGCTCGGCCGGCGTGGCGATGATCGCCAGCTCCAGATGTGCACCGCGACGCAGCAGCTGCTGGGTCAGCGAAAAGCCGAGCATGCGCGCGAGCGGCCGTTCGCGCGTGCGGCCGATGATGATCTGGCCCGCACCTTCGCGGTCGGCGTGCGCCAGCAGCTCGTCGGCGATCGCATGGCCGCGCAGGATCACCGCGTCGCCGCCCAGCCGCCGCGCCATGCGCATGGCGGATTCGATGCGTTCGCGGCGCACCGGATCGACCATGCCGCCGGTGTCCACGTGGACCACGCTCCACGGTGCACCGCGCCGCTCGGCGATGCGCCGCGCCACACGTACCAGGTATTCGCTCTGCGCGTGGCCGTCGATCGCCACCAGCACGCGGCGGCGCACCGGCATGGCGCCGCCGCGCGCCAGCATGTGCTCGCGCAGATCGCTCTCGACGTGATTGGCGATGGTCTCCACCGCCAGCTCGCGCAGCGCGGCCAGGTTGGTGGGCGAGAAGAACGCGTCCAGCGCGGCGGCGGCGGTCTCCGGCACGTAGACCTTGCCCTGCTTGAGCCGCGCGATCAGCTCGCGCGGCGGCAGGTCGACCAGCATGATGTCGCGCGCACGGTCGAGCACGGCGTCCGGCACCGTCTCGCGCACGGTGATGCCGGTGATGCGGTGCACCTGGTCGTTGAGGCTTTCCAGGTGCTGCACGTTGAGCGCCGTGTAGACCTCGATGCCGGCGTCGAGCAGTTCGGCGACGTCCTGCCAGCGCCGCTCGTGGCGGCCACCCGGCAGGTTGCGGTGGGCCAGCTCGTCGACCAGCAGCAGCGCCGGCTTGCGCGCCAGCGCGGCATCGAGATCGAACTCGGTGAAATCCTGATCACGATAGCGCAGCGCCCGCCGCGGCAGCACCTCCATACCTTCCAGCAGCGCGGCGGTCTCGGCGCGGCCATGGGTTTCGACCAGCCCCACCACCACGTCCACGCCCTGGCGCTTCAGCTCGCGCGCAGCTGAGAGCATGGCGTAGGTCTTGCCCACGCCGGGCGCAGCGCCGAGGAAAATCTTGAGCCGCTGGTGCTGCTCT